>JANNXP010000226.1:0-49895 GCA_031409615.1 Haliea sp. | reverse complement strand
ATTGTTGGGCGATTGGTGCCAGTTGCTTTTGGGGTGATATTTTCGCTCTCAGGCTCGGTTGGTCCGGTGATTGGACAGAATTTTGGGGCCAAGAATTTTGATCGTGTGCGTCAAGCGTTGCGCGACGGCATGATGTTTTCTGCGGTCTACACAATAATTGTATCGCTGATCATTTTCGCATTGCGCAACCACATTGCAGGCGTTTTCAGCGCCAGCCCGCGTGCCACCGAACTTGTGGTTTTCTTTGCAACTTATGTTGGCGTCAGTTGGGCCTTTGCGGGCGCGCAATTTGTGGGTGCTGCGGCGTTCAATAATGAATTCGGTCGCCCTAATCTTTGCGGCTACTTCCGCAGCTTTGAAATGGCAGCGCCGGGTGTTACGGCATGGAAGTGCGTGGCTACCACAAACCCATCATGATCGCCGGTGGCTACGGCAATATTCGGCAAGAGCACGTCGAAAAGGGCGAGTATTTCCCCGGGGCCAAACTGATTGTTCTCGGTGGCCCGGCGATGCTGATCGGGTTGGGGGGTGGTGCAGCGTCTTCCATGGCGAGCGGGCAGAGTCACGCGGACCTGGATTTTGCGTCCGTGCAGCGCCAGAACCCGGAGATGGAGCGACGCTGCCAGGAAGTAATAGACCGTTGCTGGCAACTGGGGGAGGACAACCCCATTGCCTTTATCCACGATGTCGGCGCCGGTGGCTTGTCCAATGCCTTTCCCGAACTGGTGAAAGATGGCGGGCGTGGCGGGCGTTTTGAATTGCGCAACGTTCCCAATGACGAGCCGGGCATGTCGCCCCTGGAGATCTGGTGTAACGAGTCCCAGGAGCGCTATGTGATGGCGGTGGAGCCAGAGAACCTGGCGCGCTTTGAAGCGATTTGTCGGCGGGAACGCTGTCCCTTCGCCGTGGTGGGCGAGGCAACTGCAGCTATGCACTTGCAACTTACCGACCGCAATTTCGGAAATGAGCCGGTAGATATGCCAATGTCGGTGTTGTTCGGTAAGCCTCCGCGTATGAGTCGAGAGATTCGAAGGACGGCCGTTGTGCACCCGGCATTGCATCTTGATATTACTGTCCCGGCGGCGGCAGAACGGGTGCTGCAAATGCCCAGTGTCGCCAGCAAAAGTTTCCTCATCACGATTGGTGATCGCTCGGTAACGGGCATGGTGACGCGTGACCAGATGGTGGGGCCGTGGCAGGTGCCGGTGGCGGATTGCGCCGTGACGACGGTGTCCTATGATGCCTTTGTCGGGGAGGCCATGGCCATGGGCGAGCGCACCCCGCTAGCCCTGATTGACGGCCCTGCCTCGGGACGCATGGCGGTGGCCGAAGCCATCACCAATATCGCTGCCGCCGCGATCGCGGATATTCGGGATATCAAGTTGTCGGCCAACTGGATGTGCGCCGCAGGCTACGGCGCGGAGGATGAGACGCTATTTGATACGGTGCGCGCAGTGGGTATGGAGTTCTGTCCGGCACTGGGAATTACGATTCCGGTCGGTAAAGACTCCATGTCCATGCGCACCACCTGGCGTGAGGATGAGCAGGAGAAATGTGTTACAGCTCCGATGTCGCTGATTGTTTCCGCGTTTTCTCCGGTGGTCGATGTGCGCCTGTCAGTCACGCCGCAATTGCAGCCCGAGGCGGATGCGGTACTGGTGCTCCTGGACCTCGGGCGCGGTGCCAATCGACTGGGTGGCTCAGCACTGGCCCAGGCCTGCGGCCAGACCGGCGCCACCGCGCCGGACATGCGCAGTGCGGCAGATCTCAAGGCGCTTTTCATGTTGGTGCAGGAGTTTCTGGCACAGCGTCAGGTATTGGCCTACCACGATCGCTCTGATGGCGGCCTGTTGGTGACGCTGCTGGAAATGGCCTTTGCCGGTCGATGCGGTCTGGACATCGAACTCTCTAGTCTGTCCGGCGCTGCGCTGGATACCTTATTTAATGAGGAAGTCGGTGCCGTGCTGCAGATCGCCGCATCGCACTTGCATAACTTTCGGTCGCGCGCAACAGCATTGGGTCTGCAAGACTGTTTGCACGTGATAGGGACGGCGGTCACCGGTGATACGGTCACTGTGACGGATGATGCTCAGGTGGTGCTGTGCGATAGCCGTGCGCGCCTGCAGCAACTGTGGGCGCGCACCAGCTATGAGATTCAGTCTCTGCGTGACCATCCCGACTGTGCGCGGGAGGAGTACGAGCGTCATACAGCGGATGATCCCGGCCTCTCTGCGGCATTGAGCTACGATGCCGCGGCGGACATCAGTGCGCCCTTTATTGCCACCGGCGTGCGCCCGCGCGTGGCGATCCTGCGTGAGCAAGGGGTCAACGGTCACGTGGAAATGGCCGCTGCTTTCTACCGCGCGGGCTTTGCACCGTATGATGTGCACATGAGCGATATTCTCAGTGGTCGCACTGATCTGGCGCAGTTCAAAGGTCTGGTGGCCTGCGGCGGTTTTTCATATGGCGATGTGCTGGGCGCAGGTGAAGGTTGGGCTAAAAGCATAGTGTTCAATGACGTGGTGCGCGCGCGCTTTAGTACGTTTTTTCGGCGCGATGACACTTTTACGCTGGGTGTGTGCAACGGTTGCCAGATGGTTTCCGCGCTCAAAGAGCTGATCCCCGGTGCGGCACATTGGCCGCGCTTTGTGCGCAATCGATCAGAACAATTCGAGGCTCGCCTGGCACTGGTCAGGGTGGAGTCCAGCCCGTCGATAGTGTTGTCGGATATGGCGGGTTCACACCTGCCCATTGTGGTGGCACACGGGGAGGGCCGCGCCCAGTTTGTTGACCTGCAGGCGCAGGTCGCTTGTGAAGCCAGTGGCACAGTGGCATTGCGGTATCTCGAAAGCGACCTGTCGGTAGCGGAGCGGTATCCCGCCAATCCCAACGGCTCGCCACTGGGTATCACCGGGCTGACCAGCCTGGATGGGCGCGCCACGATCATGATGCCGCACCCGGAGCGGGTCTATCGCACAGTGCAGAATTCCTGGGCGCCCGCGCAGTGGGGTGAAGACGGCGCTTGGCTGCGCCTGTTCCGTAACGCCAGGCGCTGGTTGGGATAAGAATGCCCCAAGAAACTCCGCTTGTGACCGCGGCACGTTTATTTATAATGGCGCACTTTTCAAAGGGGAGCAGACCATGCTACCCCATCCTGTTTGCCAGTTAGAGCGACGCTATGCTGAATACCTACCCACTGTGGAAATACCTCCTCGTACTGTTTGTGCTGCTTTTTGGACTTTTCTATGCGGCGCCCAACCTGTATAAGCCTGACCCGGCCCTGCAAATCACCGGGGAGAGCAGCACTCAACTCATCGATGATAAAACGCTGGGGCTGGCACTAACCGCACTGGACGCGGCTGGTATCGACCATTTTGGTGCGGTCATCGATCCCAATGGCCGCAATGCTCTGCTGCGCCTGACCGATGCAGATCAACAACTGGTAGCCCAGGCCGCTGTTCACCGCGCGCTTGGCGATGGCTTCATTGTCGCACTTAACCTGGCGCCCACCACTCCGGACTGGCTCAGTAAGTACGGTGCGCAGCCGATGAAGTTGGGACTGGATCTCAGCGGCGGCGTGCACTTCGTGCTGGAAGTGGATATGGATGCGGCGGTAGCGCGCCGCATGGAAACCTATTTCAATGACACCAAGCGGATGCTGCGGGAAGAGCGTATTCGCGGCTTTGTCACCCAAAATCCGCAGGGCGCGATAGAGGCCCGTTTCCAAAGCGCAGCGGCGCGCGAACAGGCGCGGGATCTTATCGCCAAGAATAGCCCCGAACTGGTTATAGAGCGCATTGACCAGAGCGACAGTTGGAATCTGACAGCGGCCATGTCGGAGCAGTCCCGCAAGGAGATCGCCGATTACGCTGTAGGCCAGAACCTGACCACGCTGCGCAATCGTGTCAATGAGCTGGGTGTATCCGAACCGCTGGTGCAGCGCCAGGGCAAAAACCGTATCGTGGTTGAACTGCCCGGCATCCAGGATACGGCGGAGGCCAAGCGGATACTGGGCAAGGTGGCCAACCTGGAGTTCAGGCTGGTGGCTAATATGGATGCTGCTGCGTCCGATAAGCAGCGGTTTGAGTACCGCAGTGCAGACCGCGAGGGCACGAGTGAGTGGCTGGAGCGCGATGTCATTATCACCGGTGAGCGCGTCTCCAACGCCCAGGCCAGTTTCGACCAGAACGGGCAGCCCAATGTGCAAATTAGCCTGGACAGTGAAGGCGGTAACCTGATGTCCCGGGCCACCCGCGACAATATCAAGCGGCGCATGGGCGTGCTGTTTATCGAACGCAAATACCGTACCCGCTACGAGGTCGGCGCAGACGGCGCCGAAGTGGTCGTAAAGGTTCCTTACGATGAGAAAAAACTGCTCACGGCACCGGTCATCCAGTCGGCCCTGGGTGCACAGTTTCAGATCACCGGGTTGGACAGCCAGCCAGAGGCCTCGGAACTTGCCCTGATGCTGCGTGCGGGCGCCCTCGCAGCGCCCATCTCTTTTGTTGAGGAGCGGACTATTGGGCCATCACTGGGGGCTGAAAATATTCGCATGGGTCTCCAGGCTACCTATTACGCGCTGGCATTTGTGGCGCTATTCATGATGGTCTACTACAGGGTTTTTGGTGTAGCCGCCGTTGTTGCCCTGACCTTTAACCTGATTTTACTGGTGGCAGCCATGTCCTTACTGGGGGCCACACTGACGCTCCCGGGCATCGCCGGCATTGTGTTGACGATGGGGATGTCGGTCGATGCCAATGTGCTGATCTTTGCGCGGATACGCGAAGAACTAAGAAGAGGAGTGTCACCCCAGATGGCCATTCATGCAGGCTTTGAGCGCGCATTTATCACTATTCAGGACTCTAACCTGACGGCTCTGATTATTGCTGTGATTCTCTATGCCGTAGGTACCGGGCCGATCAAAGGCTTCGCGATTACTCTATCGGTCGGTATCCTCATCTCCATGTTTACGGCAATCACGGTTACCCGCGCCCAGATCAACCTTATCTATGGTGGGCGGCGTGTACAGAAGTTATCTATCGGGGGTCGTCAGCCATGAAAGTGATCAATTTTATGGGCCAAAGCAAGAGTGGCCTGGCAATTCTATTTTCAGCGCTGCTGCTAATCGTTTCTATTGTTTCACTCGCAACCCGACAGCTCAACTGGGGTCTGGATTTTACCGGCGGCACCCTGGTCGAGGTTCACTACAGTGGCACTGCAAACCTCGACACCATTCGCAGCACGCTTGAGTCAAACGGTCATGCCGGTGCAATTGTGACCAGCTACGGCAGCGATCAGGACGTACTGATCCGCCTTCCCCTGGGCTTTTCGGACGAGCAGGGCTCGGCCTTGCTGGGCGTCCTGCAGGAGGCTTTCGCAGGAGAGGTGGAAGTGCGCCGTATCGAGTTCGTTGGGCCCCAGGTCGGCGATGAGCTGCGCGAGCAGGGTGGTCTTGCCATGCTGCTATCACTGGCGTTGGTTACGCTCTATGTGGCGTTTCGTTTCCAGTTAAAATTCGGTATCGGTGCAGTAGCGGCCCTCATACACGACGTGATCATTACCCTGGGTTTTTTCTCGTTGACCGGCATGGAATTTAACCTGACGGTGCTGGCGGCGATATTGGCGATCATCGGGTTCTCCATCAATGACACTATCGTGGTGTTCGACCGCATTCGGGAAAATTTTCGCAAACTGCGGCGTGCAGAACCGACCGAGGTGATGAACATCTCAATTACCGAAACCCTGGACCGCACGCTGGTAACCTCGGGAATCACACTGCTTACGGTGATTTCGTTGGCGCTGTTCGGGGGTGATATGCTCTTCGGCTTTTCGATTGCGATGATCGTGGGCATCACGATGGGCACCTATTCATCCATCTATGTCGCTTCGACCGCCGCGTTGCTGATGGGTGCGACCAAGGAAGACCTCATCCTCCCCGTCAAGGAAGGCGTTGAGCAAGACGACGGCGCCCCCTAACCCGATCCTCAGGAAAGACCTATGGAACCAATGATCAATATTGCGTTGCGCGCCGCCCGCAAGGCCGGGGAAAATATCGTGCGGGCATCCGATGAGCTGCATCGCTTTGAAGTAAAGGCCAAAGGGGTGAATAATTTCGTCACCGAAGTGGATATCAATGCCGAGCGCGAGATCATCTACCATTTGCAAAAGGCCTTTCCCGACCATGCGATCCTCGGTGAGGAAAGTGGCCTCATCGGGAGCGCGGAGGCCGAGTATCGCTGGATCATCGACCCGCTGGACGGCACCACCAATTTTATTCGGGGCATTCCCCACTATGCGGTGTCTATCGCCTGCATGCACCGCGGTAAGATTGAGCATGCGGTGGTGGTGGATCCGGTGCGACATGAGGAGTTTACGGCCTCGCGGGGTCGCGGCGCACAACTCAACGGCCACCGTATTCGCGTGAGCGATCTGGCCAGCCTGGATGGTGCCCTGTTGGGTACGGGCATCCCGTTCAAGAATCACTGTGACGACAAATTGGTGCCCTACGCTAAATCTATCGAAGTGCTGGCCTCACAGTGTGCCGGTATCCGCCGTGCTGGCGCGGCATCGTTGGATCTGGCCTATGTCGCGGCGGGTCGTCTGGACGCGTTCTGGGAGATTGGATTGGCGCAGTGGGACATTGCCGCCGGTGTGTTGCTGGTGCGTGAGGCGGGGGGGTTGGTCGCGGACATCGATGCCTCTGACAATTATCTGGAGTCCGGCAATATCGTCTGCGGTAACCCCAAGTGTTTCAAAGCGGTGCTGCAGGTGGTCAAGCCATTATTGGGCTGAGCATCGCGTTGCTCTGGCAGTCTGGAAGCCCATCAATGAACCTGGACAATATTCGCATCGTACTGGTCAATACCAGCCATCCCGGTAATATCGGGGGCGTGGCACGTGCGATGAAAAATATGGGCCTCACGCGTCTTTATCTGGTCGCTCCGCGAGATTATCCGAATGAGCAAGCGCGTGGGCGGGCTGTAGCGGCCACCGACATCCTGGATGCGGCGGTGGTGGTCCCGACACTCGAGGCCGCGATCGGGGACTGTCAGTTCGTGGTGGGGACCAGTGCGCGAGAGCGACATATTCCGTGGCCGTTGCTGGACGCGCGCCAATGCGCCGAACACATGGCGCGGGCTTCATCGCACGAGCAGGTTGCGGTGCTGTTTGGGCGGGAGGATCGGGGCCTGACCAATGAGGAACTTCAGCTGTGTAACCTGCGCCTCAATATTCCCACCTCGCAGTCCTATAGTTCGCTGAATCTGGCCATGGCTGTGCAAATAGTTGCTTATGAGCTGCGGATGCAGCTGGCGTCACCCGCAGCGCCGTTTGCGGGCCAGGAAAACTGGGATGCACCCTTTGCCTCGCACGACAACATAGAGCGTTTTTATACCCATCTCGAAGCAACCCTGGTCGATGTAGAGTTTCTGGATCCGGCCGCGCCCCGCCAGTTGATGTCCCGTCTGCGGCGTTTATACAGCAGGGTTCGCCTCGACGAGATGGAGGTCAACATACTGCGAGGTATCCTCACCGAGACCCAAAAATGGGTTGCAAGGACGCGCAAGGGCGGGCCATAGGACGTCTTTACCCGACATAAACAGTAGGTTTTATAGTTGACCAATTTAGTTGGTTATTGCATAGTAAAGCCTTACTGTACAGGAGACGAATGATGCGACTCACCACTAAAGGCAGGTATGCGGTAACCGCGATGCTGGATCTGGCCCTGCACGGCGCTGCTCGCCCCGTTAGCCTGGCGGATATTTCTGGACGGCAGGATATCTCACTGTCCTATCTGGAGCAGCTGTTCGCCAAGTTACGACGCAATAATCTGGTCAGCAGTGTGCGGGGTCCCGGTGGAGGCTATCGTCTCAGTCGCAGCGGGCGTGAAATATTTGTGGCCCAGATCATCGACGCGGTAAACGAGACAGTAGATGCCACCGGCTGCGGCGGCAGCGCCGATTGCCAGCAGGGCGAGGTATGCCTTACCCATCATTTATGGTGTGACCTGAGTGATCAGATTCATGGTTTCCTTAGCCAGATCAGCCTGTCCGATCTGGTGGAGCGGAGGGAAGTCCAGAGCATTGCGGCGCGCCAGACAGCGCGCAGCCACCGGGGCGCCACACTGTCCCTGGCAGAAATTTAACCGGAAGGCGCACGCGCATTAGTTTACGGAGCGATAGCAGTATGCAAAAACCGATTTACTTTGACTATCTGGCGACCACCCCGGTGGATCCGCGCGTGGTGGAGAAGATGGTTCATTGTCTGTCTATTGAGGGCAATTTTGGCAACCCCGCATCGCGCTCCCATCTCTATGGCTGGAAAGCGGAGGAGGCTGTGGAGAATGCGCGTCGTCAAGTCGCCGACCTGCTCAACGCCGATCCCAGGGAAATCGTCTGGACCTCGGGCGCGACCGAGTCAGATAACCTTGCGATCAAGGGGGTGGCCCACTTCTACGGGAAGAAAGGTAAGCATATTGTCACCTCCAAGATTGAACACAAAGCGGTGCTGGATACCTGCCGCCATCTGGAGCGTGAAGGATTCGAAGTTAGCTATCTGGATCCTAGTCCCAAGGGTCTGATCAGTCCCGAAGCTGTCGCCGCCGCCCTGCGTGAGGACACTATCCTGGTTAGCATCATGCACGCCAACAACGAGATCGGCACAGTTAATGACATTGCCGCAATCGGTGAAGTCACGCGCAACGCCGGTGTACTGTTCCACGTTGATGCAGCCCAAAGCGCGGGCAAAGTGGTCATTGATATGGAGCAGATGAAAGTCGACCTGCTGTCGATGTCCGGCCACAAAATGTACGGACCCAAGGGCATTGGTGTGCTCTATGTACGGCGCAAGCCGCGCGTGCGACTGGAGGCTCAAATGCATGGTGGTGGACACGAGCGCGGTATGCGTTCCGGTACCCTACCCACTCATCAAATCGTCGGTATGGGGGAGGCCGCCCAGGTGGCGCGCGAAGGGATGGCTCAGGAGGCCATACAGCTGCAGGCACTGCGCCAGCGATTCTGGGATGGCATCAAGGATATAGAGGAAGTGTATATCAATGGCGACGATGTGCACCGTCTACCGGGCGCGTTGAACGTCAGCATCGCGTTTGTCGAAGGCGAATCACTGATCATGTCGCTCAAGGATCTGGCGGTATCCAGCGGCTCCGCCTGCACCTCAGCCAGTCTGGAGCCGTCCTATGTGCTGCGGGCACTGGGCCTCAATGATGAGTTGGCGCACAGTTCCCTGCGCTTCAGCTTCGGCCGTTTCACCACGGAGGCCAATGTGGATACTGCGGTAGCACAATTGCGCGGCGCAGTGGAAAAGTTACGGGAGCTGTCCCCCTTGTGGGACATGTACAAGGATGGTGTAGACCTGGACAGCATTGAATGGGCTGCCCACTAATTCCAATTGGAGGAAGACGATCATGGCATACAGCGAAAAGGTATTAGATCACTACGAAAACCCCCGCAACGTGGGCAAGCTTGATGCCGACGATGAAAACGTGGGAACCGGCATGGTGGGCGCGCCAGCGTGCGGCGACGTCATGCGACTGCAAATCCGAGTCAATGCAGACGGTATCATCGAGGATGCCAAGTTCAAGACCTATGGCTGTGGTTCGGCGATTGCTTCGAGTTCGCTGCTGACCGAGTGGGTGAAAGGCAAGAATCTCGACGAGGCCGAACAGATTCGCAACACCCAGATTGCTGAAGAGCTGGCGCTGCCGCCGGTGAAGATTCACTGTTCGGTGCTGGCCGAGGACGCAATCAAGGCGGCGGTCAAGGACCTGCGAGACAAGCGGAGCCGGCGCTAGTATGAGTGTAAGCATAACGCAAGCAGCAGCAAAACATGTCGCGGGGCAATTGCACGCCCGGGGTAAGGGCTTGGGTCTGCGGTTGGGTGTCACTACCTCTGGTTGCTCTGGTATGGCGTACGTTCTGGAATTTGTAGACGAAATGCAGCCCGAGGACCAGGTGTTTGAAGATCACGGGGTCAAGGTGTTTATCGATCCCAAGAGTATGGTGTATCTGGACGGTACGGAACTGGATTTCGTGCGCGAAGGATTGAATGAAGGCTTGCAGTTTCGCAATCCCAATGTCTCGGCCGAATGCGGCTGTGGGGAGAGTTTCACCGTTTAAGGTTGGCGCTGTGACGCTCCCGGTATGCCCTTAACTGACTTCAAAAAAAATTACTTCCAGCTGTTTAGCCTGCCGGTGGACTTTGCGCTCGACCTAGCGCAACTGGGTGCTCGCTACCGGCAATTGCAGAGGGAGCTGCATCCGGATCGCTACGCTGGTGCCTCGGCACACGAACAGCGGCTGGCAGTGCAGTACTCTGCCTTGATCAACGAGGCCTATGTCACACTGCGCAAACCGCTGCCCAGAGCGCTCTATCTGCTGGAACTGTCTGGTATGAGCAGGGAAAGTATAGCCGGTCAGCATATCGACGGTGGTTTCCTGATTACCCAGATGGAATTGCGCGAAAAACTCGAGTCAATGGAAGGCCTTATTGATCCAGAATCCGTACTGGAGCATCTGGTTACCGAAATCAGCGGGGACATCGCCATACTGCAAAGTCAATTTTCCCAGGCGTACTCAGTGGGGGAACTGTCCCCTGCCGCCAGTGCCTGTGTCAAAATGCAATATCTGGACAAACTGCTAGAGGAAGCCGAGCAGATCGAGTCTCGACTGCTGGATAAATAGGATTAACAGAGCTAAACATGGCGCTACTGCACATCGCCGAACCAGGACAATCGCCGCTGCCGCATCAGGTCAAGCGCGCTGTCGGTATTGATCTGGGTACGACCAATTCGCTGGTTGCTACGGTACGTGGTGGCCGCTCGGCTGTGCTGCCTGATGAGCACGGGGAGCTGATGTTGCCGTCCGTGGTCAACTATACGCATGCGGGTGCGCCACTGGTGGGCTCGCGCGCACTAGTGCTTGCAGCGCTGCATCCAGCCGATACCCTGATGTCGGTAAAGCGTTTTATGGGGCGCGGCAGCAAGGACGCACGTATTGATGCGCAGCGCTCGCACTACCATCTCGCCGAGGGCGACGAGGGATTGGTGCGTTTTGTGACCAGTGGCGGAGAGCTCAGCCCGGTTGAGGTCTCCGCAGACATTCTGCGGGTCCTGCGCCAGCGTGCGATGGCTACCCTGGGCGGGGACATCGATGGGGCGGTGATCACGGTGCCGGCATACTTCGATGAAGCACAGCGCCAGGCCACCAAGGATGCAGCAACACTTGCTGGATTGCGGGTGCTACGCCTGCTGAATGAGCCTACCGCTGCTGCGGTTGCCTACGGTCTGGATAGCGCGGAGCAGGGCGTAATAGCGGTGTACGACCTCGGGGGTGGTACGTTCGATATTTCCATTTTGCGTTTGCACAAGGGCGTGTTTGAGGTCCTCGCCACTGGCGGTGATACTGCTCTGGGTGGCGATGACATGGACGCCGCATTGGCCGATTGGGTTTTGCAGCAATCCGGCGCGCCCGTTCTGGCCGCCGGCCAGTATCGACAGCTGCAGGCGTCAGCGCGCGCTGCCAAGGAGCTGCTGTCTACTGCCCCTGCGGTGGACCTTGACCTCACCGGAGTGCTGCCCGTGGGCGGGTCGATCCGCGTCACACGAGAGAACTTTGAACACCTGATTTTGCCGCTGGTGAAGCGCACGCTGCGCGCTTGTCGCCGTTGCCTGCGCGACGCCCAACTGGAATCGGGTATCGATAATATTGTTATGGTGGGTGGGTCCACCCGAGTTCCTCTGGTGCGGGAGGCGGTGGCCGAGTTTTTTCAGCGTGCCCCCCTTGTCGACATCGACCCCGATCAGGTGGTGGCCCTGGGCGCCGCGCTGCAGGCGGATATCCTCGTGGGCAATCGCCCCGAGGGCGACCTCCTGCTATTGGACGTGATCCCACTCTCTCTAGGCATTGAGACCATGGGCGCACTGGTGGAGAAAATTGTGCCGCGCAACACCACTATCCCGGTGAGTCGAGCACAGGAGTTCACCACCTTTAAAGACGGCCAGACGGCACTCGCCCTGCACATCGTCCAGGGCGAGCGGGAAATGGTCAGCGACTGTCGTTCACTGGCGCACTTCGAGTTACGTGGTATTCCGCCGATGGTGGCAGGGGCTGCGAGAATTCGCGTGACCTTTCAGGTGGATGCGGACGGACTGCTCAATGTAGCCGCTCGGGAGGAGATCACGGGCGCCCAGGCCAGTGTCACGGTCAAGCCCTCTTTCGGGTTGCGCGACGATGAGATTGCCGGCATGTTGCAGGCATCGTTCAGCCATGCTGTTGAAGACAAGCTGGCGCGGCAACTGGCGGAGCAGCGTCTCGCGGCCTGGCAGTTGCTGGAGGGCTTGAAGTCGGCCCTGGCAGTCGATGGCGACGCACTGTTGAATCCTCAGGAGCACGAGGTGATTGCCACTCAGATGACAGAATTGCAGACCCTGCTGGATGGCGCTGATGCAGATGCAATACGGGTACAAACGGAGCGTCTGGGGCGCCATAGCGAAGCCTTTGCCACGCGGCGCATGGACCGGAGTATTCGAGAGGCACTGGCCGGGGTAGCCCTGGATACGCTGGATGACGAGGTGATCCGATGACCAAAATCGTAGTGCTACCCAACGAAAATCTCTGCCCTGCAGGCGCTGTGATCGACGCCTTGCCCGGCGAGAGCATTTGTCGTGCCCTGTTGCGCAACCATATCGAAATAGAACACGCGTGTGAGTTGTCCTGCGCCTGCACGACATGCCATGTGATCGTGCGCGAGGGTTACGACTCGTTGCAGGAGCCCGACGAACTAGAGGATGATTACCTCGATATGGCTTGGGGTCTTGAGCCTGACTCGCGCCTGAGTTGCCAGGCGTTGGTTGGCGAGGACGACCTGGTGGTGGAGATTCCGCGCTACACCATCAACATGGTATCAGAGCAGCATTAATCGGGAGAGATCGCATGCAGTGGAGAGATATTGACGACATTGCCATCGAGTTGCTGGAGGCCCACCCGGACGTGGACCCGCTGGCTGTCAACTTCGTGGATTTGCGCAACTGGGTGCTGGCACTGCCGGACTTTGACGATGATCCCAAACGTTGTGGTGAGAAGGTTCTTGAGGCCATTCAGACCGCCTGGATTGAAGAACGGGCCTGATTACTCTCCCCAAGGTGCCCTGCTCTTTGGTAAACCGATGATTTAACAGTAAAAGAATGTGCCTGCGAAGCAGGTTTGCAGGTGAAACCGCAGCCTAAAATCCGTATACTTGCGCGCTTCCCAAAGTGAGCCTGTCTGGAGATATCCCATGGCCGTAGAACGTACCCTGTCCATTCTCAAACCCGACGCCGTCGGCAAAAATGTTATTGGCAAGATTTACTCGCGCTTTGAGACCAATGGTCTGCGCATAGTCGCCTCCAGGATGCTGCGCCTGAGCGATGCAGTCGCCGGAGGGTTCTATGCTGAACACCGGGAGCGCCCCTTCTTCCCCGCCCTGATCGAGTTCATGACGTCGGGCCCTGTCGTGGTGCAGGTACTGGAAGGCGAGGGCGCCATCGCGAAAAATCGTGAACTGATGGGAGCGACCAACCCGACGGACGCCGCCGCCGGGACTATTCGCGCGGACTTCGCTACCTCCATCGACGCGAATGCCGTACACGGTTCGGATTCGCCGGAGTCGGCTGCTCGCGAGATTGCCTATTTTTTCGCCGCCAGCGAGATCTGCGAGCGCTAGGCTCGGGGTCCAGCAATTACCGATGTCTGCCACGGCCATTATAGCTAGCCAAGCCGACCCGCAACACGGCAGGGTCAACCTGCTGGGTTTGTCCCGGGTGCAGATGGAGCAGTACTTCGTGGCTATGGGTGAAAAGAAGTTCCGGGCCCAACAGGTGCTGAAGTGGATACACCATGGCGGCGTCACGCGGATTGAGGATATGTCCAATCTCGGTCGCACGCTGCGGGAAAAGCTACTGCAGGTCGCCGAAGTCAGGCCCCCTGAAATTGCCAGCCAGCAGGATTCCGTCGATGGTACGCGCAAGTGGGCGATTCGAGTCGATGGTGGTGGTCTGGTTGAAACGGTGCTGATTCCCGCCGGTAACCGGGCCACGCTGTGCGTATCTTCGCAGGTGGGGTGCAGTCTGGATTGCAGTTTCTGCTCCACTGGAAAGCAGGGTTTTCAGCGTGATTTGACGGCCGCAGAAATCATTGGCCAGCTGTGGTTGGCGATCAAGTCCTACGATGCCTTTCAGAGCGGCAATGGCCGTGTCGTTACCAATGTGGTGATGATGGGTATGGGTGAGCCCCTGCTGAATTTCGATAATGTAGTGGCGGCCATGGACCTCATGCTGGAGGATCTGGCGTACGGTTTGTCCAAGCGTCGAGTGACGCTGAGCACCTCAGGTGTCGTGCCCGCCCTGAACCGCCTCGCCGAAGTCAGCGAAGTATCCCTGGCGGTGTCGCTGCATGCGCCCAATGATGAATTACGTAACCAACTGGTGCCAATCAATCGCAAGTACCCGATTGCCATGTTGCTGGAAAGTTGCCGCAATTATATGGCCGCCCAAAAGGATAAAAGTCGGGTGGTGACCATCGAGTACACCCTCATTGAAGGTGTTAACGATCAGCGCGCGCACGCCAGCGAACTGGCCGAGCTGCTGCGGGACGTGCCCTGCAAGATCAACCTCATCCCGTTTAACACGTTCGCACAGTCGGATTATCGACGACCCAGTGGCAATACAGTATCGCGCTTCTGGCAAGTGCTGGTCGATGCGGGCTATATTGTGACGGTCAGAACGACCCGTGGCGATGATATCGATGCCGCCTGCGGTCAATTGGTCGGGCAAGTGGTGGACCGCACTGGCCGCAGTGGACGGTACCGTGCGGCCATTGATGCGCAGACAATCACAGTGGGGTAGGTATGTTATTCAAACGACAGACCGTGATGATCAAATGTATTTCGTCCCTAGTCCTACTGCTGGGCACCACGATACTGGCTGGGTGTATAACGACTACCGAGGGTGGCTTCACCGAGGATGCCTCGCCCCAAAAAGCCATGGATGAGAGGTTGTCGCTCGCCCGGCAGTACATCGGTGAGGGCAACTGGGAAGCTGCCAAACGCAATCTGAAGCTGGCCGAAGATATTGATGCCAAAAATCCGGAAGTCTTCGAGGCGTTTGCTCTGGTCTATCAGAGCACCGGCGAGTATGAACTGGCGGAAGAGAACTTCAAAAAAGCCATCACTCAGGGCAATAAAAATATCTCCCGGGCCCGCAATAATTACGCGGCTTTTCTGTACAGCCAGGAGCGCTATAAAGATGCGCAAAAACAACTGGATGAGGTGGTAAAGGATACCCTCTACACCGGTCGCCCCAATGCGTATGTCAACCTGGGATTGTGTCAGCTAAAACTGTTCGACACTGAGGGCGCCGAGGCATCCTTTGTGCGGGCGCTGGCGATGGACCGGACTAACCAGGTGGCCCTGGTGGAGTTAGCCCAGATACGCTTTGATGCAGGGGATTATGCAACCGCGAGCGAGTACTATGCCACCTATCGAGCTGTGGCGCGCCAGCAGTCTGCGCGAGGCCTGTTGTTGGGTATCCGGCTGGCCCAATCTGCAGGAGATCGCGATTCCGAAGCGAGCTACGCGATGGCCCTGAGCAACCGATTCCCGAAATCAGCCGAATTCCAGGCGTATCAGCGGACCGCGAAAAGTGACTGATGAGACGCTGCAGCTTGATGCCTTCACCACTCCTGGAACGCTGTTAAGAAAAGCCAGGAACGCGCAGGGTATGTCTGAGCGAGAAGCGGCGGATCGTCTCAATTTCATGCCCAACTATGTGGCTATCCTGGAGCGGGATGACTACAAGGCCTTGCGCAGTCCGCCCTTCGCTCGCGGCTATGTGAAAGCCTATGGACGGCTGCTGGGCCTGGATGAACGGCATCTGCTGTCCATCTTCGATCAGGTGAATCCCGCCCTGCCGCAACCTAAGGAAAAGCGCGTCGAGTTCAGGCCGATGCAATTGCAGCGCACGGGCCTTGGTGTCGTGATTGGCCTGGGTGTCCTGCTGCTGCTGGTCCTGGCGCTCTGGTGGTGGGAGGAGGACCGGGGTGGGCCGTCGCCATCGTCGTCATATAATAGTGAGATGCACGTAAATCCGGGTGACGCATTGCAGTTTACCGGAGGTGACAAATGAAGATTGAGTCTCCAATCAAGCGCCGTGTGTCCCGACAGATTTTTGTCGGCAATGTCCCCGTCGGTGGCGATGCCCCGATCAGCGTCCAAAGTATGACCAATACCGACACCTGTGACGTGGCAGCCACGGTAGCGCAGGTGAACGCCATAGCCTATGCGGGTGCGGACATCGTAAGAATTTCGGTACCTACCATGGATGCCGCCGAGGCGTTCAGGCAGATTCGCGCGCAGGTCACAGTACCGCTGGTGGCCGATATCCATTTTGATCACAAGATTGCACTCAAGGTCGCTGAGTACGGCGTTGATTGCCTGCGTATCAATCCCGGCAATATCGGCCGCGACAGCAAAGTTCGTGCGGTGATCGACAGCGCACGGGACAAAGGGATCCCGATACGCATCGGGGTGAATGCCGGATCGTTGGGTAAGGACCTGCAGCGCAAGTACGGTGAACCCACGCCTGAGGCATTGGTCGAATCAGCCCTGCGCCATGTCGATATCCTGGACAAGTTTAACTATCCCGAGTTCAAGGTCAGCGTGAAGGCGTCCGGTGTATTTATGGCAGTGGCGGCGTATCGCCTGCTGGCCAAACAGATTGAGCAACCCCTGCACCTGGGAATTACGGAGGCTGGTGGTCTGCGCGGTGGTACGGTGAAATCCTCGGTGGGACTGGGCATGCTGCTCATGGATGGTATCGGTGATACCCTGCGCGTCTCGCTGGCGGCCGATCCGGTCGAGGAAGTCAAAGTCGGTTTCGACATTTTAAAAAGCCTGCAGCTGCGCGCTAATGGGATCAATTTTATCGCCTGCCCCAGTTGCTCGCGGCAGAACTTCGATGTGGTAGGTACCATGAATATCCTGGAGCAGCGCCTTGAGGATATTCGCACACCCATGGATGTGGCCGTTATTGGCTGCATCGTCAACGGACCTGGTGAAGCCAGGGAAGCCGACGTGGGACTGACCGGGGCCACACCTAATAACTTAATCTATGTCGATGGCGAGCCGCATCACAAAATCAGTAACGAGGATTTTATCGATCATCTCGAAGAGGTGATCCGCAAGCGCGCCACCGAACTGGAGCAGGAGCGCGCTGCGTTGGAAGAACAATTGATTGCCAGATCAACCACCTGATTGACGGCGTCGTGCACTGGAGCGTATGTGAGTGAAATAACCGCCATTCGGGGGATGAACGATATCCTGCCCCAGGACATGCCCTGCTGGCAGTTTCTGGAGCGCACTGTGGCCGCCGTGCTGGGCAGCTATGGTTATGGTGAGATGCGCCTGCCTGTGGTGGAGAAGACAGCGCTGTTCAAGCGCTCCATTGGTGAGGTCACTGATATCGTCGAGAAAGAGATGTACACCTTCGATGATCGCAATGGTGATAGCATGTCGTTGCGTCCCGAAGGCACCGCAGGCTGCGTGCGAGCGGCCATTCAACATGGACTACTCAACATTCCCCAGCGCCTGTGGTATGCGGGCGCGATGTTTCGTTACGAGCGGCCACAGAAAGGTCGGCAGAGACAATTTCACCAGACGGGTGTGGAGTGTTTTGGTGTCGCTACGCCGGACGCGGATGCGGAGCTTATAGTGCTGTGCGCCGGGCTGTGGCGCCAGTTAGGTCTCGTGGACTGTATGCAGTTACAGCTCAACTCTATCGGCAGTGCTGCGGCGCGCAACGCCTTTCGCGCGGCGCTGGTCGTCTACCTGCAGGCGCATGTGGACGAGCTGGACGAGGACAGCCAGCGTCGTTTGCATACCAATCCTCTGCGTATCCTGGATAGCAAGAATCCCGCTACCCAGGCGGTGCTGGATGGTGGCCCGACCTTAGAGGATTTTCTGGATGATGAGGCGAACGCGGATTTCGCGCGCCTGTGTGAACTGCTGCAGGCAGCCGGCGTGACTTACGTGGTCAACAGGCGTCTGGTGCGCGGTCTGGATTACTACAACAAGACGGTGTTCGAGTGGGTGACCGACCGTCTCGGTGCGCAGGGCACGGTCTGTGCCGGCGGTCGCTATGACGGACTCGTTGAACAACTGGGTGGCAACTCGACGCCGGCCGTTGGTTGCGCCATGGGTATGGAGCGACTGGTTCTGCTATTGGCGGAACAGGGTGTGGTTGCTGACATACCGGCCGTTGATGTCTATGTGGTCGCGGTCGGAAATGCCGCCCAGTGCCTGGCGCTGATGACCACCGAACGCGTGCGACAGGAGCAACCGCAGCTGCGTATCGTGCAGCACACTGGCGGTGGAAGTTTCAAAAGTCAGATGAAAAAGGCCGACAAGAGCGGCGCCCGGATGGCCCTGATCTGGGGTGAGGATGAGGTGGCGGCGCAAACCGTTACGGTCAAGTCCCTGCGTGAGGGCGAAGGCGAGCGCGGCGGTCAGCGTACTGTGCCCCTGCAGGAATTGGAAACAACACTGTGCGCAGTATTTGCGCCCTGAGCTTAAGTAAGAGGAAATAGAGACGTGGAACAGTATCGATCAGAAGAAGAGCAGGTCGAAGCGCTGCGGCGCTGGTGGAATGAGAATGGTCGTTCCATTGTAGCGGCGGTGGTGATCTCACTGGCGGCCTACTTCGGCTGGCAAGCCTGGCAGACTAACGAGGTGGAGCAGCAGGAGCAGGCCTCCGATATCTACCAGGGACTGTTGCGTGCTATTGGCACACCAGACGCATCCTCCGGGTCGCCGGTGGGCGTCGAATTGGCGGAGCAGCTCAAAAGCGAATTTGGCAACACGACCTACGCCCAATTTGCTGCCTTTCACCTGGCGGCGATGGCGGTCAACGATGGCAAATTACAGGATGCCGAGCAGCAACTGCGCTGGGTGCTCTCCAAGGCCGAAAGTGGCGGTGATACTGCGCAAGTGGCGCAGTTGCGCCTGGCCCGGGTGGTGGCGGCCTCCGGTGATACTGCTCAGGCACTGACTCTCCTGGAGAAGGCAGAACCCGGACCCTATGGTACTTCCTATGCGGCTGCTCGTGGCGATATCCTGCTGGCGGCTGGACGTCGGGATGAGGCGCGTGATGCCTACAGCCAGGCACTGGCATTAGCGAGCGGTGATGGGCAAGACGTCAATCTGCCGGCACTGCAGCAGAAGTTGCAAAGTCTTACACCGGTGCCTGCGCGAACTCTCGGTACGACTCTTGGTAATGCGCCAGCCACCAATGACACCGTCGACGTCACAAAGGAATAAGATCATGCGTCAACTATCGCGATACCTGATCACGCTCATCCTGATGGTCAACCTGGCTGCCTGCAGCACTGTGTCTGGCTGGTTCGAGTCGGATGAAGACGAAGCAACGGCACCGGCGGAACTGGCGGAGATTGAGGATACGATCAATATCGAGGAGCTGTGGTCGGTGGGGGTAGGCGATGGTCAGGGTAAAGGTTTTTATCGGTTGCGACCGGTCATCAGCGGCGACACCATTTATGTGGCCTCCGCCGATGGCGAAGTCGCCGCAATAGACCGCACTCATGGCGAGACTCTGTGGGAAACAGATGTTGAAACCGCTTTGTCGGGCGGTGTCGGTGCGTATGACAGCGCCCTGTTTTTAGGCAGCAGCGATGGCTCCGTGCTGAAGTTAGATAAGAGTTCCGGTGCGCGTCTGTGGGCGACGCCCTTGAGCGGCGAGATATTGTCACCCCCCCAGGGCGACGGCAAGGTGGTGGTTGCCCAGACCTACGATGGCAAGCTGCACGGCCTGGATTTTGAGACCGGGGCCATTCTGTGGACCTATGACAGCAATATTCCGGTGTTAACTGTGCGCGGTACCAGTACACCGATACTGCATAATAATAAGGTCTATGCAGGCTTCGCCAATGGGCGTGTTTTGGCCTTTGATGCGCAGACCGGCGCCATCGTATGGGAAGTGCGCGTCGCGATCTCGCAGGGGCGCTCGGAAATTGAACGTATCGTCGATATCGATGGGACCATGGAGCTGATGGGAAATGAACTGTATGCCGCCAGCTATCAGGGGAGCGTAGTCGCCATTGATGTACAAGATGGCCGCAAGCTGTGGCAGCAGAAAGTGTCTTCATACTCCGGTGTCTCCCAGAGTTTCGGCAATGTCTATGTCGCCGACGAAGACGGCACACTCACCGCCTATTTGCGCAGCGGGGAGGGCGCACGCTGGACCCAGGCGGACCTGACTTACCGCGAATTGTCGCGACCGACGCCGGTGGGCGAGTATGTCGCGGTCGCCGATTTCGAGGGGTACGTGCATCTGTTGTCGCAGGTCGACGGCGAGTTTGTCGGGCGGGTCAGGGTGGATGACGAAGGTGCGCGCGCCGACATGTTGAGCCAGGACAATGTGCTGTATGTGTTTGGCAACAGCGGCGAGCTCGTCGCGTACGAGATTACTGCGCAAGAGTAATGATACCGGTGATCGCCCTGGTTGGGCGCCCCAATGTCGGCAAATCCACCTTGTTCAACCAGTTGACGCGCAGCAGGGATGCTCTGGTTGCTGATTTTCCGGGTTTGACCCGGGATCGCAAATATGGCGAGTCCAAAATAGGCAGTCGTCCCTTTATCGTGATCGATACCGGTGGCCTTACCGATGAGGAAGAGGGGATCGATTCGCCCATGGCGCTGCAGGCGCTCGCCGCCATCGATGAAGCCGATGTTGTGCTGTTCATAGTCGATGCTCGGGAGGGCTTGAACGCCACTGACGAGTCGCTGGCGAGTCGGTTACGCCAGCGGAACAAAGCCTTTCATGTCGTGGTAAACAAAATTGATGGCCTGAACGAGGATATTGCCACCGGCGACTTCTACGCGCTGGGCGTTGACACGATGTATGCTATCGCCGCCTCGCATGGTCGTGGTGTGAGCAGCATGATAGAGGACATACTCGAGGCCTTTCCTGAGGACACACTGGAGGCGGAGCGCGAACGCTACCCGGATAGTATTCGCGTCGCCATCGTGGGGCGCCCCAACGTCGGCAAGTCAACCCTCGTCAATCGACTGTTGGGTGAGGAGCGCGTCGTGGTGTTTGATCAGCCGGGTACGACCCGCGATAGTATTTATATCGACTTCGAGCGCGCCGAACAGAAATACACCCTGATTGATACTGCCGGTGTCCGGCGGCGCAAGAACGTCACTCTGGTGGTGGAAAAATTCTCCATCGTGAAAACGCTCAAAGCGATCGATGATGCCCATGTGGTGATTGTGATCATGGACGCCCACGAGGGCATTGTGGACCAGGATATGCATTTGCTGGGTCACTGCATGGATAAGGGGCGCGCCCTGGTGTTGGCGGTCAACAAGTGGGATGGGATTGATGCTGACCAGCGGGACTGGATCAAGAGTGAACTGGACCGACGCCTGCGCTTCGCCGAGTATGCGGATACGCACTATATCTCGGCATTGCACGGTACCGGCGTCGGTCACTTGTATAAGTCAATCAATAGCGCCTATGCGTCGGCCACCCGCAAACTGAACACCAATGCATTGACACGCATCCTGGAAGGCGCGGTGTTTGACCATCCCCCGCCCATGATCAATAGTCGGAGGATCAAACTGCGGTACGCGCACGCCGGGGGACAGAATCCACCTTTGATCATCATTCATGGCAACCAGACTGCTGATGTACCCAACAGCTACAAGCGTTATCTGGAAAAAGTGTATCGCCGCGAACTGGAACTGGCGGGAACGCCGGTACGCATTGAATTTCGCACCAGTGAGAATCCCTTTGCCGATAAGCGCAACAAGCTCACGGGGCGTCAGGTGCAGCGCAAGCGGCGCTTGATGGCGCATGTGACCAAGGCGAAGAAAAAAAGTAAAAAGAAGAAATAGTGTGATGCACACTGGCGCGCAGCGGCCAGACCTGGATTCTCGTGAGAACATCGAGTTCTTTGTGGATCGCTTTTACGAACGCCTGCTCGCCGACGAGCAGTTGGCGCCCATCTTTGTCGACGTGGCCGCTATCGACCTGGGGGTGCACCTGCCGCATATCAAGGATTACTGGTGCAAGCTGTTGCTGGGGGATAAGCGCTACCAGCGGCACACCATGAATATCCACCGCCAGCTCCATGGCAAACGTCCCTTGCAGGCGAAGGATTTCCACCGTTGGCTGGCGTTCTTCACAACGACCGTGGATGCACACTATGCCGGAGAGCGCGCCGAGCGTGCCAAGCAGGTGGCAGCGTCCATCGCTGCCAACATGGAACACAGCCTGCCGCTCTGAGCGCGGCGTTGGCCGTGCGCGATCAGAACGAGTAGCGCAGGTCCACGCCGAACGTGAGTGGATCTTCTATGCTGGTTCTGTAGACGCCCAGGTTGGCGGCGGCGAGGCCGTCCGGGTTGTTGGCAATTTCATTGTCCTGCAGGTTTCTGCCCCAGACTGCGACTTCAATGTTCTCGGCTTCGTTGGTCCAGGCGATGCGCGCACTGAGAATCTCCCGATCCTGAAAATACCAGGGGCCTGTGGTGTAAATCGGGTCATCGGTGTCGTTGGCATCTTCCGCTTCCTCAAACACATAGTCGACATGCACGAGTAGGAATCCCACAGGAATTTCGGGTGTCCAGTCAAAGCGTAGCGTGTAGTCGGTGTTGGTACTCTCGCTTTGCTTGCGCCCTCCCACGGGTTCTCCAGCGCCATTGAAGTAGGCCTGGGGATCTTCTTCCGCGTCACGGACCGTGGTCATTCCGGTCAGTAGCAGGCTGTCCAGGGCTTGCCACTGCGCCACTATTTCAATGCCGTTGGTATTCACATCCTGACTGATGATGCTGGGCGCGGCGGTGGGATCCTGCTCATTACATTCTTCCTGCGTGGAGCCGACCGTACACTGTTTGGTATCTTGAGCCGTTTGCTGGCCGTCAAGATCCTGCTGGAACAGCGCCGTCTCCACTCGCAGGGTATCCTCGAAGAAGTCGCCCTTGAGACCCAGCTCGATACTGGTCATTTCCTCCGGCTCAAAGGGACCGGCCACGTAGGCCGAAAATATCTGCCCATCGTAACCGCCGGATTTGTAGCCGGTGGCATAGGAGATATAGGTCATAGCGTTGTCGATAAATTGCCAGTCCAGTACCAGGCGTCCGGTAGTCTTGCTCCAATCGTGGGAGTCCTCGAACTTGTCGAAATAATTAGCGGGATCAGCGCCAGTCTGCGCCGGATCATAGGCGACGCGAGCGGGGGCATAGGGCCAATCACCGAGCTGGTCGGGAAACGTCTGCCAGGAATAGGTCTTGTCATCGAAGCTGTAGCGCAGGCCGGCTGATATGCGCACCGTATCGGTGAGGCGGTAGGTGACATCCCCAAAGACACCCGCGTTGGTGAAGTCCCCGGTGTTGTCCATGGTTTCGGTAAAGTACTGGCCGGCGAAGCTTGGAGGAACTACCGCGACCCCGTTTTCCTCGGATAGCCCGAGCCAGAATGAATCATCTGTGCCACCGAAGAGTTCCCAAAGACTGGTATCTGCAGGCAGGCCAGCCTGGCCACTAACGAATTGCATGTAGGAATCTGCCAACAGGCCGATGTCGGTGCGCTGATAGACATCTTCCACGCTGTAATTACCACCCGCGATAGCGTCAAAACGGTCATTAACAAAGTGCAGGCGCACCTCGTTGTACCAGATGTTGGACTCTTCAATGTTGTTGGTGTCCAGATAGCGTGTCGGGTCTTCGGTGCCGTCCTCGTCCTGCTTGTTCCAGGTTTTCCAGTCCCGATAACTGACGATGCCAAATAGCGATATCTCTTCATTGAAGGTATGGTCGCCCTGGAGAGACGCGCCATACATGTCACGATTTTCCTCGCGATTGTAGACGTCGTTAGCCGCCTTGCTGTTGTAGGGATCGGTGCTGAAGGCGTACTGGCTGACGCCGATGGAGTACCCGGGACTTTCATTGCGGTCCTCATAGTCACCGGCTAATTGAATGCTGGTGTCCGGCGACAGTTCGTAGAGGATGGCGGTCCTGGCAGCGACGAAACCCTCGTCGCGCAGATCATCGCCGATACCCACGTTTTCAATGATGCCGTCGCGCTGGTGGGAAAATACATTGGCGCGCACCGCGATGTCATCGGTCAGTGGTTCGTTGATCATGCCTTCCACGTTCAGCAGGCCGTAGTTGCCGACCCGACTTTTGACGAACCCCTCGGACTCCTGGATGGGCTTGTTGGGAACGATATTGATAACGCCCGCCGTCGCGTTGCGACCGAACAACGTGCCCTGCGGACCTTTCAATACTTCAGTGCGCGCGATATCGGTAAAGGGGATGGACGTGGCCGCCCTGGGCATATAAGCATTGTCATAGAAGGTGGCGACCGAGGGATCGCCACCGGAGCTGATGTTTGGACTTTCGACACCGCGGATGGCAATCGTGACCTGAGTCGCGCCGCCCGCGCCGATTTCAACACCCGGCATAAAATCGGCAATATCCTGAATGTTGTCGGCACCGGTATTAATCATATCCTGTGCAGTGAAGGCGTTGACCGTGATGGGCACCGTCATCGTGTTCTGCTCACGTTTCTGGGCTGTGACCACGACTTCTTCAATTTGGTTATTGTAGCCTCTGGGTGTTGTCTCCTGGGCAAGGACGCCGCCAGAGAGTCCGATGGCAGTGACCAGAAGAAGTTTGCCCGGGTATGCAGGCACGCGAACCAGGCCCATTACATTTTTTGGTGGGATCATTCGGGTCTTCCTTACAGCAATACATTATTATTGAAATGATTATCCGACCTAGAGTAACTGAAAGCCATCGCAATTAGAATACGGTAGTTATGATTAACATATTGTGCTTTACTTGCGTCATCGATTACCAAGACTGCCTTTACAGATCCTGTGCTCAGGAGAGATTGCCCATGAAAAACCTGTCTGCATTCTTGTCTGCGTTCTTGTCTGCGCCAATGCTTCTGGTGTCCCTGTCATTACTGCCCCTGTGGGTGCAGGCTGCAGCAGATGCTGACGCGGCCCTGCAGTACCAACCTTGCAGCGCCTGTCACGGCGCAGCGGGGCAGGGCAATGCAGCATTAGGTGCCCCGGCCTTGGCCGGGCAGGGAGCGGCGTACCTGGAACGCCAGCTACAGCATTTCAAAGCCGGTATACGCGGCGCTGACCCACGCGATACGCAGGGTGCACAAATGAAGCCGATGGCCGGCGCACTCGCGGACGCTGATATTCCCCGCCTTGCGAACTACCTTGCTGCTTTACCCCGACCAGTTATGACAGCTGCAGCGACGGGCGACCTCAAGAACGGCAACAACTACTACCAATCGAAATGTGGCGCCTGCCACGGCGGCCAGGCAGAGGGAAATCCCGGTTTGAACGCGCCTGGCCTGGCTTGGCTGGACGCGGCCTATCTGCAACACCAGTACCAGAATTTCCAACAGGGCGTGCGCGGCACTCATCCTGAAGATACCTACGGTCGGCAAATGAAAATGATGGCTGCCAGTCTGCCCACGGATAAAGACCTGGACGACGTCATCGCCTATATCCAGTCTCTGGCCAAGGCGCTGTAGGTCCAGGTCGTTTGACCGTGCACGCACTCAAGCCGTTAACCGCTCTGCTGCTGCTGCTGTGGGCTGGCGCTGCCAGTGCCACGGCGAACGATATTGTGCTGCGCGAGAACTGCCCGCCCAGCTTTGAACGTACCGAGTCCGGATACTGCACACTGCTGACGATGTATGATTTCTACGATTCTGTGCAGGGCGCGGGGCTGGGCGGGACACAGACATCCCTGCCGCGGCACCGCGATGGGTTTACCCCGCAGCAGATAGACCTGGGCCGTTATCTTTTTTTCGACCCGGTGCTCTCCGGGGATGGGTCGTTGTCCTGTGCCAGTTGCCACAATCCGGGGCGCGGCTTCAGTGACAGCCTGCCGCGTTCAGTGGGTATGGGTGGCAAAGAAGTTTCCCGGGCTGCACCAACCTTGTGGAACGTAGCTTTCCTGAACACGTTTTTCTGGGACGCACGCGTCAGCACACTGGAAGAACAGTTGCAGGGCCCCCTATTTGCCACCGACGAAATGGGTAACACACCGGAGGGTTTGCTAACTACCCTCAATGGAATCGCCGCCTATCAGTCCCTGTTTCGGCAGGCGTATCCCCAGCGAGAGGGTGACTCTATAGTGCTGGATGAGGTGTACCAGTCGCTTGTCGCATTTCAGACCTCACTCATCTCCCTGAACAGTCGCTATGACCGCTATGCTCAGGGTTACCATGCGGCGCTGTCACAGCATGAAATCGAGGGCTTGAATGTTTTTCGCTCTTTTGTTGCGCGTTGCGCCGAGTGCCATACTCCCCCCCTGTTTACCAATCAGCAGGTGGCCGTGATTGGCGCGCCGGAACCCGATGGCAGGCCGATCGACATTGGGGCAGAAAAAAACTTCAACTCACCCAAGCTGAAAGCAGGATTTAAAGTGCCCACGCTGCGCAACATCGCACAGACTGCACCCTATATGCACTCGGGTAAGTTTGACAACTTGCATGCCGTTGCCGAGTTCTACAACGGGGGGCGGGGCCACGCGATGCCGGCGGGCGTCGACCTGCAACTGCACTGGCATATCTCGTCGCCGGACCTCACTGACTATGAACTGGACCGCCTGGTCGATTTTCTGGGAACATTGACGGACGAGAGCTTGACTCCTCAGGTACCAGAGCAGCTCCCATCGGGTTTGACGCCCATCGTGTCTCCATCGACACATCACATCGTAAACGCAATTAGGAATTCTGGAGAATCTTCATGAAGGCAGGAAAAATAATCGGTCTGATCCTGATCCTCGCTGCATTCGCGGTAGGGCTTACTCTGGGCAAAGGCCGTTTTGGAGCGAGTACACCGGTTATCACATCGGGTAGTGGTGGTGCCACCTATAGCGGCGGCTTTAGCGCGAAGGACAATACGCTGATACTCAGTGGTAACAGCAAATCTGTGGCCGGGCCGCCGATGACCGATGTGGTGGTCGTGGTCAAAGACGGTGAGTCCATCCAGCAGGCGGTGCAGAATGCTGCGCCAGGTACCACCATACAGGTTATGCCCGGTACCTTTAAGGAAACAGTCTTTATCGATAAGGACGGTATTCGCCTGATCGGTGTGATTGAGGAAGGCCGGCGAGCAGTGCTGGATGGCGAAGGTAAACTGAATGATGCCATTCTCTTTTCCGGCAACAACATTGTGGTCGAGAACTTCACCATCACCCGCTACAAAGGCAATGGCATCATGAGTCAGGCCGGCAACAACTGGGAGATTCGCAACAACCTCATCATCAATACTGGCGTCTACGGCATCTTTCCACAACTCGGCCAGAACGGTGTCATTGAACACAACGTGGTCTCCGGGATCGAGGACGCGGCGATTTATGTTGGCATGAGCGACAACGTGCATGTCGCCCACAATGATGTCTTTGACAGCGTTGCCGGCATTGAAATCGAGAACAGCCGCCATGCGATCGTGGAAGCAAACCGAGTGTATAACAACACCGGCGGTATCCTCGCCTTCATTACACCGGGACTACCGATTAAGACCACGTTCGACGTGATTATTCGCAACAACTTCATCACAGCCAACAATCACGTCAACTTTGGTGCGCCGGGTTCCACCGTGGCCGGTATCCCGGCGGGTACCGGAATACTGGTGATGGCGGCCGACGACGTGGTAATCGAAGGCAACATCATCAGGGACAATAAAAATATCGGCATCCTCATAACAGATCACGCGAACGCCTCGAATGTCACTGCCGATCCGGAGTCTGACCCCAATTCGGATCGCGTAAAAATCCTCAACAACACCATGCTCAACAATGGCACCGATCCCATCCCTGAGATCAAGGCGTATCTGTTGACCGAGCTGAAAACCGGCAATCCGGATATCGGCAGCATTGGCCCCACGACGGACAGCTGCATCATCAACCGCCACCAGTTCGTCACCGTGGGGATCAATAATTTTGCTGAGTGTGAGTTCACCAATACCGCCAGTATTGCCAACTATTTGCTGGCCCCGGTACCACCCCGCGTAATCACGGCAGAGGACAAAGGCAAGATCGCCTACCTCGGTATCTGCGCCGGATGCCACGCCTACAGCAGTCGTATGATTGGCCCACCGGTACAGATCATTCAGGCGCTGTACATGGACAACCCGCAAGGCATTGCAGACTTTATCGCCAATCCGACCAAAAAACGGGACGACTACCCCGAGATGCCGCCGCAGAATTATCTTGATGAAGAGACCCGGTTGGCGGTAGCGAAATACATGCTTGAGGTCAAAAACTAACGGACTGCAAGCATCGGTGCAAATTGTGTAGTCGAGGGTTTCTCCGGCGTGGTTTTTTGGTACTGTTGTCGGCTCAAGCGTTTTGGATAGGCAATCGATATGGCACAACTTCAGGACAAGGTCGCTATCGTCACCGGCGGTGCTCGCGGTCTGGGACGCGCCTATGCGCAGGCCATGGCGCACGAGGGCGCGGCAGTGCTTGTGTGCGACGTGAATAGCTGCGATGAAACCGTCGCAGCAATAACAGCCGCTGGTGGTCGGGCGCAAGGTGTCCTGACAGATGTCTCCAGCATGGCCAGTTGCAACGCCATGGCTGAGGCCGCAGTAAAGGCCTTCGGTAAGATCGACGTACTGGTCAACAACGCTGGCCTCTACGGCGGCCTCAAAGGCGCGCGCTTTGAGCATTTGGATGAAGCGCAGTGGGACGCCGTGATGAACATCAACGTCAAGGGCCTATGGCAGTGTTGTAAGGCGGTGGTGGATCCCCTGCGCGCCGCCGGGGGTGGTTCCATCATCAATATCTCATCGCTGGCTGCGGTCTATGGCCTGCCTTACGGCCTGGACTACGTGGCATCCAAGGCGGCGGTTATAGGCATGACCCGCACCATGGCGCGCGAGTTGGGCAAGGACCGTATCCGCGTCAACGCGGTGGCGCCTTCGGCGGTGATGACCGAAGGCACCGAGGAGTTTTTTGGCGAGAAGTTGGACAAAGCCAAACAGGTTATCGCTGCCGGGCAGTTGATACAGCGCAACCTCCAGGTTGAGGATCTCACTGGAACGATTATTTACCTGGCCTCAGACAGCAGCGCATTTGTAACCGGGCAAACCCATATGGTGGATGGCGGTTCCTGGTTTTTGTAGTACTGTCGGGGCGATTTTCGCAAGGATATACGACGTGGCGATTGACCAAACCTACCCGGAAATTCGCGCGGCGGTCACTGCTTTGTGTGCCCGCTACCCTGGCGAATACTGGCGCACACTGGACGCAGAGAAAGCGTATCCCACCGGGTTCGTCCAGGCCCTGACCCGTGCTGGTTTTCTTGCTACTTTGATACCGCAGGAGTATGGCGGTGCCGGTTTGCCCTTGAGTGCAGGTTGCGCAGTGCTGGAAGAAGTACATCGCAGCGGTGGTAACGGTGCTGCCTGTCATGCGCAGATGTATACCATGGGTACGCTGTTGCGCCATGGCAGCGATGTGCAAAAGACCCAATTTCTGCCGTCCATCGCAGACGGGTCGCTGCGGCTGCAGGCCTTTGCCGTGACAGAACCCGGCAGTGGTACCGATACCTCCCGCATTCAAACCCGCGCGGTGCGCGATGGGGATGACTACGTGATCAATGGCCAGAAGGTGTTTATCTCCCGGGCCGCACACTCCGACCTGATGATACTGCTGCTGCGGACCACGCCGCGAGAGGAGTGCGTCAAGCATACCGACGGGATGTCTGTTCTGCTGGTAGATATGCGCGACGCCGTGGGTAATGGCCTGAGCATCAAGCCCATTGCTACGATGATGAATCATGCCAGTACTGAATTATTTTTTGATAATCTCAGAGTGCCTGTAAAAAACCTGATCGGTGTTGAAGGGCAGGGCTTCAAGTGCATTCTCGATGGCCTGAATGCCGAGCGCATCCTCATCGGGGCCGAGTGTATCGGTGACGCGCGCTGGTTTACCAGCAAAGCAGCTGACTATGCGCGCGAGCGCAAGGTGTTTGACCGGCCCATCGGCGCCAATCAGGGGATTCAGTTTCCCATCGCCAGAGCGCACATCCAGACCGAAGCGGCGGCCTTGATGGTGCAACATGCCGCCGATCTCTATGATGCCGGCAGGCCAGCTGGAACGCAGGCAAATATGGCCAAGCTGCTAGCCTCGGAAGCGGCGTGGGCCGCTGCGGACACCTGTATCCAGACCCATGGCGGCTATGGCTTCGCCACGGAATACGATATTGAGCGCAAGTTTCGTGAAACCCGGCTGTACCAGGTCGCGCCGATTTCGACCAATCTGATCCTCTCCCACGTGGCCACGCGGGAACTTGACTTGCCCCGGTCGTTTTAGTGGCACTGCCGCTGCAAGGCGTGTTGGTGATCGCCCTGGAACAGGCGGTGGCTGCGCCCTTTTGCACCTCACGTCTGGCGGATGCCGGCGCGCGAGTGATCAAGATCGAGCGCCCTGAAGGCGATTTTGCGCGCAGCTATGATTATGTAGCGGGTGGTGAGAGTGCCTATTTTGTTTGGGTGAATCGCGGCAAGGAATCCATTTGCCTGGATATCAAGGACGCGCGTGATGCCAGCCTGTTGCAACGCATGGTGCAGCAGGCCGATGTCTTTATCCAGAATCTTGCCCCGGGCGCTGCGGTACGCGCGGGCTTTGAGTCGACGCAGCTACGCAAAGAAAATCCAAGGTTAATTACGGTTGATATCACCGGTTACGGCGACAGTGGGCCCTACCGTGACATGAAAGCCTACGACCTGTTGGTGCAGTGCGAGAGCGGCCTGGCCTCCATTACCGGCGCCGCGGAGCAACCGAGCAGGGTAGGCGTGTCGGTCTGTGATATCGCGTGTGGCATGTATGCGCACGCCGGGATACTCGAAGCATTGCTGGAGCGCCAGCTTAGTGGCCTTGGCAAGGGTCTGTCGGTATCCCTGTTCGACGCGTTGGCTGACTGGATGACAGTGCCGCTGTTGTATCAGGAGCACACCGGCGAGGCGCCCGCGCGTGTGGGTCTGCGGCACCCGTCGATTGCACCCTATGGCGCCTATGCGTGCAGCGGCGGCGAGCAAGTGGTGATAGCCATCCAGAACGAGAGGGAGTGGAGAAATTTTTGTGAGACAGTGCTACAGCGGCCGGATTTGTCAGCGGACCCACGTTTCGGTACGAACGTTTTGCGTTGTGCCAACTGTCCGGCATTGGATGAAGAGATCAATCGCGTCTTTGCCAAGCTTTCGCGCACAGCGCTGGCGCAACGACTGCGACAGGCGACTATCGCGTTTGGCGCAGTCAATTCGGTTGCCGATCTGGCGCAACACCCGCAGCTGCGGCTCACTCCGGTGGTTACGGCGTCTGGCACCATTGATCTGGTGGCGCCGCCGGTCAGGGTCGCAGGCGAGCAAGTCAGTCTGCGGCCGGTGCCGGCCTTGGGAGAGCACAGCGAAGCGATTCGCCGGGAATACCCCGATGCCTGAGCGCGCTGTAGGTACAACGCGAGCCCGCTGCGCATGAGTGTCGTTGATATCAAAGCATTGCAACGCTGGATCGGCAGGACACAGACGCGGTGTGATGTGCTATCCGCTGCGCCTGCAGCGGCGCTGTCTGCAAGCCTGAATCACACACACCCGCGCGCACTCATGGGCGATGCACTGCCACCGTGCTGGCACTGGTTGTATTTTCAGGATGCGGTGGCGGCTTCGGGCCTGGGTATTGACGGGCACGCCCGGCGCGGAGGATTCCTGCCGCCGGTGTCGTTGCCCCGTCGTATGTGGGCCGGCAGTCGCCTGCACTTTGTCGCTCCATTGACAGTGGGTGAGGCGGTGCGCCGGGTCTCTACCGTTGCTTCTATTACACATAAACAGGGCCGCAATGGGGAGCTGGTATTTGTCACGCTGCGCCACCAGATTTTTCAGGGTGAGAAGCTGGCCATTGAAGAGGAGCAGGATCTGGTCTTTCGCGAACCTGTCGCTGCCAATGTTGTCCCCCTGCCCAGGCCTGCACCTGCGGTCGCGCACTGGTCCAGGGAACTGCGGCCCGATTCCGTGCTGCTGTTTCGCTATGCCGCACTCACCTTCAATAGTCACCGTATTCACTATGACCGCGACTATGCAATGCGCGAGGAGGGTTACGCCTCGCTGGTTGTGCAGGGACCGCTGACCGCGACACTACTGTTGGATGTGCTGCACCGCGAGTTGCCTGATGTTGCTGTGGCAGCGTTTGAGTTTCGCGCTATTCGGCCGCTGCTGGAAGGCTTACCCCTGCGATTGCAGGGACGGCGGGATGGTGAAGAGGTTCGTTTGTGGGCGCTTGATGCCTCGGGTGCGCTGGCGATGGAGGCGCATGCCCGCCTGCAAGGCGTTTAGCAGTGCATCACGGCGCGATGGCGGTTCAGAATAAACGGTATCGTGCATTTCGATTTTTTCAGTGAATAGTAAGAATCCCCACTATTAATTTCAATTATGGCGCAGGGGCCTCTACACTAGACAGGTTCCGGCCGAGGGGGCTGTCTCGCGCGATACCTTCTCACCACCTATAAGCATTACCGTAATCAGTCTTCAGAGGTACTACCATGTCTACATTCAAGAATGATCTTGCTGAGTTGGCCCAGCTGCGTGATAAGAACGGCAGCGCCTGGGACCACATCAACCCCGAGTCTGCTGCCCGCATGCGCCAGCAGAATCGCTTCAGGACCGGGCTGGATATCGCTCGGTACACCGCCGCGATAATGCGTAAGGACATGGCAGAATACGACGCTGACAGCAGTCAGTACACCCAGTCCCTGGGGTGCTGGCACGGGTTTATCGGCCAGCAAAAGCTGATTGCGATCAAGAAGCACTTCGGTGACACCAGCAAGCGCTACCTGTACCTGTCGGGCTGGATGATTGCCGCGCTGCGCTCCGAGTTTGGGCCACTGCCCGACCAGTCCATGCACGAGAAAACCTCTGTCTCCGATCTTATTGAAGAGCTTTACACCTTCCTGCGCCAGGCCGATGCCCGTGAACTGGGCGGTTTGTTCCGCGAACTCGATGCCGCCCGCGAGGCCGGTAGTAAAAGTGCAGAAGAGGCGGTACAGAAAAAGATCGATAACTTCCAGACGCACGTCGTGCCGATTATTGCTGATATCGACGCCGGTTTTGGCAATGCGGAAGCGACCTACCTGCTGGCGCGCAAGATGATTGAGGCGGGTGCCTGTGCTATCCAGATCGAGAACCAGGTGTCCGATGAGAAACAGTGCGGTCATCAGGACGGTAAAGTCACCGTGCCCCATGAGGATTTCCTGGCCAAGATTCGCGCTGTGCGTTACGCCTTTCTGGAACTGGGTGTTGACGAGGGGATCATCGTCGCCCGTACCGACTCCCTCGGCGCCGGCCTGACCAAGCAGATTGCCGTAACCCACACGCCCGGCGATTTGGGCGACCAGTACAACAGCTTCCTCGATATGGAAGAGCTTTCTGTCGCCGAGATGAGTCACGGCGACGTTATCATCAAGCATCACGATCAGTTAATGCGTCCCAAGCGCCTGCCGTCCAACCTTTACCAGTTCCGCAAAGATACCGGTGAAGATCGCTGCGTGCTGGATAGCATTACCTCCCTCCAGCACGGCGCTGATCTTCTGTGGATTGAAACCGAGAAGCCGCACATCGGCCAGATCGGTGGCATGATCAAACGCATCCGTGAGGTCATCCCCAACGCCAAACTGGTATACAACAACAGCCCCTCCTTTAACTGGACACTGAACTTCCGCCAGCAGATCTTTGATGGATGGAGCAAGGCGGGCAAGGACGTATCAGCCTACAAGCGTGACGCACTGATGAGTGTTGACTATGATGACACCGCACTGGCCGTCGAAGCTGATGAGAAGATTCGGACCTTTCAAGCTGACTCGGCGCGCGAAGCCGGCATCTTCCATCACCTGATCACGTTGCCCACTTACCATACGGCGGCCCTGTCTACGGATAACCTGGCCAAGGAGTACTTCGGCGAACAGGGGATGTTGGGCTATGTGAAAGGTGTGCAGCGCAAGGAAATCCGTCAGGGTATCGCCTGTGCGAAACACCAGAATATGGCGGGTTCTGACCTGGGTGATGACCACAAGGAGTACTTCGCCGGTGAAGCGGCGCTGAAAGCCGGTGGCAAAGACAACACCATGAACCAGTTTGGCTGAGTTTCGCGCAGCCTGCAGGCAGCGAGGGATGTATGCGTTGGGATGATATCGATCAACAGGTTTGCTCAGTAGCCCGGGCATTGTCCGTGGTGGGTGAGCGCTGGACCATGCTCATTCTGCGCGATGCGTTTTTTGGCACACGGCGCTTTGATCAGTTCCAGAGCAATCTGGGTATTACTCGCCACCGCTTGTCCGAGCGACTGGGCAAACTGGTGGAGCAGGGGGTGCTGGTCAAAGTCCCCTACCACCAGCGCCCACTGCGCTATGAATACCGCCTGACCCGCAAAGGCCTGGGCCTGTATCCGGTGCTGATGAGTCTGACCCGTTGGGGCGACGAATGGATGGATGGAGGTAAGGGCGTTCCTCTGGAATACGTGCATCACACCTGTGGCAACAAGACCCGGGCCACAGTCACGTGCAGCGAATGTGGCGACCCCCTGCGACCGGAAGAGGTCAGGCCGCAGTTGGGCCCCGCACTGCGCGACCTTGATCCTGCGCACGAGGGGGCGTCGCTGAAGGATATCCCCACACTGTTGAGAGGCCCCCTGTAGACTCGCGCTCCAGTGGCGGTTATTTCGCCACTGCCAGCGCCTGGTCGATATCCGCCAGGATATCGTCGATGTGCTCAATTCCAATCGACAGCCTTACCATATCTTCACTGACGCCAGCGGACGCCAGTTCCGCTGCATTGAGCTGCCGGTGGGTGGTGCTGGCCGGATGGCAGGCCAGTGATTTGGCATCGCCAATGTTCACCAGACGCAAGATCAACTGCAGCGCATCGATAAAGCGCATGCCCGCAGCGATACCACCTTCGATACCAAAGCTGAGGATCCCCGCCGCTCTGCCGTTGCAGAATTTTTTGCTGTTCTCGCGGTAGGGGCTATTCGTTAGTCCGGCATAGTTGACCCATGTAACCTGCGGATGCTGCTGCAGGTGCTGCGCCACCTTTTGTGCGTTTTCGCAATGTCGCTCCATTCTCAGGCTCAGTGTCTCCAGGCCTTGCATGATCAGGAAGGCGCTGTGCGGCGACAGGGCGGCGCCGGTATTGCGCAGCGGCACTACGCGGCAGCGACCGATGTAGGCGGCCGCGCCCATGGCCTGCGTATACACTACCCCGTGATACGACGGGTCGGGGTTATTCATAATGGCAAAGCGCTCGTTGTGCGCAGCCCAGTCGAACTTGCCGGAATCGACGATAGCGCCACCTATCGTGGTGCCATGGCCACCGATGTACTTGGTCAGGGAGTGCACGGCGATATCCGCGCCGTAATCAAACACGCGGCACAGGATGGGTGTCGCCACTGTATTGTCGACAATCAGCGGCACCCCGGCGGCGTGAGCGATGTCAGCCCAGCGCTGGATATCGACAATGTTCCCTGCCGGGTTGCCAATGGATTCACAGAATAGTGCCTTGGTGTTGGCGTCGATCAGGGCCGAAACCTTGTCGAAATCGTCCGCTGCAGCAAAGCGGGTTTCGATGCCCTGGCGCGGAAAAGTGTGGGCGAACAGATTATAGGTGCCACCGTAAAGCTGCGAGGTGCTGACGATATTGCTGCCTACCTCGGCAATCGCCTCTATGGCATAACGTATGGCGGCCATCCCGGACGCGACTGTCAACGCCCCCACACCGCCTTCCAGCTCAGTCAGGCGTTGCTCCAGCACAGCATTGGTCGGATTCATGATGCGGCTGTAAATATTGCCCGGTACTGCCAGGTTGAACAGATCGGCGCCGTGCTGGCTGTCATTGAATGTAAACGAGGTGGTCTGGTAGATGGGCGTGGTGGCCGCGTTGGTAGTGGGGTCGCCCTTGTAGCCCGCATGCAGGGCGATGGTCTCTGGTTTCATGGTGGTGTCCTTGCTACTCGTAAGAGGGAACATGAGGAGCAAAGCTTAGCAAAGACGGCGTGACTAGCAAGCCTGACGCGAGGAGGGTGCCAGTGGTTCCCTGTTTGACAACACAGAGGCAAGTCACTACAGTTCCCGACCGAGTCAGGTGTCTGGTAAGGCGCTTTTTTGTCGCGCTATACCGGCTAAATGGGAAGTGTGGAACTGTGTTGCAGATGCCACCGCTGCCCCCGCAACGGTAATCAGTTAACGACTGAGAGCCCGATACCAGCCTGCCTTAATACGTGTTAAAAAAAGAAGCGGCAAAGGAGCGGAGGGCTTCTGCGAAGGTCGTACAGCGCAGATTGCGCTGCGTTCCTTTTCTCTCTCTACTGCCTGTGCCACCCTGTTTCAGTCCTGCATACCGTGCACACTCGTATCGGAGAGCGCAGCTTCAGTGATAGAGCCTATTACCGCCAGGACCCTGATGGTTCAGGGCACGACTTCGGATGCCGGCAAGAGCATCCTGGTGGCAGGACTGTGCCGCGTGTTGGCCAGGCGCGGCTGCAAAGTGGCACCTTTCAAACCCCAGAATATGGCCTTGAACAGCGCAGTAACCGTCGATGGCGGTGAGATTGGTCGCGCCCAGGCGTTACAGGCTCTGGCGTGCAAGCTGCAACCGCATACCGATATGAATCCGATACTGTTAAAACCCTCCAGTGACACCGGCGCCCAGGTGATTATTCACGGTAAGGTGGTTACTGAACTGGAAGCGCGCGCCTATCACGAGTACAAAGTGACTGCCATGGATGCGGTGCTGGAGTCCTATAACAGACTGCGTCACCAGTATGATCATATTGTTGTAGAGGGAGCGGGTAGTCCCGCAGAAATCAATTTACGCGACAATGATATTGCCAATATGGGCTTTGCCGAGAAAGTTGATTGCCCGGTTATCCTCATTGCAGATATCGATAGAGGCGGTGTCTTCGCCCATCTGGTGGGCACTCTCCAATTGCTGTCGGCATCGGAGCAGGCTCGCGTTAAGGGTTTCGTGATCAACAAATTTCGCGGCGATATCGGTTTGTTGCAGCCGGGTATTGACTGGTTGGAAGATTACACGGGCAAGCCTGTGCTAGGGGTGCTGCCTTATCTGCAGGGGTTGCACCTGGATGCGGAGGATGCCGTCACCACGGCTCAGGTCCTTGGTGAAAATCAGGCGCCACTGCGGGTGATCGTTCCGGTTTTCTCCAGGATCAGCAACCACACGGATTTTGATGCGCTGCGCCTTCATCCTCAGGTCGATTTGCAGTTCATCGGGCCCGGGCAAGTGGCTCCGACGGCTGATGTGATTATTCTTCCCGGCAGCAAGAATGTGCGCAAGGATATGCAATGGTTGCGTGACAATGGCTGGGCTGAAGCAATTGCTCGGCATCTGCGCTATGGCGGCAAGGTGATCGGTATCTGCGGCGGCTACCAGATGTTGGGGCAGCGCATTGACGACCCGCTCGGTATCGAGGGTACGGCGGGTTCCTCAAGCGGCTTGGGCCTGCTCGATATAGAGACCGAGTTGCTGCCGGACAAGCAACTGCAGCAGGTCAAGGGAACCCTTGCCTTTGATCAAGCCACGGTCGACGGGTATGAGATTCACTGTGGGACTTCCACTGGTGCAGCGCTGGAACAGTACGCGGTGACGTTAACTTGCGGGCGTCGAGATGGCGCTCTTTCGGCTGACGGCCAAATCCTTGGTACTTACCTGCACGGTCTTTTTGATCACCCGCAGGCCAGGGACGCATTGCTGCGCTGGGCCGGGCTCCCGCCATCCTATGCGCCAAGTGTATCTGACATTCGAGAGCAACAGCTTGAACGCCTGGCGGATGTATTGGAGCATGAGCTTGATTGCTCCGCACTGTTTCCAGGCGTGATGTAATGAATCACTGTCGAGCACGCAGCGTCCGTGTCACTGCACTCTTGCAGACGCTGTGGAGAATGCGTGGAGAATGCGTGGAGAGTGCAATGAGTGCGGATGAGTTCTTTACAGGTGAAAATTTGATGCCAGGTGTCCGGCTAGCGCGCACTGCGGAGTTGGTTCATGTTAGCTTTACGCGACCGCACAGGGCGCTGAGTTCTGCGGTGCTCAATGGCGGCTACTGTCATGCCAGTGATTTTTTGAACGTCCGGGTAGCAAAACATAGCCCCAGCCCATTGGAGGACCCCGCACTGACCTTGCAGCGAATCAGCGATCAATTGCAGTGTAGCGGCATGACTGTTGGCATGATGACAGCTGCGTCGCTGGCGTCGTTGCGGGTAGTGTGCGAGACGATCAGCGGCGAGACGCTAGCCGTGCTGGTCACCACGGGTCTGGACAATGCGCGCCGCGCCGGCGATCCCGCGGAGCATAGTTCGCTGGAGGTATTGCCGACCAACCGGGGAACCATTAATGTCGCGATTGTCACCAGTGCCCAGGTGGCGGATGAGGCGTTGGTTGAAATGATAGTGGTAGCAACCGAAGCAAAAGTGGCAGTACTGCACGAGTTGCAGGTGACAAGCCCGATATCGGGCCAGCTCGCGACGGGTACAGGTACGGATGCCATCGCCATTTTTGCCGGGCACGGTAGCCAGCGCGCGAGGTTTGCCGGAAAACACACGCTCTTGGGAGAGAGATTGGCCGTGATGGTTATGCAGGTCATTCGCAGCTCGGTCAACTATCAGCAGGCGCTGTCGGTTTGAGACTATTGCCACCCACACGCTTACTGCTGGTGCTGGGGCTATCCCTGCTCCCGGTCATGCTGCTGGCGTTGATGATGGGGCCGGTGGTGATTTCCCCTGTTGCTCTGCTGCGCGCCCTGCTCGGTGAGTTAGGCTTTTCCCAGTCGGCGGTGAGCACACAGGAGGGCTTGATTCTGTTTGCCATCCGTCTACCCAGGGTAATACTTGCGGCACTGGTTGGTGTTTGTCTCGCCGTCTGTGGGACTGCCATGCAAGGCCTTTTCCGTAATCCACTGGCCGATCCCTCTTTGATCGGCGTCTCCAGTGGTGCCTCTGCGGGTGCCAGTGTGATGATCGTTCTGGGCGGTGGTGCACTGTTGCAGGGTGGGCAGTTTCTGGGTTTATCGACGGTTGCATTCGGTGCATTCGCGGGCGGCTTTGTGGCGGTCATTCTGGTGTACAGGCTGGCAACGTCTGCCACCGGCACATCGGTTGCCACCATGTTGCTCGCCGGTATTGCGATCAGTGCTTTGGCAGGCGCGCTCAACAGCCTCTTTTCATACATGGCGGACGACGAGATGCTGCGTCGTATCAGCCTGTGGCAAATGGGCAGTCTGGATGTGGCCAACTGGCCCAGAGTATGGATTGCCAGCATTGCAGTAGGCATAGTGATGACACAGATGCCGCGTGACAGTGCCGCGTTGAACGCTTTTTTGCTGGGCGAATCGGAAGCCCGTCATCTTGGTATCGCGGTGGAGAAGGTCAAGCGCCGACTGATCCTGATGACGGCCATGGCGATTGGGGTCTCGGTGGCGGTGGCGGGTACCATTTCCTTTGTGGGGCTGATCATCCCGCATATTATTCGACTGCTCATAGGGCCTGATCATCGCTATTTGATTCCTGCTTCTGCGCTGGCCGGGGCAATACTACTCATTCTGGCGGATGCCATTGCCCGCGTCGTGGTAGCGCCTGCAGAGCTGCCGGCGGGTATACTGACCGCGTTACTGGGGACCCCTTTCTTTATCTCTTTGCTGGCGCAAAAGCGCAAGGCCGAGGCGGCCTAGTCATGACACTCGTGGCGCGGAATCTATCACTGGCGTTATCGTCAATCCCTTTGTTGGCCGATGTCCAACTTGAGGTGCGCCCCGGGGAAATTACCACCGTACTGGGTCCCAATGGGGCTGGAAAAACCAGTCTGTTGCGAGTATTGGTCGGTGAATTGGCGCCCGATACCGGGACAGTGACGCTCAATGGCAGGGAACTGCGGCAGTGGCCAGCGACACATAAAGCCAGAACGCTGGCCGTATTGCCGCAGCACTCGCTACTGGATTTTCCCTTCAGCGCGGCGGAGGTGGTGATGCTGGGTCGCACCCCGCATGATACGGGTGTGGCGCATGATCGGGACATCGTCGCGCAGGCGCTCAAGTCTGTCGATGGCGACTATCTGGCGAGCCGTCTGTACACGCAACTGTCCGGTGGAGAAAAGCAGCGGGTGCATCTGGCGCGGGTGTTGGCACAAATTTGGGAGCCAGCAATCGAGGGCGACCGTTTCCTGGTACTGGATGAGCCCACGTCATCCTTTGACCTGGCGCATCAGCAGTTAACCCTGGAGGTGGTGCGCAGTCTCGCCGCGAAGGGCGTCGGCATCCTGATGGTGATTCACGATCTGAATCTCGCCGCGCGCTGTGCGGATCAGATGCTGTTGATGCAATGTGGCAGGATTGTTCTTTCGGGTACGCCCGCTGCTGTCCTCACGCCCGACAATATTGCCCGGGTTTTTCAGGTGCAAGCCACTATCGGGACGCACCCGGTCAGCGCCACACCACTGGTTATTATCTGAGGAAGTAGGCGTCATGGCAGCGTTTTGTGAGTTGATACTCGGTGGCGCCCGCTCCGGCAAGAGTACGTTGGCCGAGCAGCGCGCCCTGTCGACTGGCCTTGAGCTCGTCTACACTGCGACGGCAACCGCCGATGACCATGAAATGTCCGAGCGCATCGGACATCACCAGCAGCGTCGCAGCGCGCAATGGAATCTGGTCGAGGAACCGGTGGAACTGGCCGCTACCCTGCGACGGCATCAGGGTCCGCAGCGCTGTATCGTTGTCGACTGCCTGACCCTGTGGCTGAGTAATTGCCTGCACTTACATTGCTGGGAGCAAGAAAAGGCGTTGCTGCTGGCGGCGCTGCCAGAGCTTTCTGGTCACATAATACTGGTCAGCAATGAAACCGGATTAGGCGTGGTGCCCATGGGTGAGCTGTCGCGCCAGTTTGTGGATGAAGCAGGTTTTTTGCATCAGCAGTTGACTGCGCTGTGTCAGCGCGTCACCTTGACCGTGGCCGGCTTGCCGCTGGCATTGAAATCCCCGCTGGAGACGTAAGATGGATTGGTGGTATGGGACAGTAACCGCCCCGTCTGCACGCGCCGCTGCGGCCGCACGTGAAAGGCAGCAGCAGTTGACCAAGCCCCTCGGGTCACTGGGTGTGCTGGAGAGTCTCGCCATCCACTTTGCCGGCTGGCAGGACCGCAGTGAGCCGCGACTCGATACCGTGGAGATTCGAGTATTTGCCGGCGATCACGGTGTCGTCGCCGAGGGCGTCTCGGCGTTCCCGCAGGCGGTGACGGTGCAGATGATTCATAATTTTGCCAGCGGTAGAGCCGCGATCGCTGTGCTGGCACGCCTCTTTGGTGCCCGTTTTTCAGTGATAAACATGGGTACTGCGACGCCGGGGCCTGTCCTGGACGGGGTGGTCAATGTGCAGCTCGCGCCCGGCACCGAAAATTTTTGTACTGGCCCCGCCATGGATGAGGCCTTGGTCAAGCGTGCATTGGATAGTGGCGCGACCTATGCACCCAACACGGGTGATCTCTTTATTGGCGGCGAAATGGGCATTGGCAACACCAGCGCCGCAGCGGCGCTCACCAGCGCCTTGCTAGGACTGCCCGCTGCGACCACCGTAGGTCGCGGTACTGGCGTGGATGACCAGGGTCTGGCACTGAAACGCGCAGCCGTGCAGCGCGCGCTAGACCTGCACGTGTCAAACGGCATGAGTGCGCTCGATATCCTGCGTTGTTTCGGTGGCCTGGAAATCGCCGCGCTGACCGGTGCATACATAGCCTGCGCACAGCGCGCTATACCGATGCTGGTGGATGGCTACATTTGCACCGCAGCGGCGCTGCTCGCCTGTCGTCTGAATCCCGGCGTACGTGACTGGATGCTATTCGCCCATCAGTCGGCCGAGCCAGGCCATCGTCTGCTGTTACAGGCGCTGAATGCTGAGCCGCTGCTGGATCTTGGTATGCGCCTGGGGGAGGGCAGCGGTGCGGCAATCGCGCTGCCACTGTTGCGCGCAGCTTGCCAGTTACACAACGAAATGGCCACATTCTCAGAAGCCGGTGTCAGCGATGGTGAGGCGCAATAATGTCATCGCAGACCGAACGTATCACTACCATCGATCTGTTACGCCATGGGGCATGCCAGGGTGGTGATATCTTTCGTGGACGTTCGGACGTACCACTGAGTGCCGTCGGATGGCAGCAGATGGAGCAGGCTGTCAGTGCTGCACCGGGCTGGCAGCGCGTCATCAGCTCGCCATTGTTGCGTTGTCGTGCGTTTGCCGAGCAGTTTTCCGGGCGTTTTAATCTACCGCTGCAGCTAGACGTTGCGCTGCAAGAGATGGACTTTGGTGACTGGGAGGGCCGCTTGGTGGCGGAGGTCTGGCAGGAGAGTCCGGCGTTGATAGGGCGTTTCTATGACGATCCCGGAGCGGTCACGCCGCCCGGCGGTGAGTCGCTCGCGGCAGCGCAGTCGCGTGTGATCGCCGCTTGGCAGGCATTACTGCAACAGTGTGTGGGTGAGCAACTCTTGGTGGTCTGCCATGGTGGCGTCATCAGACTGCTGCTGGCACACGTGCTGGCCATGCCACTGGCGGCGGTGATGCGTCTGTATGTTCCCTACGCATCGATGGCGCAGGTGCGGGTCTATCACCGTGACAGCGGTGATGTGGCTGTACTCATGTCACTCAATGACGGGGATCGCAGTCTATGCTGAGTATTATCTCCAGGCATATGCAAGCGTTCTTGCTGGCACAGCAGTTCCTGACAGTCTTACCAACACCTAAAAATCTCGCAGGCGATGCGCAGCTGCAAGGCCTGTCGCTGCTATGGTACCCGGCAGTTGGATTGCTACTGGGGCTATTGCTAACGCTGGTTTGCAGTGTGTTGCCCTTGCCATTTTATTTGCAGGCGCTGCTTACCGTTACCCTGTGGATTGCACTGACCGGTGGCCTGCACCTCGACGGGCTGGCGGATTGCGCCGATGCCTTAGTGGGTGGCCTGGGTGATCGAGACAAAACCCTGCTGCTGCTCAAGGATCCCCTGTGCGGCAGCATGGGCGTCATTGCCCTGATTACCGTGATTCTGCTCAAGACACTGGCGCTCGCCGCTGTTATTGAGGCGCAGCAGCTGCATTGGCTGTGGGTGGTGCCGCTGGTGGCCCGGTTGTCACTGTTGTTACTCTTTCTGACCACGAACTACGCAAGGCCACAGGGCCTGGGCGAGGTGCTGGCGCAACACTTCTCCCGGGCAGGCGCGCAGCGAGTGCTGGCGGGCGTCGCCTTGCTCATGCTATTCATCCTGCCACTGGATATATGGTGCGCGTTTTCCATGCTGTTAGTTGCGATCTGTCTGATGATCCGGTGGGCGGCCATGCGCCGCTTGGGTGGCTTTACCGGTGATATCGCTGGTGCACAGGTCGAGTTGGTCGAGGCCGGCTTGCTGCTGGCCCTGGCCTGTCGCGCAGTAGGCTGAGCCAATGGTGACTCTTAGCATTGTCATAGCGCTGTTGGCCGACCGGGTTTGCGGCGAGGTAACGCGGTTTCACCCACTGGTGGGTTTTGGCCGGCTGGCTAACTGGGTTGAAGTCCGCACTCACCAGCTAGTGCGGGTGCCCGCGACCGCTGGCGGCCCCGTACCCTCGCCAGGCCGCCAGCGAGTGGCTGGCGCGTTGGCCTGGGCTCTTTTAGTCATCGTGCCGACGGCGTTGATGGTGGTTCTGCACATCGCACTCAATGTCTGGGTCGCGATGCTTGTCGATGTCATCGTGCTGTACTTCTGTCTTGGCGGGCGCAGTCTGGCTGAGCATGCACGGGCGGTGGCAAGGCCCATCTATGTAGGCGATCTGGATGCCGCCAGGAAACAACTGAGTCGCATCGTCAGTCGCGATACGGAGCATCTGGATCCGCAGTCCGTCATCAAGGCCACGATAGAATCTGTTTTGGAAAACGGCAGTGACGCGGTGCTGGCACCGCTGTTCTGGTTTGTCGTTGCGGGTGCGCCTGGGGTGTTGTGTTATCGCCTGTGCAATACGCTGGATGCCATGTGGGGCTACCGCAGCGATCGCTATCTACATTACGGACGCACCGCGGCGCGCATGGATGACGTGCTCAACTGGCTCCCGGCGCGCTGTTGTGCGCTGAGCTACGCCCTGGCGGGTCGGGTGGCCGTGGCGCTGCGCTGCTGGCACTCGCAGGCGCCCCTGTGGGACAGTCCCAATGCCGGTCCCGTGATGGCCGCAGGTGCGGGGGCCTTGGGTCTGGTGTTGGGTGGTCCCGCCCGCTATGACCATGTGCTGCTGCGCCGACCCCTACTGGGCCAGGGTGCCCAGCCGCAGCTGGACGATATTGAGGAAGCAATCGCATTGCTGCGGCGAGCCACCGGGATATGGGTGGCGGTCATAGTGGTGTGTGAGTGCGTGATATGGTACTTGACGGTCACCATGATATTGCCTTCGTTCTCGGCCTCGATATGGGCCTAGAACACGGCGGCAACCTCGGCGCTGCTGCCAGGCAATTCGATATACCACCTACGCAATGGCTTGATCTTTCCACCGGAATCAGCCCATGGAGTTGGCCCGTTCCGGTCGTGCCCCAATGTGTGTGGCAGACCCTGCCGTATCCAGATCATCAACTCGAGCAGGCTGCAGCACTTTTTTATGGCTGTGCGCCGCACGCTATTCTCGCAGTACCGGGTTCACAGTACGCATTGCAATACGCTCCGGCCCTGCTTGACCCGGGACGGGTGGCAGTCCCACAGCGCGGCTATGCTGAGCACCGCGCTGCATGGATGAATGCGGGACACGAGATCGTCGAATATATCGATGCTGGCACACTGCATGGTTTGGTGGCAACAGCCTCGGTTGATCATGTGCTGCTCATCAATCCGAATAACCCGACAGGAGAGTTGTTGCCGCGACAGCAGCTGCAGGATATCTACCAGCGAGTGCACAGCAAGGGCGGATGGCTGGTCGTGGATGAAGCGTTTGCCGATACCGAGTCGCATGCCAGTATGGCCCCGCATTGTCCGTTGCCGGGGCTGATTGTGTATCGTTCAATAGGAAAATTCTTCGGGTTGGCTGGCCTGCGTCTCGGATTCATGCTGGCGCCACACGACCTGTGCAGTCAACTGCATGAGCGCATGCCACCTTGGTTGCTATCGCATCCCGCGCGCTGGATCGGGGCGGCAGCGCTGTGTGACCGTCTGTGGCAGGTGGAGCAATCTGCTCGTCTTGCGACTGCCGGTCAGCAATGGCTGCAAACGCTGCGGCAGCTCATGCCTGCCTTGCATTTCTCCGGTACAGCCCTATTCGCCAGTGGTGCTGGTGACTACGGCTACTGCGAGGCGTTGTACCAGGCGCTAGGGCGTCGCGCCGTACTGGTCCGACTTTTTGAAGACGTTGAAGGACAAAGTCTGGTGCGTTTCGGGCTGCCGCTGCCAGACATGCAAGCGACTATTGTCCGTATGATCCGCGACGCGGTTGAGGAATGTGCATGCGCTACTGGTTGATGGCACTGCTGTGGACGGGTCTGGCTTCGATAGCGCTGGCAGACATTCAGGTAGAGGACGCCCTCGGGCGCAAACTGGTGCTGGAGAAACCGGCGACCCGCGTGGTCAGTCTGGCACCGCATATGACCGAGGTAGCGTTCGCGGCGGGCGCGGGGCAGCAACTGATTGGCGCCGTCAGCTACAGTGACTATCCCGAGGCGGCCAAGGCAATTGCGCGCGTGGGTTCCTATGACAACGTGAGCTACGAGACACTGGTGGCGCTGAATCCTGATCTCGTACTGGCCTGGCGCAGTGGCAATGGCGATGAAATCATAGCGCGTCTGGAGTCGCTGGGTTTGAAGGTGTATGTGGATGAGCCCAGCACACTGGATGATGTGGCTCGCTCGCTGCGTGAAGTCGGACGGCTCACTGGCAATGAGAAAATAGCCGATGCCGCTGCCCAGCAGTTCCTGCAGCAGTTGTCGCACTTGCGCGATACCTATAGCAAGCAGGAGCAGGTCAGTGTCTACTACCAGATATGGGATGAGCCGCTGCTGACACTTAACGGCGACCACCTGATTTCCGATGTGGTGCGACTGTGTGGCGGTCGCAATGTATTTGCCGAGGCGCTGCCGCTGGTGTCCAGAATCAGCGTCGAATCAGTGATCAGGGCGGACCCGCAGGTGATTGTCGCCAGTGGTATGGACAAGGCGCGTCCCGAGTGGTTGGATGCCTGGCGCAAGTGGACGTCAATGACTGCGGTCAAGAATCAGCAGCTGTATTTTGTGCCACCCGACGTGCTGCAGCGCAATAGCCCGCGGATTATCGAGGGTGCACAACTGTTGTGCGAGCAGCTGCAACAAGCCAGGGACTATTACGCCAGTCACGGACAGTGACCGCTTCAGTGTACGGTAGCAATGAGCGATCGTTGCCAACGCAATCCAGGTAGAGGCAACGCCATGCAGGGTTTTTATGAGACGCTATTCGGCCGCCGCGATGTGCGTAGCGAGTTCAGGTCCTCCCCGATACCTGACGACGTTCTGGCAAGATTGATTATCGCTGCACACCACGCGCCGTCAGTGGGTCTTTCGCAACCCTGGAATTTTCTTGTTGTGCAGAAGCAGCAGGTCAAGGAAGCTATTCATCATGCCTTCGTTGAAGCAAATGAAGAGGCTGCAGCCATGTTTGTGGGAGAACGCCAGCAACAGTACCGCCAGCTGAAACTGCAGGGCATCCTGGATGCCCCCGTCAATCTTTGTATCACCTGCGATCGGCAGCGCGGTGGGGACGTCATCCTTGGGCGTACACATCAGCCGGAGATGGATATCTATAGCACGGTGTGCGCCGTGCAAAATCTGTGGTTAGCGGCTCGGGCTGAAGGCGTCGGCGTTGGGTGGGTGTCAATCATATCTCCGGAGAAACTGAGTACTATTCTCACATTACCGAGCCATGTGGTGCCCGTTGCCTATCTTTGTCTGGGTTATGTGGAATTTTTTCGGCAACGGCCGGAACTGGAGGAAAAGGGGTGGGATAGTCGGCGTCCGGTCGAGGAATTGGTTTTTACCGATCAATGGGGAGAGCGCTCGGCTCACCCGGTCTACGAAGCCCTGGCATCACAGCGCGAGTGGCCACAGCAGTACCGTGGGCAACATGACCGGACAGTGAAAGACGGCTGACTATCGCGGTCGCGCTGCCCGGCGCAAAAGGTGCGGCTTGGCAAACATCAGTAATCAACACCCTTGCGCGCCTTGATGCCGGCCTTGTAGGCGTGTTTGATGTCCTTGACCTCTGAGACGGTGTCCATAATGTCCTGCAGAGCGGAGCCGCCGCCGCGACCGGTGACGACGACGCTTTGGTTCGGAGGGCGCGAGTGCAGGGCGTCCAGAATCGCAGCCTCATCGAGGTATTTGTAGGCAATCATGTAGGTCAACTCATCGAGTACGACCAGATCAAAGCTCGCGTCCTCCAGCATTGGCTTGGCGACGGCCCACGTTCTTTCAGCCGCGGCAATATCGCCGGAGCGGTCCTGCGTATCCCAGGTGAACCCGGTACCCATTTGATAGAAAGCAACCTGCGGGCATTGCTCTCGCAGATAGATTTCCTCACCTGAGAGCTGCTCGCCCTTGATGAATTGGATAACGCCCACTTTTTGGCCGTACCCCAGGGCGCGCATCACCATGCCAAAGGCGGAACTGGATTTGCCCTTGCCATCGCCAGTGAGCAGAATGGCAACGCCGCGCTCGGTGGCCGCAGCGCTGATACTGGCGTCCACACTGGCCTTCTGCTTTGCCATAGCTGCTTTATGTTTGGCGTCCTTGCGTTCCTTGTCACTGCCCTTGACCGTCATTGTGTGCTCCCTGGTTCCAGGTCATTAAAACGTGTAGCGCAGTCCCGCGTAGCCGGCGGCGCCACCCGTATTATAGTTGGGAATTTCCTGATAGTTCTCATCCGTGAGGTTTTCTATCCGGCCATATATTTCCAGGGCCTCAAGGACTTGATAACTCGCGCTCAGGTCCAGCACCTCGTAATCCTCGATCGTACCGTCGATATCGTCAGCGGTATCACGGGCCACACGGTAGTTGAGATTGATCACCAGGCGGCCGCTCAAGGGGCTCACACGTACTCCCAGATTCGCCATATTCTCAGGAGTGCGCAGGCGTTGTTCCCCGTCACTGTCCTGTGTGTTGGTATAGGTGTAATTGCCGGTCAGTGCAACCATGTCAGTGACTGGCACTTCTGAAATTAACTCTACACCGTTGGAGGAGGAGTCGCCTTCGCCCTGCAGGTAACCCGAAAAGTCGATCAGATCGAAGTAGATTTCGTCGTTGATCGTCTGGTCAAAGTAGGTGGCATCCACGTACCAGCCCGCCGTGGCATAGTAGGCCACACCCATGTCGTAGCCGTTACTCTCTTCGGCGCCCAATTCAGTGCCTTGTGCTGGTGGATAGGCAAACGGGCCGTTGTTGTAGGAAATCTCGTACAGGCTTGGCGCACGGAACCCGGTGCCGTAGGTGCTTTTGACCTTGATTTCGCCCTCTCCCGCCTGGGCCACGTAGACAGCGCCGGTACGGTAGGTGGTTTTGGTACCGAAATCTTCATTGTCGGTATAGCGCGCGCCGGCAGTGAGATAGATGCTGTTGGAAAAGCCACCCTTGTACTCCAGGAAGTAGCCTTCCTGGTCGCGGTCTTCATCGACCACACCGTCGTTTATGGCGTCCTTTTGTAGCTCCGCGCCATAAATCAGCATCAGCGGATCGGATTGTCGCCAACTGCCAAGGTAATCAAATTTCTGCAGCTCACTTTCATAGCTGTAGTCGTTGAAACCCTCCGTGTAAAACTTCCGGTCCGTTTGGTTTTCATTGGCCGACACTGTGTTGGTAAAGACTTTTCCCTCGTGTACCAGAGCTATGCGCCCCGCGTCCTGGTCAAAGTCATTGGTGCAGTCGTCACTGCGATCGAAGGTGACCGGCAGGGAGCAATTGTCATAATCATTGTTGCCCTCCACGGTGTGCCCCACCAACTCGGCCCGCAGCGTGTCGGTGATGTTCCAGCCGGTGCGGCCATGCAAGGTGGTGTTTTCGTAGCCGTCATCGTCCTGCAACACGGTGTCTGTGGCCAAGGTATTGAAGCCATCGGTGTCAAACTGAGCGCCCGAGAGAGCGAAATCCACCTGTTCTGTGCCGCCGCTCATGTGGCCGGCGTATTGCTGCGTGCCATAGCGACCCCCTTCCAGGCCGATGCCCCCGTCGAAACCGGCCTTGGGACTGGCAGTGCTGATGGCGACGATACCGCCGGCATCGGCGCCGTACATCAGGCCCTCCGGCCCGCGCAGGATTTCAATGCGGTCGATACCGGCACTGAGAATATTTTCAAAGTTGGGGCCGGCCTGTGGTGTTGAGTTGTCGGTCACATCGATACCATCGATATAGACTTTCGTGCGATAGCCGCGCTCGCCGCGAATACGGACTTCCGTAGGCTTGCCTGCTCCCCCACTGTTGGTAACGGATATACCCGGCTCGTAACGCAGCACGTCGGCTACACTGCTGAATCCACGGATCTGGATTTCCTCCTTCGTGACCACGGAGACTGATGTCGCCACTTCCCGCAGTGGCATTGCTACGCGGGAGGAGGTGACGATGATCTCTTCGAGTTTGTTGCTGGCCTGCACATTCAGCGCGATAACGCTGGTCAGTGCCAGTAGTGGGACGTTCGATATTTTTTTCATAGTAATTACCTCAATAGCCATGCAATCAGGTGGCGATTGAGGGAGGGGATCTGGGAACGCAATGCAAGCATTGAGCAACCGTG
>JANNXP010000225.1:0-26289 GCA_031409615.1 Haliea sp. | reverse complement strand
GTCTGCTGCGCCGCGCAGGTAAATCCACTGGCTCTGGTCAATGCCCAGCGCGCGGGCCTTACCGACCGTGGTCATGATGACGGCGGCAGCCATGTCCACCGCCAGAATCGGATTCATGGCACGGGTGTAAGGGTAGCCGATATAGCGATTGTGTTGCGCGACGGTACTAATCTCCTGCGCACTCTGCACCTGTGGGCGCCACGCATGCGGGTTGCCCGCAGCGACGCGGCTCATCCCACTGCAAATTTCTGCGATGTGCGCCGTGTGTTGTGTCTGGCTCACGCCCAGCTGATGCCGGAGGCTGTTCTCGAACAGCGGGTAGGTATTGATCGGCTCGTACAGGCCATGGGCCAACTCGCTCGCATTGTGTCCGTCCCGCTCCTGTCCCACCGTGGTTGGTTCCTGCTCCACGTCACCGGCCCAGGCCGCGATATCCGCGCCGCTGCGCAGCGCGTCAAACAGCGTCGCCAGCAGTTCCGCACCGGCCAGTAATACAACGCTGTGAGCACCGCGCGCCAGCTTGCCGGCAAAGTGGTTGACCAGATATTGCGGCGTATTGCCGCCGATGGTGCCCTGGAAAAAAGCGGCGTCCTTGATACCCAGGCGCTGGGCCAACCGGCCGCCCGGATGGCGCGGGAACAGGGCGCCGATACCGGGCGTGGTGTCGGCAATAAACCTGACCATCGCCACAGTATCAATGGCATCGACCAGTCGGCTGCTACCGGTGTCTGCGATGGCTGCGGCGCTGGCTTCCAGCAGGGCATCTACCGGCGTTCTGCTGGCGTCTACTGCATGCCAGGTCTGTTGCCCGGCGCCGATGATGATGGGTGTGTTGTCAGAAATAGTCATAGCATATTGGTCCGGTGTATTGCGGCAATGAGATGATGTCTACTGTGGCAAACTGGCTTGCAGTTTTTTCGCAAACGCAGTGGCAGTGGTAATGAGATCGTCTTGTGTATAGGCACTGTTGATTGGTGTTACCTTGTCTCGCTTTAGAGCGTCAATCAATCGGGTAGTTCGCTTTTGTGCACAGCTGTAGCGCAGATGGTAGTAAGTGTTGAGAAAGCACTCGGAGGTAAAATGGCTGTCCTGGAATTCACCAATGAACATGAAGCCCTTGCTCTCGACCAAAGTTGCGATTTCCTCGGAGAACAGCGTTAACTCTCGTTGGATTTCGGGGCCGTTGATACACGTGCTGCTGGTGCTGTCCACCATAGAAGGCCAGGTGAAATAGATGGCGACGCCCGATTCTGCCAGCTCCTGCAATAGGCTCAGGTTGGCTCGAAAAACATCGGATATTTCAAAGTTGGCCGTATCCGGCCAGTGCGGAGACGTGTACCCATCGCAGGACATCTGGCCGGCGACACCATCTATTTCCTCCGGTCCATCTCTGAGGGTGCCGCCGAAGGATTCATTGTTCTGGAGCAGCAGTTGATCCTCATGCGTTTTCAATTGGTCAGGATTGCTTTTGGAAATATAGCTGGCGTCTCGAGTTGATAGGGATTCCAAGGCATTCTTCAGTGGATATTGCGTAAAAATAAAGCGCAGTTTTTCGGCAACGGGCAGCTCATTGAAATAGTATTCAAGTGAAAGATTCTTATCTGCAAGAAAGGACAAAAACAACTTTGGAAGAACGCGATCCTCTGTATAGTAAACCCATTCCAGTGGCAGTATCAGCACATCGCCCTTGCCCACATATTTTTTTAACCTGAAGATCTTGTTGCGCAATGGGTAGCCGGCTCCATCGGCGATTATGAGGGTCGGTGCCTGAAAGTAGTCTGAGAGTAACGACGTATCAATTCCATGAAGTGAATTGGACCCCGAATCGATGATCACTTTGCCTTCAATCGCGCTGCTGGCTTCCAATAAAAATTGGCGGTAGGGAAAGGGTACGGTGCGTTCGGGAATAACGACTTTATCGATAAGCAGAGCATATGCCGCCGCTAGGATAATGAAACTGGCACAACTGACGATGAGAAAACGAAGAGGGCGCATAAGGTCAGAAATTGAAATACAAAAAGACAGAGGAGGTAGACGCAATCCCCAGCAGAACCGTGATCAACAGGGATCCGGACACCGTCAAGCTATCCATCAGGTTATAGCGTGTTTTACTCTCGGTCATTTCCATCGAGTTCCTGGCGAAAAATGCGGCCAGCGCGAAAACAATAATGATAAAAAGTTGCAGTATCAGCCAGGTAACCTGAATTGGCGGAATGCTGTTCAAGATTGCCAATAGGGCAGAATTGATCGCCACGCCATTGAAGCCCAGCATGCTGCGTATTATCTGTATCGCCTGTTCACTACTCTCCGCACGAAAAAATACCCAGGTGAAATTCACGAACAGGAAGGTCAGGGCCCAGGCCGGCAGGGCAGGCATCTTCACGCCAGTCTTCTCCCAAAAACGGTGTACCACAAGGGCGAGTCCGTGCAGGCTGCCCCAGATGATAAAGGTCCAGCCTGCGCCATGCCATAGTCCACCCAGCACAAAAGTCGCCATCAAATTAAAGTAGGTGCGGCCATTGCCCGTGCGATTGCCACCCAGGGGAATGTACAGGTAATCGCGCAACCAGCGGGAGAGTGTCATATGCCACCGCCGCCAGAAGTCCTGAATGCTCAGCGCCTTGTAAGGGGAGTTAAAGTTGATGGGCAGCCAGATATTGAAAATCAGCGCCGCACCAATCGCCATATCGGTGTAACCGGAAAAGTCGTAGTACAGTTGGAAGGTATAACACAGGCTCGTTACCCAGGCCTCAGCGAGTGTGAGTGTGCCGTCAAAGCCGTAGCCGAAATTGGCCCAGATGGCAAACGTGTCGGCGATCACCACCTTCTTGAACAAGCCGATACAGAAAATGAGCACGCCTTTGCTAACATTATCCATATTGATAAAGGCATTCTTGTCATCGAAGAACTGCGGCATCATTTGCGCATGATGGACAATGGGGCCGGCAATCAAGTGGGGGAAAAAGCACACGAACCAACAGTAATGCAGAAAACTGTACTCACGGGCTTCACCCCGCCAGGCATCCACCAGGTAGGCTATTTGCGTGAAGGTATAAAAGGAAATCGCCAGCGGCAGAATGATAGTGCCGATATGCCAGTCCGTGCCAAAGCCGGCATTGACGTTCTCAACGAAAAAGTTGGCATATTTATAGTAGGCGAGCGCCGCTACGTTGGCACAGATAGCAAACACCAGGATGCTGCGTCGTCGCCATTGATCGTCGCGGGAGAGTAGTCTCCCAATGGTGAAATTGAACCCCATGGACAGGAAGAGCAGAAACAGATTGTCCGGATTCCAGACACCATAAAAAAACACGGATGCACCGGTCACCCAGACTTTGGCGAATTGAATATATCCAAACCGGGCTAGCCCAAAATACACGAATGCAACGATGGGCAAAAAGGCGAAGATGTAGAGCGGTGAGTTAAATAGCAACCCGGAATTCCTTACCAGACTAGAGACAGTTTGACGTTATAGTTGTCCTTCCATTTTGCCCAATCGTGGGGCATTAGTCCATTTAAGGATGTCGCGACCAGGCTATTACAAGCGGCATTGATTTTTTCCATAAAAGCTCTATGTTGGACTACTCGAAAGTTGCCCCGTTGGATGGAGTGCGCTCATGAAGACCCGGTTTGATGTTGGCTCCCAACGAATAGTCCTGCTCATTTTTCTCGCCATTGCACTGTATGCCTGTTACTGGATGGTCAAGCCCTTCTTGCAGCCCATTATCATGGCGATTTTGATCGGCTTGCTGGCCTCGCCTGCGCATGATCGCCTGGTGCGGCTATTGCGCGGGCGGCAGACCAGCGCCGCGCTGCTCAGTTGCCTCGCGTTATCACTGCTTTTTTTGATTCCGGCCGTGGTGCTGTTGGTGGCAGTGCTCAAGCAGGGCATCAGTTATTCCGTCATCGTGCGGGAGTGGGCGACGTACGACAATGTTCAACAGTTGATGTCCCACCCCTGGCTGCTGGAAGTGCACTCACGGGTCACGAGGGTGTTGCCGCAGGGTTTACTGGATCCCGACAATATCCGCGCCGGGGCGGTGGATGCAGCGGGCCTCGTGGGGCGGCAGTTCGCCGATGTATCGACATCCATTCTGGGCAGCCTGAGCCATTTCTTCATCAATTTCCTGCTGTTGCTGTTCGTGCTGTTTTTTGTGTTGCGTGACCATGACAAATTGATCGCCTTCCTGCACCGCGCCCTGCCGCTGTCCAACTCCCAGGAGGAGACGCTATTCCAGGAGGTGAAGGACGTCAGTAAGTCTGCCTTGATGGGGTCGCTATTGACCGCTGTCACGCAGGGCGCGGTGGGCGGCTTTGGCCTGTGGCTGGCGGGTTTCCCCGGGGTATTCTGGGGCGCGGTGATGGCTTTCACCTCGTTGATTCCGTTTGTGGGAACGGCGCTGATCTGGCTGCCGGCGGCCTTGTATCTATTGGTGACGGGGGAGATGGAGTGGGCGGCGTTCCTGTTTTTGTGGGGTGTGGTGGTGATTGGTTCAATCGATAATTTTTTAAGGCCGATGTTCATGCAGGGTGCCAGCATGAATACGGTGGTGGTCTTTTTCTCACTGATCGGCGGGCTGCAGGTGTTCGGTTTGATCGGACTGATCTACGGCCCACTCCTGTTTTCGATCGCGCTGGTGTTGTTTAAGCTGTATGAGAGTGAGTTTGCTGAATTTCTGGATTCACAGGACAGTAGCTAGTTGTGTCATTTCATCGGGTTGTTTCCGGAAACGTCTGCCGTGTAGATTCGCGATGCATCGGGCTGGGTAGTGTGTAGCGGGTTCGGGTGTCTGCGTGCAGGGCTGGCGGATCGTGCGGAGCGTGCGGGGAGACGGGCTCGGCTGCCGGGTGTGCAATTCGCCGGCTTCCCCGATACTCGCCAACGAATTGCACACCCGACACCCGATCCCTCATTCCGTGCTATTAGCCGGGCCGATGTTTCATGTAATCACAGTAGTAAGGCTCCGGTCGGGAAGGCCTTTTCGCATGCGAGTATCGGGGAAGCAGGTGAAAAGGCCTTCCCGGCCGGAGCCGATAGCGGTAACGAACAGAAGATGTCCTCCTTACGACGCTTAGTTCCGGGTTACGTCCCAAAGTGAACAACCTGCAGAAAAACTATGGCTAGGGAGCAGTGCCATACAGCCGCCTGAGCAGTGGCTTGTCAACCTTGCCGGCGGCGTTGAGTGGCAGTTCATCGACGCGAATCCAGCGCCTGGGGGTTTTGTAACCGGCCAGATAAACGCGACAGTGGTCGCAAAGGTCGCGGTCGCTGACAGCGCTCTTCAGGCGCAGCACAGCGCAGGGGCTCTCGCCCCATTGGGGATCCGCCACGGCGATCACAGCGCAGTCACTCACCGCAGGGTGCTGGCGCAGCACTTCCTCGATTTCCCTGGATGCAATGTTTTCCCCGCCGCTGATGATCATGTCTTTTTTGCGATCGACAATGTAGAGGTAGCCCGCCGCGTCAAAGCGGCCGATGTCGCCAGTGTGCAACCAGCCGTCCGCGAGGGCCAGGGCGGTGGCGGCGCTATCATTCCAGTAGCGGTCCATGACCTGGGGCGCTTGCACCAGAATCTCACCTGGCATACCGACGGGGCAGGGGCGTCCTGCATCATCGATCAGTTTCAGTTGCGCGGTGGGCAACGGTCGGCCCACGCAGTGCAATAACTCTGGCCGTTCGCGAGCGGCGTGTTGGTGATCCGCCACCGTCAGGAACGCCACACTGCCGGACAGTTCCGTCATGCCGTAGCTCTGGCACAGGCCGACATCAGTGTCGGTGAGCAGACGCTGTAACAGCGTTTGCGGCATGGCTGAGGCGCCGTAGCCGATGGTGCGCACCGAACGCAGGTCCGCCGGTTTGAAATCGGGATGATCCAGCAACAGGGCAAGCATGGTCGGCGCCAGGGACATTGTGGTCACTTGCAGTTCGCGGCAGGCCCGCAGCGTGTCAGCTGCATCGAAGGCGCGGGCCAGCACCACGGCGGCCCCGTACTGGTGTTGCAGCAGGACATTGTGTGCAGACACATGAAACAGCGGAAACGGGTAATAGTATTTATCGGTGCGCGCCACCGGGCGCGCCAGTGCCGCCGAGCGCAGTCCCGCCAGCAAAGAGCGATGGGTCAATACCGCCCCTTTTGGTCGTCCGGTGGAGCCGGAGGTAAACACTATCCACACCGGATCGTCTGGCCGTGTGTGCGGCGGCACTGCACGGTGTGGGCTTTCCCGCCAGTCCAGGTAGTCACTATCCAGGACAATGATACGCAGGCCTGCTGGAAAATCAGCGTGTGCCAGCAGGGGTTGCAGCAAAGCGCGGTCACTGAATAGCGTGGTAGCGCCAGCAGACTGCAGCTGATAGATCAGTTCCGCCGGTGCCAGCCTGGCGTTGAGGGGTACCAGGATTCTGCCGGCGGCGGCGGCGCCGTAAATCAGTTCCACAAACTCGGGACAGTTCCACGACAGGACCGCGATGCGATCTTCCACCACGCCGTCGCTGGCCAGGCGCGCCGCCACAGCCTGCACATTGCGCTGCAGACTGCCGTAGTCGATCGCCACACCTTGCCACCACAGGGCCACATTGCCGGGGTGTAGCGCCGCCTGCTGCTGGAGTAACTGGTGGAGCTGCGTGCCGTCCTCCGCCGCACCCTCAGGCATTGACGATCACTCGCGGGGTGCGCGCTGGCATGCGTGCGGTGAGTTCATACCCGATGGTGTCGGCGCAGCGTGCCACTTCGGCCAGCGGCAGCCCCGCGCCCCACAGCACTACCTCAGCGCCGCGTTGCACCTGCTCCAGGTCGGTGACATCGACGGTGATCAGATCCATCGAGACCCGGCCCGCCAACGGCGCCCGCTGGCCGTTGACCAATACCGGCGTGCCGTTGGGCGCGCGGCGCGGGTAGCCGTCGCCATAGCCGATGGTCACGGTCGCGATGCGTGACGGGCGCTGTGCCACCCAGCTGCCGCCGTAGCCGACAGCGTCTCCCACCGCGACATCGCGCAGCGAGATCACGGCGGAGGTGAGCGTCATAACCGGTTGCAGCGTTTGCGCTTGCGGGTGGTCCTGCAACATCGGCGAGTTGCCGTACAGCATGTAACCGGGGCGCACCCAGTCATAGTGCGCCTGCGGCCACGCCAGCAGTCCCGCAGAATTGGCCGCACTGCGCAGAGCGCCACAGGGCAGCGCATCGAACACCGCCAGTTGTTGTGGTGTTTGCGGGCTGCGCACATCGTCCGCTGCGGCGAAATGGGTGTAGGTCACGACGGGGTCATTGGCATTGTGGGTGGCCACGAGGCGCTGGTAATACTGCAAGGCGCTGTCCGGCGCCACGCCGAGGCGATGCATGCCGGTGTCAACCTTGAGCCAGCAGGTTACAGGTCGCGGTAAGTTGGCTTCTTCCAGCCAGTGCAGTTGCTGCGCATTGTCGATGGTCAGCCACAGGTCCAGTTGCGCCGCCGTCGCCAGTTCCGCAGACTCGAACACGCCCTCCAGCAGCAGAATGGGGGCGGTAATCCCGCCGTCGCGCAGTTCCACCGCTTCCTCGATGCAGGCCACGGCCAGTGCGTCCACCAGAGGTTGCAGCGCCCCGGCGATGAGTACAGCGCCGTGGCCATAGGCATTGGCTTTCACCACGGCCATCACTTTGGAGCGCGGCGCCAACTGGCGCGCCACACTCACATTGTGGCGCAGTGCACGCAGATCCAGTCGCGCCTGGTTCGGCCTGGCCATCAGAATTCGAACTTGTGTGCGCTATACAGCGTTTGTGCCGCCAGCCACACGTCACCGATGTCGCCCGCACCAACCGGGCGATCGTCAACGGCAAGCACCGGGACAATATCCTTGCTGGAGCTGGTCAACCACACTTCGTCCGCGCTGCGCAGCTCAGTCAGGGTCACCACCCGTTCTTCCAGCGCAATGCTGCCGTGCTGACGCAGTATCTGCAGCAGCATGTAGCGCGTAATGCCGGGCAGTTTTTGTGGATCGAGCAGCGGGGTCGCCACAACACCATTCTTGATGACGAATACATTGCAGGTCGAGGCCTCGGTCAGTTCATCGTCGTGGTTGTACAGGATGGTTTCGTTGTGGCCGGCCGCATACCCCTGCTGGTAGTGCATGACATTCCCCAACAGGGACGTGGACTTGATATGGCAGCGCCGCCAGCGCAGGTCCTCGGCGGTCGCAACAGTCATGGGCGTTGCCGCGTGTTTGTCGGGCAGCGGCGCCGGGGGAATCTCGTAGGCGAAGGCGAATACGGTGGGGGCGATGCCAGCAGGATAGGCGTGATGGCGCTTGCTGTCCGCACCACGGCTGACATGGAAATAGAGGCCGAGATTGCCGCCGCCGTTGCGCGCGATGAGTTGTGCGGCGATGTCGCGCCACTGCGGGTGATCCAGCTGCAGTGGTATGTCGATCGCGTCCAGCCCGTCCTGCATGCGCTCCAGGTGGGGTGTGAAGCCCACCAGTCGGCCGTCGTAGGAGGGGATGACCTCGTAGATACCATCACCGAACAGAAAGCCGCGATCCATGGGCGAGATGTGAGCCTCGCTCATGGGTAAATAGTCGCCGTTCAGGTAAACCGTCGTCATGGTAGTCATGGTAGTCATGGTCGTTGCTCATCGCCCCATAAAAGCGCCACAACCTTCAGTTGTGTGCAAAAGACGGCCATAGTAGGACACTTGGCCCGACGGATAAATGGGCTGAAGAAAAAGCCGCGCGCTGCGCGTTCATTTCAGGGGGTTTGGCATGAGAGCACAAATCTGGATAATAGCGACTCGACCGGGAAGCCTGTGACCATCATGATCGATCAACTACTTGACGTGCTAACGCCCAGTGCTCTGGGCAACGATACATTTACCGCCGGCAATATGCACCCTGCGGCCTTTCGGGTGTATGGCGGACAGGTATTGGCGCAATGCATCAGTGCCGCTGTCGCCACAGTGGAGCCGGCGCGCGCTCTGCACTCGCAGCACGCCTACTTCCTGCGTCCTGGCGACCCGGCCAAGGCGATTACCTTCGAGGTGGAGCGAGCCCGTGATGGACTCAGTTTCAGCTCCCGGCGGGTGGTGGCGCTGCAAAGTGGCAAGCCTATCCTGGTCAGTTCCATGTCCTTTCAAGTGGCTTCCAAGGGCGACGACTACCAGCCTACAATGCCGGCCGTGCCGCCGCCGGAAGCGCTGCCCAGTGAGCGTCAGTTGAGTTTGGAGGCAGGCAAGCTGGACGAGAGTTTTATGATCACCACCGGGGAAGACCTGGACATCCGGGTGGTAGAGCCGGTGGACTGGGACCATCTGGTGGCGCGGGAGCCGGTGTTGCAGGCCTGGATGAAAACCACCGGCCCCGTGCCTGCCGGCCCAGGCATACACCAGGCCCTGCTAGCGTATATGTCCGATGCCTTCCTGATTGATGTCTGCCTGATCGCCCACGGGCGGCACTTCGCCGGGACCGACTTTCAGGTCGCCAGCCTGGACCATGCCCTGTGGTTTCACGAGGATTTCCGGGCCGATGACTGGTTGTTGCATACGGTTGAAGCGGAACGCATCGGTGGTGGCCGGGGGCTGGCCCGTGGTAGTTTCTACACGCGGGCGGGGCGTCTGGTCGCCACGACCATGCAACAGGGCGTGATGCGCTTTCGTTGAGTGCTTGGCAGTTTCCGCTTGAAAATTCTATAGTGCACCGTGCCGTTGCCTAACACCTGAGGACCATCCCATGCCCCATCCCAGTATTACCGCCCAGACCTACCCGCACAAACCCGCCATTATCATGGGCGATTCGGGTGAGATGGTGACTTATCAGCAGTTGGATGAGCGTTCCAACCAGGGCGCGCACCTGTTTCGCTCCCTGGGCCTGAAGACCGGCGATCATATTGGCATGATGTTGGAGAACAATCGCCAGTTCCTGGAAATAGTCTGGGCAGCGCAGCGCTGCGGTCTGATCTTTACCCCGGTCAGTACCCATTTGAAAAAGGACGAGACAGCCTACATCCTGCAAAATTGTGGGGCCGTATTATTCATTGGCTCCCTGCCCCTGGCGGCGGTGGCCGAGCAGCTAGTGTCCGCCGCCACCGGTATTGCACACTTTTATATGGTGGGCGGCATCAAGCCTGGCTTCGAGTCCTGGGAGGAGGCCACAGATCTGCAGCCGACCACTCCGATTGCTGACGAGGCCAACGGTGTTCCCATGCTCTATTCATCGGGCACTACGGGGCAGCCCAAAGGCGTTTTTGTGAAAGAGTATCCACTGGACGTCAATACACCGCCCTTTGCCTCTGTCTTTGGGGCGTTGTTTGGCTTCGGCGAGGAGACCGTTTATCTGTCGCCAGCGCCCCTGTATCACGCAGCGCCCTTGCACTACAACATGATGGCGATCTATAACGGCGGCACCGTCGTGATCATGGAAAAGTTTGACGCGGAGCTGGCGCTGAAACTGATCGAGGAGCACCGCGTCACCCACAGCCAGTGGGTGCCAATCATGTTCAACCGCATGCTCAAGCTGCCGCAGGCGGTGCGCAGCGCGTACGACATGAGCTCAATGCAGTTCGCCATCCACGCGGCGGCCCCGTGTCCCGTAGAGATCAAGGAGAGGATGATTGAGTGGTGGGGCGAGATTATCGTGGAGTACTACGCCGCCAGCGAAGGGATTGGGTTTACCCTGATTGACTCTGCCAACTGGCTGACCCACAAGGGCTCGGTGGGCCCCGCCCTGCTGGGAGAACTGCATATCGTTGATGATGAAGGCAATGAGGTGCCCCAGGGTGAGACCGGCACCGTGTATTTTGGCGGCGAGCACTTGCGCTTCCACTATCATGATGAGCCGCTTAAAACCTCGCAGGCCTATAACGACAAGGGTTGGGCAACCACCGGGGATGTGGGCTACGTGGGTCCGGATGGCTATCTCTACCTGACCGATCGCAAAAACTTCATGATCATCAGTGGCGGGGTGAATATCTATCCTCAGGAAGTTGAGAATATTCTGGCCAGCCACGACAAGGTGGCGGACGTGGCGGTGTTTGGTGTGCCCAACGAAGAATTCGGCGAAGAAGTAAAGGCAGTGATTGAGCCGATGAACTGGGCTGATGCTACCGACGAGACAGCCATTGAGATTATGGAATGGCTGCGCGAACGGATTTCCAGTATCAAGATGCCGCGCTCACTGGACTTCCATCCCAAGCTGCCGCGCATGGACAACGGCAAACTCTACAAGCGTCATCTGGTCGACACGTACCGTGATGCGGCGCAGGGCGAAAAAGGGCAGGGACCCGACGAGTCCGGGAAGCCCTAGTAAAAAGGGAGGCAGTCATGAACCGTCCCTCCGGGGATAAGCCCTGATCGCTCAGAAGGCTGAGATATTCGCTCTTCAGGCCTTATCGCCGGAGGGACTCTGGCCGGAGTGAGCTCGACAGTTGTGTTGTAAGTGCGATACAAGGCGAGGGGCAGTGGGCATGCTCCGCGGCGAATATCTCAGCAATTTGAGCAAGCGGGGCATGCCCGCCGACACTTGCCGCAACGGAGCCTCGACTCACGATCCATCGACCGCTAGTGAAACAGCCGCAGTGCGTCGTCAGGCGGGGAGATATCTTCGCTTGCCGGTGCTGGAAGCGGCTGCGCACCCCGGCGGGTCAGTGGTAAATAAAACACCGGGATCACGAACAGGGTAAACAGAGTGCCCACCAGCATGCCGGCGGTGATCATCAGGCCGATACTGAAACGACTGTTGGCACCGGGCCCGGTGGCGATGACCAGCGGCCACACACCCATCACGGTGGCGAAGGTGGTCATCAGGATGGGGCGCAGGCGCAAGGATGCCGCTTCCAGGACGGCCTCACGTCGCGTCATGCCCTGCAATAATAATTTGTTGGAAAACTCCACAATCAGAATACCGTGTTTGCTGATCAGGCCGATCAAGGTCAGCAGGCCGATCTGGGTGTAGATATTCAGTGTCGCAAAACCCAGTGCGATGGGTACCACCGCACCAAAGATCGACAGGGGCACGCTGAGCAGGACCACGAAGGGATCCCGGAAACTGTTGAACTGGGCGGCCAACACCAGAAAGATCAGCAGCATCGACAGGACGAACAGAATGGGGAAGGAGGCGGTCTCCTGCATGAAACGCTGCGAGGCACCGGTATATCCGGCCTTGAATCCCTTTGGCGCAACATCCTCCATCGTGTCGCGCAGGAAGGCCAGACCCGTGCCCAGACTATTGGGCGGCATCATGATGCCCTGTATGGTGGTGCTATTGAGCTGCTGATACTGGGTCAGTTCGTTCGGCTCCACGCCGGATTCCAAAGAGATAATCGCGGACAGCGGCACCAGTTCATCACTGCCGGTGCGCACATAGTATTTTTCCAGCTGCTCTTTGGTCAGTCGAAAGCCTTTGCCGGCCTGTGGGATTACCTTGTAGGAGCGCCCTTGTAGGTTGAAGCGGTTCACTTCCGCTTCGCCCAGCATGGTCGACAGGGTTTGGCCGATATCGCGCATGGAAATTCCCAGCTGCGCTGCCAGTTCCCGGTCGATGTTGACTTTGACTTCCGGTCGATCGAAATCGAGCGTTTGTTTGACGAACACAAACAGGCCCGATTCATTGGCGGCTTTCACCAATTCCGCGCCAACGCGCATAACCTCTTCATAATCGGCGGTGGACGCCACCACAAAACTGACCGGTAGGCCGGCATCAAATCCCGGCAGTGGCGGCGCGGCAAAGGCAAACAGTTGCATACCGGCTACGCCGCCGAGTTCTTTCTGGAATTGTGCCTGCACCTCCTGCTGCGAGCGCTCCCGCTGCGACCAGGGATGAAGCGTAACGCCACCAAAGTTGTTACTGGGAAACAGGATCTGGAAGGAGTGACTGAACTCGGGGATCTTCTTCCAGATCTTTACCACGTCATTGAGAAAGTAATCGATATACTCCAGATTGGCATAGCGCGGCGCGATGCCGGCGACATACACACTCCCGGTGTCTTCCTCCGGCGCCAGTTCCTCCTGGGACAGCATGAACAGTACCGGCAGGCTGGCCAGGATGCAGGCGGCGAACAGGATGACGGCGCCGCGATTGTTGAGACAGAGGGACAGTAACGCCCGGTAGCGCATTTTCAGTCGGTTGAAGTTGCGATCCAAAAAGACTGCGAAGCGGCCCTGGTGCGCGCTGTCACTGAGTACGCGGGAACACATCATCGGGCTCAGCGTCAGTGCGACGACGCCCGATACCAACACCGCGCCCGCCAGGGTCAGGGCGAACTCACTGAACAGCGCGCCTGTCAGGCCGCCAATAAAACTGATGGGGGCATACACGGCTGCCAGAGTCAGGGTCATCGCCAGCACAGGCAGCGCGACCTCGCGGGCGCCGATCAGCGCCGCTTCGTGTGGTGAGGCCCCGAGCTCGATGTGCCGGTGCACGTTTTCCACCACGACAATGGCATCATCCACCACCAGACCGATAGCGATGATCATGGCCAGCAAGGTCAACAGGTTGAGTGAGAACCCCAGCGCCAGGATCAGAAACACCACGCCGATCAGCGACAATGGGATGGCCACCAGTGGAATCAGTACCACCCTGAAGGAGCCGAGGAACAGGTAAATCACCAGCATCACAATGAGGCTTGCCTCGACCAGCGTGATGAGGACCTCCTTCAATGCCTCATCGATAACGACACTGCCGTCCCAGTCCAGCACCACCTCCATATCGGCGGGCAGGTTGTCGCGGATGCCCGGCAGCGCGGCGTGCACCGCGCGTGACACTTGCAGCGGGTTGGCATCAGGGGTCTGCGCAATGGACATGAAGACCGCATCGCGACCACTGGACAGCGTTTTGAGTTGATTGGTTTCAGCGGACAGTTCGACATCCGCCACGTCGCCCAGCCTGACCCGTTCCTCGCCCACCTGGCGCACCACCAATGCCTCGAAATCGGCGGCGGTTTGCATGTCGGTGCGCGCATCCACCGTGGCCCGCACCAGATTACCTTCGGTGGTGCCGGAGGTAGAGATAAAATTGTCCCGTTGGATGGCGGTACTGACATCAATCGCCGTTACCCCAGAGGCCGTCATCCGCACCGGGTCCAGCCAGATTCGCATCGCCAGAAAGCGACCAAAAATATTGGCATTGCCGACACCCTCCAGTGCAGCCAGCTCGGGCTGTACCGTGCGCACCAGATAATCTGTAATTTGGTAGGGGGTCATCTGTTTGCTGGTGAACGCCAGATACATCATGGCGTCACCGCCGCTGGTGGTGGAGACGACCGGGTCCTCGATTTCTCGCGGCAGGTCACCCCGGGCCTCGTTGACCTTGGCGATGACCTCGGTCAGCACATCACTGCTGTTCTCCCCCAGGCGCACATGAACTTCGATTTCCGACACGCTCGGGTTGCTGGTGGATATCATGTGCTCAATGCCGCGAGCCCCGGCAATGCTGATTTGCAGCGGCGTGGTGACAAAACCCTGCACCGTGCGGGCACTGGCACCACGGTACAGAGTGACGACGCGAATGACACTGCGCTCCAGCTCCGGGAACTCACGCAATGGCACCCGCGATAATGCGGTACCTCCCAGGAGCAGTAGCAGGCTGCTGACCACAATGGCCAGCACCGGACGCTTTATAAAGTGGTCGGTAAAGGTCATCGGTCGGGCAGCTGCACGTCGTCATCAACGATGACGCGAGCGTCCCGATACAGTTTGTTTTGACCGACGGTGACCACCCATTCGCTGCTGAGCAGTCCGTCGAGAATGGCAATCTGCCCATCGCGGGTAGCGCCCGTTTTTACCACGCGTGGTTGGGCCGTGGTTTGACCGGTCGTCTGCAGCAGGACATAGACGGTGTCGCCGTGCAATGAGTAGCTCACGGCAGTCTCCGGCACCGTGACCACCCGCCTCGGTTGGTCCAGATCAATAATCAGGCGGGCAAACATGCCCGGCAGCAGGCCCTCGCTATCGGTCAGTGTGGCGCGCGCCAAAATATTGCGGGTACCCATTTCCACTCTGGCATCCAACGCGCTCAGGGTCGCGTTGAATACCCGGTCCGGAAAGGCAGCGGTGTGCACGGCAATTTTCAATCCCGCTCGCAGGCTGGGAACGTAGCGGTCGGGCACCGAAAAGTCGATTTCCAGCTCGCTGAGATCCTGCAGGTTGGTAATGGGCGTACCGGATTCAATGTAGTCGCCCACCTTCACCTTGATGAGCCCCGTGGTGCCAGCAAAGGGGGCCACGATGCGCTTGTTATCCAGCTGGGCGTCGGTCTCCGCCAACTGCGCGAGGGCGCCGTCCAGGTTGGCCTTGGAGCGGTCATACTGGCTCTGGGGTATGGATTTCTGCTTGATCAGGAGGGCGTCCCGTTCGTACAGCTGGCGGGCCAGTTTGAGGTTCGCCTCCTGGCCGCTGCGGCTGGCACGTTGCGAGCTGTTATTGAGCGTCAATATCGCTTGTCCGGCTTTCACCTGCTCGCCCGACTGTACCGAGATGGCAATAATTTCACCGCTGGTCTCGGCACTCAACTCCACACCCCGGGTGGCGCGAATGGTGCCCACGGCTTCGAGTTCGGAGGCCCAGACTGCAGTCTGCGCTGTGGCGGCGGCGATGGTGACGGGTGGTGGCGAAAAATCCATGCCGGACAGCGCGGAAAACTTGTTGTACAGATAACCCGCAATGCTGCCAAAAATGAGCAGCAGCAGGAGGACAACGAACACGTAAGCGCGCAAACCTCGGCCCCTTTTTTGTAGTTGGCATTGCGTTGGCAGCGCAATATTGCATGGTGGGGCAACATTTTAAGTGCTTTGCGTGCTGCTTGCACTAGTCCTGGCCAAATTGTGCCAAAAGACCGCTTTGTCCTACCATCGTTCTAAATCTGGTAATTCGTGTTGCATATGAGAAGCGGCTGTGCGCGGTGTCAAACAGGCGTCAAACGGGTGCTAGGACTCACTCGGAATTTGGCTTATGCTAGCGGCAATCCAGCATTAATCGCCCGTCTCATCGGGAGAGGTGATCCATTGAGAAAAGCGCGTAAATTGAAGGGCATCCAGAAGCAAATGGATAAGGCCGACACCTATGCCCAGTGGAGTGACCTGGCCCAGGAGCACGATCAACTGTCCGGGCAAAAACGCTGGCGCGAGATCGACCAGACCAATCAGTATGACTATGGCCAGATTCGTCTGCGCCTGGATAAGCTGCGCAGTTTACGCTCGCGCCACGATCATCAGGGACTGCTGTTTACGCTCAACGAGGGTATTCACGGCAATATGGGGGGTATGGGGCGCCATAGTCTCTACAGTCGTGCGAAGTTTGGCACCAAAACGCTGATCGAGCAGTACATTGACGAGGTTGATGACTCGCTGCGTTTTCTTGCGGAGTTGGACAGTGCTGAGATTGACGTGCAGCAAAAATTGGATTTCTTCTATCGCGCCAATATCTGCTTTGGCCGCTCCGCCCTCATGCTCAGTGGCGGCGGGGTGCTCGGATTCTATCACCTGGGTGTGGTGAAGACCCTGCTCGAACAGGGCCTGTTGCCGCGGGTCATTTCCGGTTCCAGCGCCGGCTCTTTGGTGGCGGGGACGCTGGGCACACGCACCGACAAGGAGCTGCAGCGTTTCTATGATCCTGCCAATGTCATGTCTGAGGCCGAGCGCGAGGCGGGCGCATTTTCCCGTATGTTCTTTGGCGCAAACCCACAGATTGATGTGGCCGACCTGGAAAAGCTCATCGCCCGCATGATTCCCGATTTGACCTTTCAGGAGGCGTATGAAAAGACCGGCCGGCAGATCAGTATCTCCGTCGCGCCGGCCGAGTTACATCAGCGCTCCCGTTTGCTGAATGCCATCACCTCGCCCAACGTGTATGTGCGCGCCGCGGTAATGGCATCCTGCGCTGTGCCCGGTGTCTTTCCGCCGGTCATGTTGATGGCAAAAAACCAGCATGGCGAACGCCAGCCCTACCTGCCCACCCGTAAATGGGTGGACGGTTCCATTGCCGATGACCTGCCTGCCAAGCGCCTGCAGCGCCTCTACAGTACCAATCATTATATTGTGAGTATGGTAAACCCCATCGCCATACCGTTCCTCAAGAAAGACGGTGAGCGCTCGGCCTTGAGCTCGGCCCTGGGCACACTGGGAATCGGCATGGGACGGGAACTACTTAATTTTTACCGGGGCATGGTACAGAATCGCAGCGAGACCTGGCCGCGTCTCAATATACTGATGAGCAGTATCCATGGCCTGATGGATCAGGAGTACAGCGGCGATATCAATATCGTACCCAACTTCGGCTGGTATAACCCGGCCAAGCTGCTGTCGCACTTGTCACAAAAAGATTTGATTGCGTTGATGGAAGGTGGGGAGCGCTCGACCTACCCCGAGGTGGAAGCGATCCGCATCTGTACCCGTATCAGTCGCACCATGGAAGAGATCCTGGCTCGCTTTGAGCAGGGCGACCTGCGCCCCGATGAGTCTGAGTACCATCGTCCGCGCTCATCGCGCCGCCGCCCACCACCCACTCGCTCCGACCGCGAGGCCCTGCGCGAGCATCGAGTGCATTCTGACCAGGTGACGAAACCGGCCTCGAAAAACCGGCCGGCGACGCGCAAAGGTAAAGTCACGCGTGGCCCGGCGATGACCACCCGCAAGGCACCGCTCAAGAGCGTAAAAGGCGCGCGCCGCGCGGCATAATCCATTGGGCGCCATACGAATTTGGGGTCAGAGTAAAAACTCTTCCAATGCACTCTTATGCTGAGGCGCGGTTGGAGGTTTTTACTCTGACCCCAAATTCGTGAAAATTCTAAGGCTATGGCTTTGGTTGTTTGCGCCACTCCTGGTGTTCAGCTTCAAGGAGGAGTTTTCCGCAGGCCAAACGCCAGAGCTCACCGTTGCCGCTGATTATATCTTCACGCTGTTGGGCTGGTTTGGCGTGTTTGGATACGTTTATGGCAAGACCCTATTCTCCCGTAAATTTTGGCAGGTATTCCTACCCTTTATCGTGGTTTGGGATATTTTTATTGCCTCCAGGGAATTCACTGCCAGAACTGACGTAGATGATGTCTTTCTCCTGCTGGGCTATAGCGCCATCGGGATTCTAATGGTGTTGCCTGAGTACGTTGGCTTGTATCTGTATGGATATCGTGAGCGCCTGCAGCAGCGTGATGCTGCTATAGGTCGCGGTGTCCTCGCTGATCTGGGGCGCAATGCATGGTCCGGTCTGCGGCTACTGTTTTTTATGCGCGTAAGTGGCGCACAGTTCCGACCTGGGCTGACCTCCATACTGGCGGGGTTCATTGTTATCACCCTTGTCATTGGTCTGTTCGGATACTACAGCGCGGTGGGCGACGTCTACTTCGACGCAGCAGGCGCTGCGGTATTGGGCAGCATATTCTTCCTCGTCGCTCTGGTGGCGATCATACTGTGCACTGCCCGGAATCAAGTGGTACAGCTGCCGTTGCTGCTGACAGCGACACTGTCGGCTGCTCCTGTCTACCTCATTGGCTTTTACGCGCTGCGCTATTACACGTGGGAAGTCGATATCCACGGTGGAGTGGGGCTCGCCTTTTTCTGCTGGGGTCTGATCGCGGTGATGCGCGCGGTGGGTGTCGCCTTCGGCAGGCCGCAACGACGCGAGTGGGTGCTGGTAATGGTGGTGGCGAGCGTTTTCACGCTGACGGCAATGTCCCAATACCTGCGCCCGGATTTGTTTTATGTTTACGACACCGTTGACGCCATTGATTATGACGCAATTGATCAGGAGGATATTTTTTATCGGCAACCGGCTCTAGTGGCAAACAAAGTGGGCGGCCTGGCGGCACAAACGCCGGGTTTCCCCGATATCTATTTTCTGGGATTCGCAGGAAATGGCGACCAAACTCTTTTTAGACGCGAGGCGCGATTTGCACAGGACTTGATGGATCGTAATTTCGGGACAGGCAAGCGGTCATTGACACTCGTCAACGACCTCGAGAATCTGGCGACAGAACCGTTCGCCAATCGCCACAATTTGCAGACAACACTCCTTGAGATTGGGCGGGTGATGGATGTTGAGGATGACGTGCTTTTTCTGTTTCTGACTTCACATGGTGGTAAGAATGCTGCCTTGCAGGTCTCTCTGCACCCATTTGACCTCGACGTGTTGAGAGCGAAGGAGCTGCGGGACTATCTCGACCAGTCGGGTATTGCATGGCGGGTGATTGTGATCTCAGCCTGCTACTCCGGTTCGTTCATCGACGCCCTGGCGGATGACCAAACACTGATAATGACGGCGTCGTCAGCCGATGCAACCTCGTTCGGCTGCTCCGATGAGCGCGAACTGACCTATTTCGGGGAGGCATTATTGAAGGAGGAGCTGTCCCGCGGCAAAGATCTCGCTGCAGCGTTCGCCGCCGCGAGAAAATCGATTGAGCAGCGCGAACGAGAGGAGGGCATCGATCCCTCAAACCCTCAAATCCGCATGGGCGAACGGATTGCCCACAAGCTGCACAGTATGCAATTGGGGTCGCCGCAATTGGGGTCAGAGTAAAAATATCGCAGACGGCGCAATTGGGGTCAGAGTAAAAATATCGCAGACGGCATCTCGGAATTGGACTGTCGTGCTGATATTTTTACTCTGACCCCAATTGCAGTTCAGCCCTGCGAATACTGCGCTATAACCTGCTTGCCCAGTGACATCAGGTGCACCTCGTCAGGACCGTCTGCCTGACGGCACCAGCGGGCATAGTTAAAGGCTTCCGCCATGCAGTAGTCGGCCGTCAGTCCGCCGGCGCCATGCATCTGCATGCAGCGGTCGATAATGGTCTGCACCATCAGCGGCACCGATGTTTTGCTTGCCGCGATCATATCCAGCGCCCCCTTGGCGCCCACGGCATCCATTTTTTTGCAGGTTTTCAGCACCAGCAGGCGCGCCATCTCAATCTCGGAGAAGCAGCGCGCGATGTCCTCGCGCACGGACTGGTGCTGGCTGAGGGTGCGACCGAATGTGGTGCGAGAGGCCACGCGTTGGCACGCTAGCTCGAGAGAGCGCTGCGCCGCGCCGATCAATCGCATGCAGTGGTGAATACGCCCCGGCCCCAGTCGACCTTGCGCGATTTCAAAGCCCCGTCCTGCGCCCAGCAGCACGTTATCCAGAGGAACGCGTACATTGTTGAATACCATTTCAGCGTGACCGATCGGTGCATCGTCATACCCCAGTGTGGTTAACGGGCGAATCAGTTGCAGCCCCGCTGTATCCTTGGGCACGAGCACCTGGGTCTGCTGCAGGTGGCGATTGGGATTGGCCGGGTCGGATTTACCCATCACGATAAATATCCGGGTACGCTCATACAGTGCACCGGTGATGAACCACTTGCGACCGTTCAATACCCATTCATCGCCATCGCGCTCGATGCGCAGTTCAATATTGGTGGCATCGGAGGAAGCGACCTGCGGTTCAGTCATGGCATAGGATGAGCGAATCTCTCCGGCCAACAGCGGAGTCAGCCACTGCGCCTGCTGCGCTGCAGTGGCGTACTTCATGAATACTTCCATGTTGCCGGTATCCGGTGCGTTGCAGTTGAACACTTCGGGCGACCACAGCACCCGCCCCATGGTCTCTGCCAGCGGCGCATAGTCGAAGTTACTCAGTCCGCCGTGCTCGCTGAACGCCTCTAGCGACGGTGGAATAAACAGATTCCACAGGCCGACAGCCTGGGCTTTGGTCTTCAGCTCATCCATGATGGGCAGATAACTATAGCGGTTGGTCGCCGCGTGCAGCTGCTGCGCATACTCCTCCTCCCGCGGGTAAATATGCTGCGCCATAAACTCGTTGAGCACGGCCTGATACCTGAGGGATTTTTCACTGAACTCGAACATGTTGGTCTCCGTCGTGGGTTGGCTTGCGTTGTGTATCAAACGCCAGGGCTGCTAGCTCGGCATAGTAGGGACTGGACTGGAGTAACTGCTCATGCGTACCGCTGTCCACAATTTCACCAAGGCGCATCACATAGATTCGATCGGCCTCGACAACCGTTGACAGGCGATGTGCAATCACCAGGCAGGTGCGGTTCTGCCGCAGCTTCTGCAATGACTCCTGGATCAGTTGTTCACTTTTATTATCCACGGCCGAGGTGGCTTCGTCCAACAGCAGAATCGGTGCATTCTTCAGAAAAGCGCGAGCCATTGAAAGACGCTGTCGTTCACCGCCGCTAAGACGTGCTCCCCGTTCACCCACTTCACTGTCCAGTCCCTCGGGTATACGCCGCACGAAATCGTCCGCGCATGCCAATTGCAGGGCCTCCCATAGCTCAGGCTCCGATGCTTCGGGTTTGCCAAGTAGAAGATTTTCGCGAATTGTGGTGGAAAACAGAAACGCGTCCTGCGTCACATAGGCAATCGCGTTGCGTACACTGGCTTTGGAGTAGTCGGTGATAAAGCGACCATCAAAAGAAAGGGTGCCACTGTCGGGATCATAGAAACGGCTCAGCAACTGAAACAGCGTGCTTTTGCCACTCCCCGTGGCGCCCACAAAGGCCACTGTCTGTTGAGGTTCCACTCGTAAACTTATGTTACTGACGGCCGGCCTGCCTGGCACATACGAAAAATTGACCTTATCGAAGACCACTTCGCCCCGCACCGCGCCGAGCGTCAGGCCAGCCTGCAGATCTTCTTCACCACTTTCATCAAGAACGGCAAACACCCGGCTTGCGCAGGCCAGGCCGGTCACCATCATCTGGTTCACACCATGCAGACGTGCAATCGGTTCATACAGCATGCCGACCAGAAGTATGAAGGCAAGAAGTTCGCCCTGTGTCAGTGCTGAAATCCCTCCATCAGAGCCATTCATACACCACCGGGCACCGATGAACATCACCAGCACCAGGCCTATCTTCCCGATGAGTGTCATCAGCGGGGAATAGATAGCCGAGGCTGCCATCAACGTATTTTGTACGCTTTGCAGGCGCAGGCTGAAAGAATTGAAGTGCCCTTGTTGTTGGTCTTCGAACGAGTAGCTTTTGATCTGACGAATACCCGCGATCGTATCGAACAGCATGGCATTCATGGCGCTTGTAGCGACGCGTGCTTGCATCGCTCGGGGTGCAAGCAATCTCGCGTAGATCCATCCTCCAGCCGCTAAAAAGGGTGTGGGCATAAGGGCGATCCACGTCAGTGCTGCATTGGTGTGGGCCATCATCGCTACGGCCATGACGATTTGAAGTACGGCGGTCACGCCCTGCTCAATACCTTCAAGGACCACCCGCTGTGTCGCCGGTACATCGTCGGCCATGCGGGTGAGCACGTCACCGGTGCTTTGCGTATCGAACCAGGCCATGCGCATGTGTGCAATCTTGCGGTGCAGCTGGCCGCGTAAGTCAAAGACCATACGTTGTTCAAAGGCGCTGTTGACGCGGGTGCGAAAATAGAAGAGCACTTCCATGCCCGCAAAGCCACCAAACATCAGCAGTGCAGCGGTCGCAACGAGGTCGGCGCGCCTATTGGGAATGATGTCATCAAAAAACCACTGCGTGACCCCTGGGAAAATGGGCATTAACAGCGTGCCCAGAATCGCGAGGGTCAGTTGTAGCGCGGCAATGCGTCGGTGCCTCCACGCAAAATGGAACAGCCGACGGGGCGTGGACATTGAATTTGGGGTCAGAGTAAAAACCTCAGGCGGCATCTCGGGTGAGGATTGCGTGTAAGGTTTTTACTCTGACCCCAATTAGGCTCCAATTAGGCTAGATGCGCTCGATGATAATCGCTGGAGCCATACCACCGGCGGCGCACATGGTGATGAGTCCGAACTGCTGGTCGCGACGTTCCAGTTCATCCAGCACGGTGCCGATCAGTAGGGCGCCAGTGGCACCTATGGGATGACCCAGCGCCATAGCGCCGCCATTGACATTGACCTTGTCGCGGTCGAGTTTCAGGTCGCGGATAAATTTTTCCGCTACCACCGCAAAGGCCTCATTAATTTCAAACAGGTCGATGTCCTCGATGGACAGGCCCGCCTTGGCGAGTACCTTGCGCGCCGCCGGTACCGGTGCATTCAGCATGAGGGTAGGGCAGTCACCCATATTGCACATGGCGACGATGCGTGCGCGGGGCTTCATGCCATGCGCCTTGGCGTAACCGGGCGAAGCCAGCAACACCGCACCGGCACCGTCCACCACGCCGGACGAGTTGCCCGCATGGTGCACGTGGGTGATGTTCAGTCCGGGATACTTCTGCAGCAACATGCTGCGGTAGGTCAGGCCACTTTCATCCAGCGGATAATCGGCCACCGGGGCAAACGAGGCTTTGAGTTCGGCCAGGCCCTCCAGGGTCGTTTGCGGACGCGGAAACTCTTCCTTGTCCAGCGCCAGGGTGCCGTCTACGGAGAACACGGGGACCAGGCTCTTGTTGAAGTAGCCGTTGTTGATGGCGTTAGCGGCGCGCTGCTGCGACACATAGGCCAGCGCATCCAGTGCTTGCCGGTCGATACCTTCTATAGAGGCGATAGCGTCGGCGCATACGCCCTGATGCGGCTGCGGGTGCAGCGCACGCAACGCCAGGTTGCCGTTGTCCAGAAACATGCTCGGCATGGCGCCTTCCTCACCGTAGACCGACATCATTTCGGCGCCGCCGCCGATGACCAGATCCTCGGTGCCGGACATAATGCTCATGGCCGCCAGGTTCACCGAGGTGATACCGGAGCCGCAGAAACGGTCCAGCGTCATGCCGCTGGAGCGAATGTCGTAGCCCGCTTCCAGGGCCGCCATGCGCGCCAGGTCGCCGCTCTGGCGGCCGCGCTGGGAACTGGTGCCGAAGATCACATCGTCGACATCGGCGGTGTTGAGGTCATTGCGTTGGGCGATAGCTCTGAGCACAGTGGCGCCCAGATGCTGCGGGTGTTGTTCAGCCAGGGCGCCTTTGCCCTTTTTGCCAATACCGCGTGGGGTGCGGCAGGTGTCTATAATCCATGCGTCTGACATTGTCGTACTCCTTATTTACCAGTCCAGTTGGGGGCGCGTTTTTCAGCGAAGGCAATCGAGCCTTCCATCGCGTCGGCGCTGCCGAATATCGGCATGACTAAATCCTGTTGTTTTTTCCACATTTCATCGGCCGACCAATCTGCCGACTGTTGTATGACCTGTTTGCTGATGGCAACCGCCAGGGGGCCGTTAGCCACAATTCTTGCAGCCAGGACTTTGGCCGCTTCCAACGCGGTCCCTGCCGGCACCACCTGGTTGACCAGGCCCAGCTCATAGGCGCGCTGCGCGGTAATGAAATCCCCGGTGATGGCCAGTTCCATGGCTACGCGCGACGGAATTTGTCGCGGCAGTTTCATCAGGCCACCGGCGGCTGCGGCGAGGCCGCGCTTCACTTCCGGGATGCCAAATTTGGCATTGTCTGCGGCGACAATCAGATCGCAGGAGATGGCCAGCTCCAGACCGCCCGCCAGGGCGTAACCCTCCACCGCAGCGATCAGCGGCTTGCGCGGTGTGGCTTCAGTCAGGCCAGCGAAACCACGACCCTCGACCATGGGCATCTCACCGGTGACAAAGGCCTTCAGGTCCATGCCAGCGCAGAACGTGCCACCGGCGCCCGTGATAATGGCCACGCGAATACTGTCGTCGCTGTCCAGTTGATCCATGGCGGCCGCCACGCCCACGGCCACGGCCTTATTCGCAGCATTTTTTGCTTCCGGTCGATTGAGGGTAACGGTCATGATGCCGTCGGTTACGTCTACCAATACTTCATTAGTCATCTTCTATTTCCTCTCGTAGCGATAATGGAACAGTGGTCCCCTGCGGTCGCGCTGCACGGTGTCGATCAGTCTGTCAGCAACATGCCCAAATCGGCCAGTTGTGTTACGGCATCACCCTCGGAATCGGCCGCAGCGCTGGAGGCGGTGCCAATCTGCGCGCGCTTGACGATGCCCTGCAGAATGGCCGCGAGGCGAAACAGCGAGAACACCAGATAGAAATTCCAGTTGTCGATGCCCTCCCGCCCGGTGCGCTCACAATACCGCGCGATGTAGTCTGCGTCACTGGGAATACCCAAGGCGGCACGATCGACACCGGCCAGGCCTTTGATGCGACCGTCGCGTGGCAGCATCCAGGCCATGCACTGGTTGGCCAGGTCCGCCAGCGGATGGCCCAGGGTAGATAGTTCCCAGTCCAGCAGGGCGATGACCCGCGGCTCGGTGGGGTGAAACATCATATTGTCCAGCCGGTAGTCGCCGTGTACCAGACTGACGGTGCCGTCATCCTGCGGCATCCGGGCCGCCAGCCAGGTCATCAGCGACTCCATAGAGGCGATAGGGCGAGTTTCGGACGCGCGATACTGTTGACTCCAGCGGCCCAACTGGCGCTCGAAGTAGTTGCCCGGTTTGCCAAACTCCGTCAGGCCCACCGCTTTCACGTTCACATTGTGCAGGGCCGCCATAGTCTGGTTCATGGCATCGTAGATCGCCGCGCGCTCCACATTGTCGGCGGCCTCGGGCAGTAAAGGGTCCCACAAAATGCGGCCCTCCTTATACTCCATGACATAAAACATGGAGCCGATAACGGCGTCATCCTCGCACAGCACGTAAGTTTTCGGGACCGGCACCGCCGTATTGCGCAGGGCGCTGATCACACGGAATTCGCGATCCACCGCATGGGCGGATTTCAACAATTCACCCGGGGGTTTGCGTCGCAGGACGTAATGCTGAAGGTCTGCAGAGGTCAGCTTGAACGTAGGGTTGGACTGCCCCCCGGCGAATTTCTCCGCGCTCACCGGCCCCTGGAATCCGGGGATGTGCCGCTCCAGGTAGGCGCTGAGGCTTTGGGTGTCCAAAGTTTGTGTCGTCATGGCTCTTTCTTCGATCTGCTCGCCGCCGGCCGCGTTCAGCCGTGGCAAAGTCTGTGCTGTGGCCGGTTGGGTAACAATGACAGCTCACATCAAATAAATGTACCGGAAATGACACCGCGATGGCGCGCGGCGCGGGCGAAATCAAGGGTGCCGATGGCTGTTGCCTGGTGGATACCCGATACGCGCACTGCTACACTCCTCTGGCCCATCAGGATCACACAACAATGCCCAGTCCGCTCAACAACATACGTGTGCTGCTCATCGTCAACAATTTTATCGGTGGCAGTAACGTGCGTGTATATGTCGATCCGTTCGATATCCGCGCCATTCAGGCCACCGGTACCGGCATGAACAGCCGCACCGACATCATCCTGTCGTCCGGCGCTGTTGTGCAAACCGCTGTCTGGGACACTGAATGGCCGGCGATTTTTACCCGCATCATCCCGGCGGCGCTGGAAGCCCATGATGGCTCGCTCTACTGCTTCGTCAAGTTCGACCGGCGTGAACCGCTGACCCAAGACATCCTGAACAA
>JANNXP010000224.1:0-3382 GCA_031409615.1 Haliea sp. | reverse complement strand
GGTAGCATGGATACGGAATGGCCAGCGTTTCTTTACCAGCAACCGTGCAACCGCAGTTAACTGCTCCTCCATCGCCTGGCCCTGAACGGGTTGCGCCGACATAAAGTTCTCGTAATCACCGGCTGCCCAGACCAGAAACTCGCCGCCACCCTCGATCTCAAATCCGTGTTCGAGCGCAGCATGAGTATTCTCACCAGGCACTGTAATCGTCATCCAGTCTCGAAAATCTTCTAGTTCACGGCCCGGCGTCTGCGGAAACAGGAAATTGGAAACACGCAGTGGCAGCTCGCCGGTCGCTGCTAACGCGCGGGAACCTTCGTAATCCAGCGGAAAGCCGTGACCACCGCCGCCGGCATCGATTGCCGAGGTCAGCCCGAAGCGATTCAGTTCCCGATAAAACTGCCGGGAGGAGTTCACCTGGTCTGCAGCGGAGAGTTGCGGCAGCTTGGCAATGGTTTGATACAGGATAACGGGGCTGGGATCGGCGACCAACACGCCAGTCAAGTCGCCATTCGGCGCTCGCTCATAGTGAGAACCTGGCGGCGCCTCGGAAGTTTCATTGATCCCGAGGGCATCCATGCCCGCGCGGTTCAGAAATCCGCGACTATAGAGAAAGAGTACAAACACCGGATGATCCGGCGCAGCAGCGTTCAATTCAGCTATCGTGGGAAACCGTTTTTCCTCGAACTGGTAGGGCGACCAGCCGCCTATCACCCGCACCCATTGTCCTTTTGGTGTGCGCGACGCCTGCTCAGTTATCATGTCCAGTCCCTGTCGCAAGGAAGGAACCCCTTCCCAGCGCAGTTCGAGATTGTAGAAGCGGCCACCCCGAACGACGTGCAGGTGCGAATCGTTGAGGCCTGGAATCACCCGCCGTCCGCGGGCGTCCACTTTTAGCGTACGATCACCCGCTAAAGCGAGAATCTCTTTGTCATTACCCACGACCTGGAAAAGGCCGTCGCGGATCGCCAGCGCACTGGCCTGCGGTTGTCCGGGGTTTTGCGTTGTAATCCGGGCATTGAAAACAATCAGCTCAGGCACTGGAGCCACCACGCCCTCAAGCACCGATGCGTGGGCTGTTGCAGCAGGCAGAGCCAGACCAACAATGACAGTGGTCAGCAAGTGGAGGGTGTGAAACGTCTTGAAAATGGCGCGCATGGAATCGTCTCCTAAAAAAAGGGGACTACCACCTTCAAGCGGCAGTCCTGTGCTTTACCTCAATGGGATTCCTGTGCACCGAACATGTCTTTGGCGTAAATGATGCCGAGACCATAACCACCGCCGTGTTCCTTGGCGATTCCCGTGACTACGTCGTAGGTTTCCCCGCGAGCCCAGTCGCGCTGCAGTTCCAGCATGTACTGCATCCATGTGATCGGAGAAGCGCCCGCCTGAATCATGCGCTGCACCGCCATATTGTGCGCATCATCACTCACGCCGCCAGATGCATCGGTAACAAAATACACGTCATAGCCCTGCTCCAGAGCGGACAATGCGGGGCCTATGCCACACACTTCCGTCCATAGCGCTGCAATCACAATTTTTTTGCGCCCAAGCTCGTTGACCTTGTCGGTGATGCGTTTGTCTTCCCAGGTGTTCATGGTCGTGCGATCAATGGGCGTCTGCTCGGGAAGCACCGCCTGGAGTTCCGGAAACAGCGGTCCCGAAAATGACTTTTTGGCCACGGTGGTCAAAATCATTGGCACGCCGAAGGCCTTGGCCGCTTTGGCCAAACCGGTAACATTGTTACGCAGTTCGGCGATGTCGATCGAGCGAGTCGCAAACGCCATCTGCGGCTGATGATCGATCAGGATAAGCACGTGATTGTCAGGGTTGAGGAGGTCCTTGCCCGGCTCAGGTGTCGCTGCGGCCAGCGCCGTGTTGGCGATGAGTGTGATCGATAACAGGGCCAAAACAGCCCGAGAAACATTCTGGATAGTCATTTGTAGTCTCCTTGGGTAAGTAAAATGGGTGTCAACCCATGTCAAACAATAGCACTTCGGTTTCCTTTGTTGCCTGTAATACCAATGTGGGTATGTCGCGCAGGGACATACCGTCACCCGCCTGCAAGGTCTTACCATTGGCGGTCAGCGCACCGCGCACCACCTGCAGCCAACCGAGCCGGCCCGCTGCGAACGCGTGATTCAGTGTGCCACCGGGCGTCAGCAGGCCAGCATAGAGTTCCGCATCCCGGTGGATGCTGACAGAGCCGTCACGCCCATCGCGAGACACCACCAACCGCAACTGATTCGTTTTCTCGGCCGCACTGAACGATCTCTGTTCATACCCGGGCGACAGGTTCAGCGCCTCGGGCTCGATCCAGATTTGCAGGAAGTGTGCATCCTCTGTATCGGAGGCGTTGTACTCGCTGTGCCTTACACCGCTGCCCGCCGTCATGCGCTGCACGTCGCCAGGGCGAATGATGGAACCGTTACCCAGACTGTCTTCATGGCGCAGGGCGCCGCTGATCACGTAGGAAATGATTTCCATATCCCGGTGGCCGTGGGTATCGAAACCTCGCGATGGCTTTACGTGGTCTTCGTTGATCACGCGCAGGGGGCCAAAGCCCATGAAGCGCTGGTCGTTGTAGTGCCCGAAGGAAAAGGTGTGGCGGCTGTCCAGCCAGCCAAAATTGGCTGCCCCGCGTTCATCACTGTGTCGTACTGTTTGCATCACTCGCCTCCTTTTACCAAACTGTTTCAGTCACGCCAGTATCCATTGTTGCCATTTAGAGAACAATTAGTCATATTTGTTACATTGTGTAACCATTTTGGAGACATTTACATGAATCTCTTTGACGGTATGCGGGCCTTCACCCGGGTCGTGGAGGCTGGCGGTTTTGCCGCAGCAGCCCGGGACCTGGGACTGGCCCGATCGGTGGTGCATAAACAGGTGATCAAACTGGAACAGTCGCTGGGCACGCAATTACTGCGACGCAGTACCCGACAGGTGTCGCCTACCGAAACTGGCCAGGCCTTCTACAAGCGCTGCGTACAGATACTGGTCGACATGGAGGACGCCATCGCCCAGGTGTCGGAGCTGCAGGACGAGCCCCGGGGCGAACTGCGTATCAATGCCCCGATGTCCTTCGGCACTCTGCACCTTGCGCCCCTCATTGGCGAGTTTATGGCGACCTATCCAGACGTGCACGTGGGGCTGGCCCTCAACGACCGCTTTGTGGACCCAATTGAAGAAGGCTTCGATATCTCCATCCGCATCAGTGCCCCGCGCACGTTTACCAGCCTGGTCACACGGGAGATTTGCCCGGCGCGCCTGGTACTCTGTGCCTCCAGCGAATACTTGTCTGTCAACGGAGAACCCGCCTCGCCAGAGGACCTACTGCAGCACCGCTGTCTACACTACGGCCTACAGGAATCAGGTTTGC
>JANNXP010000223.1:0-6341 GCA_031409615.1 Haliea sp. | reverse complement strand
GCCCGTTTCCATAGTGACGGTTTGGCCGCCGTACTGGAATGTTTTAGTTACTGGATTCACAATTATTCTCCTATTCTCAATATGAGACCGGGGCGTTCCCAATGAACACCCCGGCAGGGGGATGCAACCTATCTACGCAGGCCGAGTCGCTTGATCAGATTACTGTAGCGCTGTGTGTCCTTGCGCTTCAGATAGTCCAGCAGTTTGCGGCGCTGATTAACCATGCGGATCAGACCGCGGCGTGAGTGGTGATCGTGCGAATGTGACTGGAAGTGCCCCTGCAACTGCTCAATATTGGCAGTTAGTAGAGCTACCTGTACCTCCGGTGAACCGGTGTCGCCGGCGCCCACCTGATACTCTTTTACAATTTCTGCTTTCTTTTCAACATTTAAAGCCATTGTGTGTTCCTTTTGATTAATCTGCCTCAGGCGGTGTACCGCCCTTCGTTAATAAAAGAGCCTATCCGTGCAGATTGACAGACAGGTTCGCGTCACCTACCGGTGACAATCAGTCGACGCGGCGCCACGCGCCCGTCATCCAATATCTCTCCAACTCCTAAAAATTCGCCGGTTTCCAGCGCGACGCGCACGATACCACCGCGGGGCGCATTTGGCACCATTACCGGCTGCCCCTGGCGCATATAAAAACCACCTGATTCGCTGAGGCGAACCAGCGGCAGCGCGCCCAAGGCGGCGTCTGCGGGCAATAGAAACGCATCCAGCTCATGAACTTCACTGGCGTCCTTCAGTGCCTCCAGTGCGCCCAATGACAGGCTGTCTTCAATACTAAAGGGGCCAGCCTTGGTTCGCCGCAGCGCACTAACGAACGCACCGCAACCAAGAACACGCCCCAAATCCTCTGCCAACGATCTAACGTAGGTTCCTTTGCTGCACTCCAGATAAATATCCACCTGGGGCTTTTCTCCGCCTCTGAAGGCGCGCAGCTGTAACTCTTTTATGACCACCGAACGCGATTTGCGTTCCACCTCCAGCCCCTGTCGCGCCAGCTTGTAGAGGGGCTGTCCGTCTTTCTTGATGGCCGAGAACATCGAAGGGATCTGCTCGATCTCGCCTTCAAAATCCCTCAATGCTGCAACAACATCACCCTCCGTAACGTCGCTTGCGTCCCTATCTTCCAGCACCGGGCCTTCGGCATCACCGGTGGCAGTCACCGTACCCAGCACAAATGTGCTCTCGTAAGCCTTATCCGCGTCCAACAAATACTGCGAAAACTTGGTCGCCTCGCCGAAACACAGGGGCAGCACTCCCGTGGCTAACGGGTCAAGGCTGCCCGTGTGGCCGGCCTTAGCCGCGAAGTACGCGCGTTTAACGCGCTGCAACGCCTGATTGGAGCTAATCCCCAAAGGCTTATCCAGCACCAGAATGCCATCCACCGTCCGCCCGCGGCCACGCTTGGTCACTAGCTAATCCTTGGCGCCATCATCATCGCGCAAACCCAGTTCGCGATCTGCATCGGCGGCACGTCTGATCAGGTCCTCCAGATCACGGCCGTGGCCAACACTGGTATCAAAATAAAATCTTAGCTGCGGCACACTCCGCATATTCGTGCCCCGAGACAGCTGACTGCGCAGAAAGCCCGCTGCCTTATTGAGCACCTCAGTCGACTCCTTTGCGTCCTCACTAGTATCACTACCCATCACCGTATAGTAGATTCTGGCATGACCAAGATCGCGACTCACATCCACTCCAGTAATGCTGACCATACCTACCCGGGGATCTCGCACTTCATGCTGGATCAGGGCGGCCAACTCGCGCTGCAGATAATCCGCCACGCGTTGGGTTCTGGCGTACTCTTTAGCCATTGGTCCCTTTCATTTAGCCATCGCTCACAGTGAGCGGGCTATCTCCTTGACTTCGTATACTTCTATGAGGTCGCCCGCTTTCACATCGGTGTAATTCTTGACACCAATTCCGCACTCCATGCCATTACGCACCTCACTGGCGTCATCCTTGAACCGACGCAGCGATTCCAGCTCGCCCTGATAGATAACGACGCTATCGCGCAGTACACGGATAGGCTTGGAGCGATAGACGGTTCCTTCGATGACCATGCATCCAGCAATCTGTCCGTATTTGGGTGACCGGAATACGTCACGAACTTCGGCAATGCCAACAATATCTTCTCTCAGTTCAGGCGCCAGCATACCTGTGAGAGCCAGCTTGACGTCGTCAATCAGATCGTAAATAACGTTGTAGTAGCGCAGGTCAACACCTTCGGTGTCCACCAGCCTGCGCGCCGAATTATCAGCTCGCACATTGAAGCCGAATACGACAGCACTTGATGTTACAGCCAGATTGATGTCTGTCTCAGTGATACCTCCAACACCGCCGGTTACGATATTGACCTGGACTTCTTCATTGCCAATTTCCAGCAGGGCCGATTGAATTGCCTCCAGTGATCCACGTACATCTGCTTTTACCACGACATTGAGCATTTTCTTCACGCCCGCCGTCATGCTTTCAAACATATTATCCAGCTTGGCTGCCTGTTGGCGCTGTATCTTCTTATCGCGAGTCTTTTCCTGGCGGAAGTCTGCAACTTCTCTGGCACGCTTCTCACTCTCGACAACAGCGAATAGGTCGCCAGCCGCAGGGGTAGCATCCAGACCCAGAATTTCCACGGGAATGCTGGGGCCTGCCTCATCGATTGCCTGACCATTTTCATCCAACATGGCGCGCACGCGGCCAAACTGCAGCCCGGCAAGAACTATATCGCCTTTACGCAGGGTGCCACTCTGGATCAACAGGGATGCGACCGGGCCACGCCCCTTGTCCAGACGGGACTCGATCACTATACCTTGTGCAGGCACATCGCGTGGGGCGGTCAACTCCAGGAGTTCCGCCTGCAACAGTATTGCGTCAAGAAGTTCATTGACGCCTGCACCGGTGTGGGCCGAGACGCTGATAAACTGCGTATCTCCGCCCCACTCTTCGGGAATGACATCTTTGGCGGCAAGCTCACTCTTGATCCGCTCAAGATCTCCGCCCGGTTTGTCAATTTTATTTATTGCGACAATAATAGGCACTTTAGCGGCCTTCGCATGCTTCACCGCTTCCTCAGTCTGGGGCATGACACCGTCATCAGCGGCCACCACCAGAACCACGATATCCGTACTCTTTGCCCCACGCGCGCGCATCGCCGTAAACGCCGCATGTCCGGGAGTATCGAGGAAAGAAATCATGCCGCGCTCGGTTTCCACGTGATAGGCTCCGATATGCTGCGTGATGCCACCCGCCTCACCTGAAGCGACCTTACTTTTGCGGATGTAATCCAGCAGGGAGGTCTTGCCATGGTCTACGTGCCCCATCACGGTCACCACAGGCGCCCGCGACTCCTCGGTACCCTCGTGCTGAGATAGGGTTTCCTCCAGCCTTTCCTCTAGTGCGTCTGCGCTAATGAGTTTCACCACGTGGCCACACTCTTCCACCACCAGCGTCGCGGTATCGCGATCAATCATCTGGTTGATAGTTGCCATCACGCCCAGCTTCATTAATTCCCTGATAACTTCCCCGGACTTTACAGACATCTGTTGTGCCAGATCTGCAACGGAAATTATGTCCAGTAGCTCTACTTCGTAAATTTTCTTTTCCGTGGGCATTTCGAAACCATGTCTGGAATGTTCCGCGTGTGCCGCCCTGATTTTCTTGCGACCGCCGCGACGACGGCCAATCCCTGTTTCTGACTCAAGATCCGCCAAGGATAAATTGTGGTTGCGTTGTTTACCTCGACCCGCAGGTGCATTTCGAGCCAATTTGCTGCGCGGTTTACGCGTATCGTCTTCCTGAGCAAGAGCAGAAGAAGGAACCTCATGCAGACGCTTTGGTTTCTTGGCACTAACGTCCTTGGCTTTTTCCTGGGTTTTGACCAGGCTTTCAGCCTTGATCTGATCTTCTGCCGCCTTGCGCGCGTCGACTGCTGCCTGTCGCATGGCCGCTTCATCAGCTTCCTTTAGCTTGCGGCGCGCCGCCGCCCGTTGTCGCAGGACTTCAGGGTCGAGGTTTGCAGGATCCTCATCGGCGCTGGCCTCCAGCTCCGATACGGCCGCAGCAAGTTGCTCGCGCTCAGCGGCAGCAGCCGCTTTCGCCTCTACCGCTGCTGCCGCTTGAGCGACAGCATCTTCTGTCTCATGCTCCACATCTCGCGCGAAAGACTCATCATCTAGCGATGCCCCTTCTTCACCCAATTGGTCTGCGTCACGCTTTACATAGGTGCGCTTCTTACGTACTTCCACATTGACGGTTTTTCGACCCTGCGATCCGGACGTACGTAAGGTACTGAGAGTCTTGCGCTTCAAGGTTATGCGCTTGGGAGCGTCTGCCGATTCACCGTGGCTGCGCTTCAGGTAGTTAAGCAGCGTCTGCTTGTCCTCATCAGACACAGCTTCTTCTGCTTCCGAGTGCGGCAATCCGGCCTCTTTCATCTGCGTCAGCAGACGCTCTGAGGACGCGCCTACCACTTCCGCGAGCTGCTGTACTGTCACCTGACCCATTCAATACTCTCCTTGGTACCCTGTCGGAATGCTATAGACCTTGCCGTGTCAGGTTATTCTTCTGCCTCGGCAAACCAGGGCGCCCTTGCGGTCATAATCAACTCACCCGCACGTTTTTCGGTCATATCCGGGATATCCATGAGATCGTCCACGCCCTGTTCTGCGAGATCTTCCATGGTAACTATTGCACGGCTGGACAGGATGTAAGCCAGATGGCGATCCATCCCCTCCATGGTCAATAAGTCCTCAGCCGGCTCTCGGGATCCCAGCTGCTCCTCGGACGCGATGGCCTGAGTCAATAAGGCGTCTTTGGCTCGTGCGCGCAGCTCTTCAGCGATTTCTTCATCAAAACCCTCTATAGAGGTCAATTCCTCAAGGGGCACGTAGGCTACTTCTTCCAGAGTGGTAAAGCCTTCGTCTACCAGGATTTCCGCCACATCCTCGTCGATATCAAGGTTCTCGACGAATATCTTTATAATCTGACCGGATTCCGCCTCATGCTTCTCAGCAGCATCCTCCAAGCTCATAACGTTGATGGTCCACTTGGTAAGCTGGGACGCCAGGCGGACATTTTGCCCGGAGCGGCCGATAGCCTGAGCCAGATTGTCCTGCGATACCGCCACATCCATAGTGCCGCTATCTTCGTCCATTACGATTGACTCAACTTCCGCCGGCGCCATGGCGTTAATCACCAATTGCGCGGGATTGTCGTCCCACAGCACAATATCAACCCGCTCGTTATCGAGTTCGTTTGATACCGCCTGCACGCGCGAGCCGCGCATGCCCACGCAGGCACCTACGGGGTCGATGCGCTGATCATTGGTCTTAACCGCTATCTTTGCGCGCGATCCCGGATCACGGGCCGCAGCACGAATCTGTATTACTTCTTCGGCGATCTCAGGCACCTCTATCTTGAACAGCTCGATCAACATTTCTGTGCATGAACGGCTCAGTATCAGTTGGGGGCCACGGGCTTCGGCACTAATCTCCTTAAGAATGGCACGCACCCGGTCGTTCACCCGAAACGTTTCCCGACCAACCAGTTGATCTCGCGGCAACAGACCCTCTGCATTATTGCCAAGATCCACAATAACATTGTCGCGAGTTACCTTCTTGACGATACCAGACACAAGCTCACCGACCCGGCTCAAGTATTGCGCGACAACCTGTGCACGTTCGGCGTCGCGAACTCGCTGTACGATCACCTGCTTGGCTGTCTGCGCGGCTATCCGCCCAAACTCGACATTCTCTACCCGCTCCTCGTGAATATCACCGGGCTTGAGGTTTGGATCCTGCTCAATGGCCTCCTCCGTGGTGAACTGGGTACCCAATAGCGCCATTTCATCATCAGGCACTACCAGCCAACGACGTATAGAAACGTAATCTCCAGTTTTACGATCAATAGTAACGTGAATGTCGGCGTCTTCGTCGTAACGCTTTTTAGTCGCCGTTGCCAACGCCAGTTCTATCGCTTCGAAGATAATGTCCTCGGACACCCCCTTTTCATTGGAGACAGCCTCAGCCACCAACAGAATTTCTTTCGTCATCTCAAGCCTCGCCAATTCACTTGCCGCGTTCAAACGCGGGGTTGTACACGCGCCTTTTCAATCGCGCCATAGGGCAACAGAAACTCGTGATCATCTACCTGAATCACAATGTCTTCGCCCTCGATACCTTTCAAAATACCCTTGAACCTGCGCCGCCCATCAAAAGCGCTGCGCAATCGCACTTCTACCGTCTCGCCGACGTAGCCAAAGTACTGCGCCAACTTGAACAATTGACGGTCCGTACCCGGAGAAGAAACTTCCAGTGTATATTCCCCGGTAATCGG
>JANNXP010000222.1:0-12570 GCA_031409615.1 Haliea sp. | reverse complement strand
AGGTCAAACTGGGGGTGACGCCGGAAATCAACGCCCTGACCACGCTGGTGATCGCGGCGGTCTCAGTGGGCGTGATAATCGCGGGGTGGGTCATGGTGCGCCAGCAGCGTGCGCTGTCGTCATTGCACTAAGCCCTGCAATTGTTGACATGGCCCGCAGATTGCGTGTCTCCTAACGACAGGGAAGCTCAAGAGATAAGAATAATGCCCAAAATATTCAGCAGGTTATTGGTGGTACTGGCAGTTGGATGGACCGGGTCAGCGAGCTCCGCGCTGCTGCCCCCCGTCACGGCGGGCGGATTGGAATGGTTGCAGCCATTGAACTTCACCGGCTACACCTGGAGCGCCATCAACACGGTGTGTAATGCCACTACGGGGTCGTGTAACGGCTCCTTGGGGGGCAACGACCTGACGGGTTGGACCTGGGCCAGTGTCGATGACATTAACGGACTCTTTAACGATTATATTGGTTCTATGACCATGGGGCCGGGGCCTGACCGTGCAACGGGATACTCCACGGATTGGCTTTGGACGATGGTTGCTGACGGGTTTCGGCTCACGGCCTCTGATGGCGAAACTGCGATAATACGGGGTCGGTTGCGCGATAGCTTTGACGCGAACAATGGATACATCGGAGAAATGTTTTGGTCCTACTCCTTAATTTGCTGCGATTACGATTACGACATCGCCACTTCAAACACCTATCTAGGGAAAAATACATTAGGTTTTCGTAGTGATGACCCCGGCGCATGGTTCGTTCGAGATACCAATGCATCATCGGTACCGATCAGCAATACAATGGCTCTTATGGGTCTAGCGTTGTGCGCACTTGGCTTCACCGGCCGGCAGCGCGCATTGAACACCTAGCGATCCAACTCTGCTGCAGTCAACTTCAGCCAGCGGGCAACACAATCAATCGATGCACTGTAGCGGTTCCTTCAGGGGCCGTTTGTTTTGCTCATACAGCCGATGAATTCTCTCTAACGAGTAAGCCCGCCTGTAGGCGCTCTGGGTCGTTCATCTAGCCCGATACAGCCAGATCTAATGGTCCCTTTCCCGCCACAAAGCGGTCATCCAGTCTTGAATCACGACCGATCGTGCGCCACTGGAGCCGCGCACGATTTCGCCCTACCATAACAGCCCTTGGCCACTACCACGCACGAGGCAGCATGCAACAATCCCGCGCTCCGCGCCGCCTGTTCGACGATATCCTGGCACAACTGCAGTCGCGCCAGACGGAGCAGGCCGTTGCCAGTTGCAGCGAACTTCTCACGCGCTATCCCGATGACATCAATATCCTCGGTTTGTTAGGTGCCGCGCTGGGTGACCTGCGCCGCTTTGATGCGGCGGAGAAAATCCTCGCCAGGGCGATTGAACTGGCGCCCACGTTCGCCAAGCCCTACGAAGACCTGGGCACGCTGCTGGTGCAGCAGCACAAGGCGCAGGAGGCGCTGCCCCTGCTGGAAAAAGCTGTGCGCCTGGATCCGCGTTTGGAGGAAGCGCACTTCCAGTTGGGTAAAGCACTGGCCGCGTTGGGGCGGGGGCCGGAAGCGGACGTCTCCTTCGAACGCTGTTTCGCCCTGTCGCCGATGCGCCGCATGATGGCGCTGGCGGCAGAACACCATCAGGCCGGTCGCCTGCAGGACGCGGAGCAATTGTGCCGTCAGGTATTGCAGAAAAATCCCCGGCACGTCGATGCCCTGCGCCTGCTGGGCCTGATCGCCGCCGCCTCTGGCGATCTGGATGACGCCGAACATTTGCTGCGCCAGGCGCTGGCGTCCGCCCCCGACCATACACCGGCCATGTTCGAACTGGGCCGCGTGCTCAAGGAGCTGGAGCGCCCCGAAGACGCGATCGTGGTGTACCGTGAATTGCTCGCGCTGCTGCCTGACAATCCGAAGGCCCACTTCCGTCTGGCGGGCGTGCTGGCGCCGGCGGCACTGAACGAGGAAGCCGCTGCAGAATACCGCCGCTGCCTGGAACTGGCACCCAAACATGCGGGCGCCTGGCTGGGGCTGGGGCACATGCTAAAAACCTTGGGCGACCAGCAGGAAGGTGTTGCCGCCTACCAGCGCTGTCTGGCACTGGAGCCAGACTTCGGGGAAGCCTACTACAGTTTGGCCAATCTCAAGACCTACCGTTTCGAGGATGCGGAGATCGAGCAGATGCAGCAGCAGCTGGCGCGCGATGCACTCAACGACTCTTCCCGCGTCAATTTCCTGTTCGCCCTGGCCAGGGCCTTTGAAGACCGCAAGGAGTACGCGCAGGCGTGGCGCTATTACGAGGAGGGCAATGCCACACAGCGCATGCTGGTCAGCTATGACCCGGTGCAGACACAAACCATCAACGACGAATTGATCGCATTTTTCAATGCCGAGTTTTTTCAGGCCACTGCGGGGCAGGGCAACCCGGACGCCGCGCCGATTTTCATTCTGGGCCTGCCGCGCTCCGGCTCTACACTGATAGAGCAGATCATCGCCAGCCATAGTGAGGTCGAGGGCACCAGTGAGTTGCCCTACATCGGTCGCCTCAGTCAATCACTGAACCACAACCGCGCCGATGCCATGCGCTATCCGCAAGTACTGGCGGAACTACAGCCCCGACATTTTCAGCGCCTCGGCCAGGACTATCTGGCGATGGCCGCGCGGCATCGCGTAGAGGGCACTGCACGCTTCATCGACAAGATGCCCAACAATTTCCCCAGCGTGGGTTTCATCCACAGCATTTTGCCGAATGCGAAAATCATCGATGCCCGCCGCCACCCGCTGGATGCCTGTGTCGGCAACCTGCGGCAACTGTACGCCCGGGGCCAGACGTTCAGCTACGACCAGTGCGACATCGGCGAGTACTACCTGCAATACCTGCGCATGATGCAGCACTGGGACGAAGTACTGCTCGGCAAGGTGCTACGCGTGCAGTATGAAGATGTTGTGACGGATCTTGAAACTCAGGTGCGGCGCATACTCAATTACCTGGAGCTACCCTGGGAGGATAACTGCCTGCGCTTTCACGAGTCAGGGCGCGCTGTGCGCACTGCCAGTTCTGAACAGGTGCGCCAGCCTATCTATCATTCCAGCGTGGGATTCTGGCGTCATTACGCGCCGCACCTCGACGAGCTGCGGGAGATTCTGGCGCCGGTGCTGGGCATAGCCGACTGCGCTGCAACGTTACAATAATCGAACGTTGACAGGGCATGGAGTATCCGTACATTTAACTATTATGCCGCATTGGAGCAAGTATGATCCTGGAAGTCGCTATTCTCGATATTAAGTCCGGTCTTGAAAAAGATTTTGAACTCGCCTTTTCCAAAGCTCAATCGATTATCAGCTCAATGCCGGGCTACATATCGCATCAGCTCCAGCGCTGCATCGAAAACGAGAGTCGCTACCTATTTTTGGTCAATTGGCAAACTCTTGGGTCACACACAAAAGGTTTTCGCGGTTCAGCGCAATACCAGGAATGGAAAGCGCTGTTACATCACTTTTACAGCCCGTTCCCAGAGGTTCAGCATTATCAGTTGGTGGCGGCCAATGCAGTATAGCCGAGCCGGGTAGCCTTCGACTGCTGGACTCGCTACGGTCGCCGCTGCGGGCAACGTCTGCTACGGGAAGGGTTCAGCTAAGTTCTGGCTCCGTCCTGTCGCTCTTGCGAGACGCATTGGCTTTTAGAGCGCTCGCCTGCGCCGTAACCAGTACAAACCTCCCACTGCCAGAGCCAAAAGGTAGGACGTGGTCGGCGCGGCGACCGGCACGGCGTTTGTCACGACCAATTCCACCCGAGGATCGTCGTGGCTCCAGGCAAAAATAATTTCCTGGTCTGCATCGCCCAAATCGAGAAGGCGGCCGCCCACCGCCCATAAGCCGCCGACGGAGCCGATACTGGCGAGCGCATCAGCATTCAGCGACACCTCGATAAAACTCCCCATATCACCGCCGGACACTATCGCCTCGCCATACGCAACGCCTCCGCCAAGATCGGCGAATGCACCTACACCGCCGGTGCCGCCCGTCAGGTCAGCCAGAAGGGTTGTCACATCGAACAGGCCCCATGTCTCCGTTGCGTCGGGGCTTAAGTAACCGGGGCCTACATCGTCAGGGATAAGATAGGCGCGCAGGGTGGCGCTGCTAACGGGGCCAACGCCGCTCAGATCAAAGATGAAAAAGTTGCGGAACTCGACAGAGGCCTGAAAGAACGCATCGAAGGCAAACCCGGTGACGTAGTTTGCGTTGTCAGGATCATGCGTCCCATCATCGACATACCAACCGGTATCTGTGGCGGGGATGACCAGCGCGGTGGCCGTCTGGCCAAAAAACAAAAAGGGCAGGAGTGCAAGTGCTCGCAACACGTGCAGTAGCCCGGCTCGAACAACAACAGTCTCTATAACTGCTTGTGGCATAAAACCTCCCGGTTAGTTTGAACATCCTTATCCCGAGAGAGTTTCCCGAGGGTGTATTGCCCACGCAAGTTACATACCACCTCTATGGCCATACGGCTCGTGGCCCTATCAGCTTACAACCTGCCGCGGGTTTGTAAAGAATACTGACAGGATTCACCGCAACAGCGCGGCCGCGCGCTTTTCTTGCGCTCGGCTGATTGCCATGTCAGCGGGAGCTGCCTGTCTGGTTACGTGCAGACGATGACAACGACACACCTTCGAACGGCCACACCTCCAGCCCGTGGATCGCATTGCGGATATCGTGGCTCAGCGTAACGACACTGCGGGTGCGGGCCAATGCCATATCATGCAGCGCAATAGTCGAGGGCGATGAGCCCGCCGCCACCAGCGTGTCGTCGATCACACACAGGCCGCGCGCGAAACCGGCGCGGGCGATGCGTGAATCATCCAGCTCAGTGTGGGTCAGGTCGGCCTCATCGATCTGCGGCACGGCAAAACTGATCTCCTTGTCCGGCAGTACCAGGCGTACCCGATCTGCCAGAGTGTCATTGAACAACACGCCGGCGCCGAAGGGCCGGGCATTGTGTACGCCACGCGGCACCGTGGCCGTGCGCTGCAGGGTGCGCCCATCAAAGCGCACCAGCGCGCCGGTCTTCAAGCCGCTGAAATACAGTCCCGATGCATCGCAATACACAGTGTTGAGGTGCAGCAAATTGCCGGGGGCAGGCCCGTGGTCGCGCTGCGGATCAAAAGGGCTGCCCTGGAAGCGCCTGCCCACGGCGACAATATTGAGTCCGAAACAAAAACGGTTTTCATCCAGGTCGAAGCCCAGCACCGAGTCGAAGCCGGTCGCGGTGAGGTACAGGCGGCGCTCATGCACCGCGATCTCGTGACAGTGCCGCAGATAGGGGTTGCGGTAGGACGCCAGTAACGTGAAGTCCGGCGTGTAGACAAACAGCTCATTGCTGGCGGCGATAAACACCCGCTCACCGTCGAAGGCAATACCGCGCAGACCTCTGTCCCAGCCACGACCCTGCCAATCAATGTCCGCACTATCCCAGTCGATGACCTGCGTGACGCGCTGCTGCATAAAATCCACCAGATAGACACCGCCATGGCTCTCGCCCTGCTGGCTGCCCCTGACGACCGAGGTCGCGATCAGTGTGGTCACGCGGTGCCGACCTCCCGCCCCAGATAGTGCGGCGGCACATAGTCAAAGATAAAGTTGATGCGGGCATCCGCGCCCTTGTTCATCACGCTATGCGGCAGCTGGTTATTAATCTCATACGCTTTCCCCACCTGCATCTTGTACGGCCGACCATCAATGATGAAACGCACCCGCCCGTTGGTGACAAGCGGCAGGTGGATACGGTGCCCGTAGTGAAACGAAGGATGATTGTCCCGGTGGGTCTTGATCACGCCACCGGCCTGCAGACGCGCGGCCATGGCGCGAATGATCGTACCGCCCGGCGGGTAGTGGTCGGCCAGGATCTGGTGCATCAGGGGTATGGCCGACTCTGCCAGTAGGTCCCAACCCGCCTGCCGCTGCACGTCGATTTGCGGCCAGCCGGCGCCGTCGGTGAAGATCATCACGAGGGAGTGCGTCATCTGGTGCACATCGTACTCTTGCTGGCGGAACGTATTGTCCAGCCATGCGTCCTCGCCCTGGGCTGCGATGGCCTCGCATAGCGCGCTTGTGTCATACACGCCGAGATCGCGCAGAGGAACGCCGATATCCATGAGGGGTTGCTCTTCCAATCAGCACAGGGGAGTCGTGGCCAGAGTAGGTTGCCACCCGGACTCCGTCAACCAACGGGGCATGAACGCAAGATGATTTTAGCCAGGCTTCCCTTTTGGCCTTGCAATTGCGCTCTATTGCATTAGGATTTGTGCATAATAAAATCGCGCACAAGGCCACGGCCATGAAGACCAAGAGCAACCCGTCGCCCCCTGTGCCCAGTAACAGTATCCCCACCAGTAAAAAGACGCTGGCGCTGATGGTGTCGGCCGTGCTCGGCACGGCGCAGGTCAGCTATGCCGGGGATCAAACGCTGGAAGAGATCATCGTAACGGCCACCAAACGCAAGGCCAACCTGCAAAACATACCCCAGGCTATCACCGCCTTCACCACCGCCGATATCCAGCGCCAGGGTTTTGCCGTGCTGGATGACTACGCCAACAGCATTCCCAGCCTGGCCTTTGCGCGGCGCGAGCCGGCGGGCACCTCGATTGTATTTCGGGGCGTGGCGGCGGCGGGCATTCAGTTCGGCACGAATCCCTCGGCCAGCGTGTACCTGGATGAAGCACCGATCACCCAGGCCGGTCTGAACCCCGACCCGCGCCTGATCGACATCGAGCGCGTGGAGGCACTGAGCGGACCGCAAGGCACGCTGTTCGGTGACGCGTCCCAGTCGGGCACGCTGCGCATTATCACCAACAAAGCCGACCCGAGCGAGATGACTGGCTGGCTCGAGGGCGACATGGCCTATGTCGAGCACAGCAACGACACGGACAAGGATGTGTCCGCCATGGTCAATATCCCGATTATCCAGGACAAGCTGGCAGTACGACTGGTCGGCTTTGAAAGCCACGAGGCCGGGTATATCGACAATGTGCTGGTGACGAGCCAGCCCGACAAGTGGGTGGACGCCCGCATCGCTTCGGGTTATTTACCCGTGGGCGAACCCTTTGACAATGCCAACACTGTCGATGACGACGTCAACTCTGCCAAGACCGTCGGCGGGCGCGCCGCCGCGCGTTGGCTGGTCAACGATGACTGGACGGTGGATATCTCAGGCATTGTGCAAAACACCGACGTCGATGGCTTCGGCGATGTCGACGTGGGTCTCGGCGCCCTGGAACAGGGGCGCTTTGAAGACGAATATCTGAAGGATAACTGGTATCAACTCAGCCTCGGCATGGAAGGCGACCTGGGCTTCGCGGACACTGTCCTTACCGGCAGCTATTTTAACCGCGACCTGACCTACGAGTCCGATGCCACCAACTATCTACACGGACTGGATCAGCAGTTCAATCCAGTCGACTACGCTATTTACGACTTCACTGGCACCCCTCGCGGCTATGTCACCCAGGATCAGGAAGATGAACGCTGGACGCTCGAGGGGCGCATGACCACACCGGACGACAGTGACAGCCGCTGGAGCGGTCTGGTGGGATTTTTCTACGGCAAGCTTGATCGCACCCAATTCAATACCTCCACCCTACGCGACTTCAGCGATACGGCGTACTACGCTAATCAGGGTTACACCTACCTCAACGATCACGCGAACTCGCCCGATTTCAACCCGAATTACGCCAGCTTCCACAACACCGCGTCAGATAACTTTTTCTTTAGTGCCTACGATCTTGAGATAGAGCAGACGGCACTCTTCGGCGAGGTGACCTTTGCGGCCACCGACCAGCTGAGCTTCACCGGCGGTGCGCGCTGGTTTAACCAGGATCAGGAACTCGGTATCCAACAGGGCAATCTGCTGGCAGGAAACAAGGTCAATGTCGCGACCGATTACCTGTTCAACAACGATGTTAAGCATTACAGCCAGGACGACTGGGTGCCGAAACTCAATGTGACCTACCAGATCAATGACGAGGTCATGACCTATGCCACCTATTCCGAGGGTTTTCGCGCCGGCGGCACCAATGCCCTGCGCGCCAATTCCGTCCTGCCGGAGGATTACGACCCGGACAAGCTGAAGAACTATGAACTGGGCCTGAAGAGCGAGTGGTTCGACCGCAGCGTGCGCTTCAATGCAGTGGCCTACCACATGCAGTGGAACGACATCCAGATTCAGGTATACGATCCCACCGTTTTCTCCACGGGCATCATCAATTTCTCACAGGCCGAGATTGATGGCGTCGAACTCGATGTGACGTGGCTGCCAGCAGCAGGCTGGGATGTCAACGCCAACATTGGCGTGATCAACGCAGAGATTTCCGAAGACAACACCATCTATGGCGAAGGCGGGGAATCGCTGGTCGCCGAGGTGGAAAATGGCACGCAGCTACCCATAACGCCGCAGGAGAAAGGCAGCATCTCCGTGCAGTACACCTTTCCACAGTCGCTGCTGGACGCAGAACCCTTTGTGCTGCTGGAATGGGCCTATGTGGGAGACTCGGTGAATTCACTGAGCGGCACCGAATCCCTCATTTTTACCCAGAGCACCACCGATCAGCCCGCCTATGATCTGGGCAATCTGCGTGCGGGCCTGGATGCCCAGCAGTGGAGCGCCACCGTCTATGTCACCAATATTACGGATGCAGTGGCTGAGGAATTCTTCAACAATCGCTGGGGCGTGCCGCAGCGCGTAACAGTAAACAGACCGCGCACGATCGGGCTCACCCTACGCTGGAAGTTTTAGGAGCATTTGCATGTCGCAGCACACTTACCTAACGGCCTTGGTCGCACTCAGCCTGGCCAACCTGCCACTACCATTAACGGCCTGGGCAGAAGACCTGGCCCTGGAGGAAGTCGTGGTGACCGCCAGAAAACGCGAGGAGTCATTGCAGGCAGTCCCGGTTGCTGTAACGGCTTTCACTACCGAGACCATGGAAGCCCTCGGTATCAGGAATATGCGGGATTTTGACGGCCTGGTGCCCGGGCTGAATCTCGGTGGTGGCGGCAATGGGGTAAAAGGTGATGGCAATGCCTATATACGCGGCGTCGGGCAGCGCGAAACCCAGGTCACCACGGATGGCGGTGTAGGGATCTATCTTGACGAAGTCTATATCGGCCGGGCTTCCGGGGCGTTGCTCGACGCCGTGGAAATCGAAAGCATCCAGGTGCTGCGCGGGCCCCAGGGCACGCTGTTCGGCAAGAACACCACCGGCGGCGCCATTTTGTATACCTCCATCAAACCCTCTGCGGAATTCGGCGGTACCGCCAAGGGCACCTATGGCAACCTCGACCGTAAAGATGCATCGGTCGCCGTCGACGTGCCGCTGATTGAGGACACCCTGCTGTCACGACTGTCCATGGCCACTATTAATCGTGACGGCTATATCGAGAATGATATCGACGGCACCCAATACAGTGATGAAGACAGGAACATGATCGTCGGTCAGCTGCGCTGGCTACCCACCGACGCGCTGATCGTGGATTTGAATGTGAACCACACCAGGATCAATCAAAAACCGATCGGCCAAAAATGCAAGTGGCTGGGCGAAGAGTTGGCTGCCGCGGGGTATCCCAATCAAGGCTCGCTCGAAGGTATCTACAACGCGCTGTCGCCAGTCTCGGTTGAGGAGTATTGCAACCGCAGTGGAGAAAACCTGCCGATTGACAAGTTTCAGGGCGAGCAGAACACCCGCTCCGATATTTTTTACCAGGGCGTCTATAAGGTAGACACCAGCATGGCATCCAACACCGTCAGCTGGGAGATCAACGATACACTGCAGTTCAAGAGTATCAGCGCCTACCGCAATACGCAGCAGCAGGCCGATGAGGATCTCGATGGCATGGATGCCGTCATCATTGGCCGTCTCGCACCGGAGCACAACGATACTGACCAGTACTCGCAGGAGTTTCAGGTCATCGGCAATGCCTTTGATGAGCGCCTCAATTACACCCTGGGCACCTATGCATTCTATGAAGAAACCAACGATGACTGGTTGCAGGACTTCGCGGGCTACGTCGAGACCACGAAAACGCCCAACACCTTATTGCTGGCGCGCTCCAACCTGACCGAACGCGAAACCGAGAACACAGCCTATGCTGCATTTAGCCAGGCGGACTATAACCTCAGGGAAGACCTCATCCTGACGCTGGGCCTGCGCTATACCTGGGAGGAACGTAAAACCAATTACCGCGAAGCCAGAGTCTATCTACCGAGTATTGGCAATGGTGACTACCTGGGCGCGCTTGACACGATTTACACCGCGAACATCATACATCCCTTCTCACAGCCGGGCGGCACGCCGGTGACATCGTGGCTGTACGGTTTCGATCCGGACGGTGCCGGTGGTGTGCCTTTTGACGTCGGGGCTTTTGGCGAATCAAGCGATAGCCGCAAGGATGACGACGTGAGCCCCATGGCGAGCGTCAAGTACCTGGCCACCGACGCGGTACTGGAAAGATTGCACATGGACGATGCGATGACCTACCTCACTTACAGCACCGGCTTTCGCTCTGGCGGTGTAACCGTGGGCAACGGCGACTTCGATGGCGACAACATTATCGATCTGGAAAATTTCAAGCCAGAGTATGTCGATATGCTGGAACTGGGTTTCAAGATCGACGCCCTGGATCGCATGCTGCGCACCAATGTCGCCATTTTCTACGAGGATTATTCCGATATCCAACTGACCACCACCAAGCCCGATCCCAATTTCGGCATTCCTTTGCCTGCCATCGAAAATGCCGGTAAGGCGGAAATGAAGGGTGTTGAAATCGAATTCACGCTTCTACCAATGGACAATCTGCGCTTTATGGGCAGTGTTGCCTACCTGAATGCCGAGTTCAAGGAATGGCTGTCCGAGATTCCCGACCCCAATGGCGACGGCCAGATAGTCATCGATAGAGCCGACGAGCCGATGCCACGCGCACCCGAGTGGACCGCTTATCTCTCAACCGACTACAACATCCAGACCGCGACGATGGGCACGATCACACCCAATTTCCTGGTGCGCTATAGCGACGAAACCTACGGTGGCTTCGATCGGGACAGTTTCTATGTCGCAAATGACATCACCAACCCTGCAGAAACATTCTACGACGCGCGCATTACCTGGGATCTTCCGGATGAGCGCACTACCGTGGTGGCCTGGTGTAAAAACCTCACGGATATTGATGACCACAGCCTGGGCGGAGTGCCTGTAGTAGGTGTGGCTCGCACCACCACCGTAGGGTACGCGCTGCCGCGCACCTATGGCATCGATCTTATTTATCGTTTCGGTGCGCTGTAGGCAAGGTTCAAGTTCAGGCGCAGGTTCAGGCGCCTACCCAGACACCGTGGAACCCGGAGGGAATACGCAGGGGTAGTTTCGCCCGCGCCACCGGCCCCTGCTCAATATCCTGTGCCGCAAAAATCAGCAACTGGCTGAGCGCCGTTGACTGGTCGTAGGCCAGGATCAGAATGTAGCCATCCCCTTCCCCGGTCGCGCCCGAGCGCGGTGCAAATACCGGCTCGCCCAGTAGGCACTGATCCTCACCCCAGGTTTTGCGGGCACCGGTTTTCATGTCGTAATGCATCAGGCGAGTGAACTTAAGCTGCGTATCGTGCCCGCCCACGAGATAGGCATGGCGATGATTGCGCGTCATGAAGCGGTCATCGGTGCGCGGAAATTCGCAGGCCATGTCATCCAGCATTTCCTCGGCGACAGTATTCGATCGACCGCCCACATCGATAGTCCAGCGGCGCAACGTTGGCGTGAGGCCCTCGTCTGCGCTCGCCATCATGCCATTGAGCTTGGGGGCGAAGGTGGTGGCATTCGAGGCGCAGACATCGACCTTGATTGCATCGCCCTCATCCCAGGCGTTCACCATGTGGAAACTCCAGCGCGGGTCCATGCTGTGCCAGGTCACATCGGCGGCGGTGCCAGTGCGCGGCATAACGCCAAAATGTGCGCCCCGCTCCGGCTCCCAGGCCATGGGTATCCCACTGGTGATAGCGCGCTCCAGATTGAACACCAGCGGGTACACCGGGAACACCACGTATTTTTCGGTCACAAAAAAATCATGGGCAAACGAGGGGAAGGGCGCCTCGATCATTTCGTCCTTGATCAGGTTGCCGTTCTTGTCGGCCACGTTCATGCGCAGGAATTCACTGAAAGGTCCCTTGGCCTGGTTTCCGAAGAACACCATTTCACCGCTGCTGTGATCAAACTTGGGATGCGCCGTGATCGGACCGTTGATCTTGCCGTCGTAATTGAAATTGCCCACCGTCGCCAGGGTCCTGGGCTCCAATTCGACAGCGATGGTGCCTTCCATCAGCGCCATGAGTCGATTGCCATGCCACACCACGCTGGTATTGGCGGTGTTGTAGTGTTTTCCAGCCACCGCAGGGTCGGCGGTCATCGGGTTGCCCAATACGCCGAACAGGGATTTTCCAGCAGCGCGCTCCAGCTCATATTTTTCGGTGCGCACCCAGCGGTTTTTCCACGACACGCGGCCGCCGGCAAACTCGAAGCGCTGGATCATGCCGTCGCCGTGAAACCAGTGAT
>JANNXP010000221.1:0-14639 GCA_031409615.1 Haliea sp. | reverse complement strand
TGCGCCTGTGCGACACCGTGCAGGCACAGTACGACGACATCCTGACCCGCTCCGAACGCGCCACCCTGGACAATTTTCGCGCCCTGGATTTCAAAGCCCAGTGCCTCTATGTGCGCCTGGTTTGCCGCACCGGACCCTGGTTTCGTGAAAGCAAACTGGCCTATAACGAACTAGGGCCGCTCGCCGGCATACTGGACACGCTGCTGGCACAGGACATGGCCGAGGAAGCCCAAATGCTGTCGCCGCAGGAACAGGGTCAACTGTTTACTCGCAGCGAACTGCAGCGGGCCTTCACCCCCCTCTCGCGGCAATCGTTCCCTGATAAAGCCGCGTTGCTGCAGGGCATTGAACAGTTGCAACTGAACGCCGATGAGACACTGCGGGCCCTCAGTGCAATTGACAGGCAACGGATTGTCGCCCCGTGCGGCGTAGAACTGACCCAACACCTGCAGCTGCTCTTCTTTGGCAACCGGCAGCAGAGCCTGACCGACTTCGTGCTGCAGGATCTGGGTGTCACCCGCTACTATCCCTATCGCCTAGATCGCGACTTGCGCCTTTTTTCGTGCCGTGATGCCCTTGAGGAATACCTGGCCTGTGCGGCCCTGCACGATTGCCACTATGAGTTACTGCTCGCCCAGGAGCCAGACCGACTGCCGGAACTGGCCTCCCAGGTCCTCGCCATCACTATCCGTTTTTCCTCCAGCGAAAATCGCTGGTATCGCCTCTGTAACAATCTGGCCAGAGACCTTGAGCGATTGCAGGAGTGGGAACTCGCATTGCAGTTATACGGCCGCAGTCAGCGGCATCCGGCCAGGGAGCGGCGCGCGCGCATCCTGGAAAGCCGCGGCGATTGGGCCGGTGCCACCGCCCTGTGTGAGCAAGTTCTGGAAAGCCCCTGGTGTGAAGAGGAACGCGAAGCCGCCGAGCGCATACTGCCGCGGGTCAAGCGCAAACTTGACGGCAGCAGTCTGCCGCGACGACGTGATGCCTTCGAGAATGTGACACTGGCATTGCCGATCGGTGTCGGCCCGGTTGAGTTGCAAGCGGCGGCCCATCTTCAGGCTCGCTGGCAAGCCGTTCACTACGTGGAAAATAAGCTGATGAATGCCCTGTTCGGGCTGGCGTTCTGGGAGCAGATATTTGAGGCGGTACCGGGCGTCTTTCACCATCCCTACCAGAGCGCGCCCGCTGACATGTACGACAGTGGATTTGGCGCCAGACGACGGGAATCGCTCGCCGCACGAATGGCGCAATTGCGCGAGGAAGACCTCGCGCAGACGCTGGGCGCGGCCTATCAGCGCTACCATCCGTACCAATGCCGGTGGGTAGACTGGCGGCGCATCGACGCCCGGCTGATCGAAGCCAGCGCCCGTGTCATTCCCGCGCCACACTTGCTGGCCATCTGGGAGCGCATGCTGTTCGACCCCGGGGAAAATCGCCGTGGTTTCCCAGACCTGATCGCTCTGGGAACCCAAGCGGGGGACTACTGCCTGATTGAGGTGAAAGCGCCGGGAGACGCGCTGCAGAACAGCCAGAAACGCTGGTTGCGCTACTTTCAGACACACCAGATTCCCGCGCATATTGCTTGGGTGGAATGGCGCGATGACTGAGCTGACCATCGCCATCGCTGAGCTAGCCAGGTTCTGCCACCGCAGCGGCGACATAGACCACCGTTTCACCCCCTCGCCGACCGGCGTGCAGGGCGTGGCGGGTCATCAGCGTGTGTATGCGCGCCGCCCGGCGTCTTATAAAAGCGAATTTGCCGTGGAATACCAACACTGCGAATCCCAACTACAGCTGACACTGCGCGGACGCGCCGACGGCTATGACCCGCAGCAGGGAGTGGTCGAGGAGATTAAAACCTGCCGCGTCGCTTTCGATGCCATTGCCGAGCCGGTAGCGCAACTACACCTCGCCCAGGGGCGCCTGTACGCAGCCATTATCGCGGCGCAGGAGAATCGGGAGGGACTGGAAGTCCGGCTCACCTGGTTCAATATCGACAGCGCCCAGGAATACAGTCGCAGCGAATACTATTCGCGCGCGGAGCTGGCAGACTTTTTGGCCGCGACACTGGCGCGGTTCGCCGACTGGCTGCACCACCTGGCGCGGCTGAAGCGCGAGCGTGACGCCAGCATTGTCGCCCTGGCCCTGCCCTACGGGGAGTTTCGTCAAGGGCAGCGGAACATCGCCGAGTTGGCGTACAAGTGCGTGGACCAGGGTGGACAATTACTGCTGGAGGCCCCCACCGGCAGTGGCAAGACGGCGGCGGTGCTGTTCCCGGCCCTCAAGGCCCTCGCTACCGGCAAGCACGACAAGGTGCTGTTCCTGACCTCAAAGACCGTGGGCCGCCGCGCTGCACAGGACACGCTGGCGGATTTTGCCGCGGCGGGTTATCGCGGCACCGCTCTCAGCCTTACCGCCAAAGAGAAGATCTGCCTGTCACCTGGTCGCGCCTGCCACGGTGATGACTGCCCCTATGCGCGCAACTATTACGACAAGCTGCCCGCGGCCATGAACGCCGCCATCGACCGGCAATCGTTGCGCCGCGAGGATATGGAGTCGATTGCCCGGGAGTTTGAAGTCTGTCCCTATGAATTGGCGTTGGACCTGCTGCCCTGGGTTGATGTCGTGATCGCCGACTTGCACTACCTATACAGTCTCACAGCCACGTTGTGCAATACGATAGAGGCAGACAGCACGCGCTGGACCGTACTGCTCGACGAGGCCCACAACTTGCCGGGGAGGGCACGCGCAATGTACAGCGCTACGCTGAACAAGGCTGTGGTGCTTGAGGCCAGGCGCACCGTCACTGGCGACATGGCCAAATCTCTGGCGCGCATCAACCGGCAATTCCTCGCCCTGCTGAAGTGGCCGTGGCAGGAGACAGAGTTTCACAGCAGTGAGGACTTGCCGCAGGAACTCCTCTACACACTGCAGGCGTTCACCAGCGCCACTGCCGAGCAACTGGCCAGGGAACCCGCGTTCCTGCAGCGGCGCCCGGTACTCATGGACTGCTATTTCCAGGTCCTGCAATTCCTGCGGGTGGCGGAGCAGTGGGGCGACGACTACCGCTTCCAACTGAGCCGGGCAGCGGGTAAACAGAGTTTGAGTGTTACCTTGAACTGTCTGGATCCGGCGCGGCAGTTGGCCCAGCGGCAGCGACGAGTCCATGCCGTGATCGCCTTTTCCGCGACATTATCGCCCCTGCCCTGGTCCCGCACATCCCTGGGCCTGCATGATCAGGCGGTCTGCTCCCGCGCGACGTCGCCCTTTGACAGCGAACAACTGCGCGTGTGGCTGGCCACCCACATCGACACCCGTTAACACCAGCGCGACGCAAGCCTGCCGCAGCTGGCGCGACTGCTGCAAGACTGGCTCGCTGCCACACCGGGGAATTGCATCGTCTACTTTCCCTCGTACCGCTACCTGCAGGACTGCCTTAAGCTGCTGCAATCGACTGCATTGCCCGCGCTGTCGCGTACCCTGTGGGTCCAGGCGCGCGAACAGGATGACGGAGAGCGTGAACAACTGTTGCAATTGTTGGCGCAACGTTCCGATATGGCGGCATTTTGTATTTTGGGCGGGGTTTTCGGGGAAGGTATAGACCTGCCTGGAGACATGCTGCGCAGCGTGGTGGTAGTGGGCATCGGTATGCCGCAGGTCAACCGCGATACGCGACAATTACAGGAGTGGTACCAGCGGCGCTATGCCGCCGGATTTGAATATGCTTTTCTGTACCCGGGAATGTTGAAAGTGGACCAGGCCTTGGGTCGTGTGATCCGGCGTCTGGAGGACACCGGCAGCGCGTTGCTCATCGACCCCCGCTACCGCCAGAAGCAATACCGCGAGCTGCTGCCGCCCTGGTGGGATTACCGCCAGTGGCCGCAGCGCTAGCGGCGCCCGGCACGCTCGGGACAGGATCGACAGGCTTTTTAAGTGCAGAACCCTGGGGCCCCGTCAGATCTGCTCAACAACCGGCTTACCGCGGCGGGTATAGATGAATGGCCCGCTCACCTCATGGCCGTCGTCTGCGCGCAAGCGCCGCTCCAGTTCCTGCAATACCACCCGGGTGATATGCGGAATCCCCTCCATGTACTGCGCCCGGGACAGATCCACCCAATGCAGATCGAGCAACTCCCCCGAGCCCTGCGGCCGCTCGTGTACCTCGCCCTGGATATGCTGGGCATCGACCATGAAAAAGCGCGCGTCGAAGCGGCGATTGCGGTAAGGCGGTGTGATGGCACGGGCGATAAGGTGCAGGACATCCAGCCGTGGGTTGATATCGTGCTGCAGGAAATCGGCCCAGGGCCGTGAACGGGAGGTCAGTGTCAGGGTGTCCGGCTCCCCGATGATCAGCCCGGTCTCTTCGTAGGTTTCGCGGATCGCGGCCAAAGCCAGCGCCCGCGCCCGGGTTGCCGAACAGCCCAGGCACAGGCGCTGCATCACCTGCGGGTGCAAATCGTGTGGCGGATTGATACGGCTGTCCGCCGGGTCGACCTTGCCACCGGGGAACACAAACTTGTTGGGCATGAAGGCGTGGCTGGCGGCCCGCCTGCCCATCAACACCCGTGGCTGGGGGCCCTCGCGGCGCACAATGAGCAGCGTTGCCGCATCCCTGGGCCGCACCGCCCGAGTGCCGCCATGCAACTCATTACTGGAGATGTAGGGGCCATCGCGCGGTTCGTCGCCGTTCATTCGGCTACTTTTTTCATACGCTTGCGTCCCGGGAATACCCGCTCCATCGGCCTCCCCTGAGGCGGTGGATATTTACGCAAAGTTATACTGGACAAGGCGGGATATATCACCAAAAATCGCACCTCATACTGATACTCATACTCACACAAGGGACATTGTGTCTATGGAGAAGCTGGTCAAACTACCCACCAAGCGCAATGTGCGCAACAGCAAACTGGCAGATGTGCTTGGCCCGGTTGAAAACCTGGAAAGTTATGTCAAGGCCGACTGGTGGAAACACCTGTTCAATGCCAATTACCTGCGCACTGACGGTGACGTGGTGAATGACAACGCCATTACCCAGGCAGAGGTGGATATCTTCGAGAGAATTCTCGACGTGGACAAGAATGCGGCCATGCTTGACCTGTGCTGTGGCCAGGGCCGTCATGTCATGGAATTTGCACGGCGTGGTTTTGGGCAGGCCCAGGGGTTCGACCGTTCACACTACTTGATCAGCCGCGCGCGGGGACAGGCCAAGAGAGAGCGTCTCAGCGCCATCTTCAAAGAAGGTGATGCACGCAAACTGCCCTACAAGAATAACCAGTTTGATGTCGTCACTATTCTGGGCAACAGCTTTGGGTATTTCGAAAGCCAGGAAGATGACCAATTAGTGCTGGGGGAGATATTCCGCATCTTGAAACCTGACGGCAAGTTGCTCGTCGATGTGACCGACGGCGATCACATGCGCGCGACCTTTGAGCCGCGCAGCTGGGAATGGATCGACAAGACCTATTTTGTCTGTCGTGAACGCTCCATCTCCAGCGACAATCAGCGGCTGGTCTCCAGGGAAGTGATCACCCACGTCAAAAAAGGCGTGATCGCCGACCAGTTTTATGCGGAGCGCTTGTACAGCAGCGAGCTATTGAAAGAATTGCTGGAAGAAAACGGATTTGCAGACGTTGAGATTTGCGAATCGCTGGATACCTCCTCAACACGCGACCAGGACCTGGGCATGATGGCGCGTCGCAATATTCTCATCGGGCGCGTGCACAAGCCCGCTGAATCGGTCGCCGCTAAACAGCCCAAGAAGGTGGCCCGTATCGCCGTCCTGATGGGCGACCCGCGCAAGAGCGATAAGATCAAACCGGGCGCGACCTGGGATGATGACGACCTGCACACCATCAACGAGATGAAGAAAGCCCTGGCGTCCCTGAAGGGCTATGAATTTTCGTACTTCGACCATCACGACCAGTTCATGACGGATTGCTACAAGTGGAAAACGGACTTCGACCTGGCACTGAATATTTGCGATGAAGGCTTTAACAATGACGCGCTGTGCGAATTGCATGTGCCGGCCCTGCTGGAGATCGTGGGCGTACCCTACACCGGCGGCAATCCGCAGTGCCTGAGTTACTGCTACGACAAATCGCTGGTGCGGGGTATGGCAACCGAGATGGGCATTCCGGTGGCAGAGGCCTATATGGTCAATCCTGACGACACCACCTTCATTGAGGTCTGGGTTCCCTTTCCCGTAATCATCAAGCCGAATCTGGGGGATTCCAGTTTTGGAATCAGTGCCGACAACGTGTGCGAGGATTTCAGGCAGTTGGAGAACGCGCTGCTGTCGATCCGCCAGAAGTTTGGCTATGAACAACCGGTTCTGATCGAACAGTACCTCACCGGAGCCGATATCAGTGTCGGCATTATCGGCAACCCGCCAGGGCAGTTTGAGTTTCTGCCGATCATCGAGGAGGACTATTCACTGCTACCGGAGGGGTTGCCGAGAATCTGTGGCTACGAAGCCAAATGGGATCCGGACTCGCCCTATGCCGCCATCCGCTCCGTGCCCGCCAAGTTGGATAGCGCCACCGAACAGTTCCTGCACGCCAGTTGTCAGAAGCTGTTCGAACGACTCGGGTGCAGGGACTACGCCCGCTTTGACTGGCGCCTCGACAGCGAGGGCACGCCCCGACTGCTGGAAGTGAATCCCAATCCCGGCTGGTGTTGGGACGGGCACCTGAACAAGATGGCAGCGCTGGCCGGCTGGACCTACGCCGATATGCTCCACAAGATTATTCGGGCAGCTGAGCTACGTGAGAAGGTAAAGGCTAATTCCGAAGCTATGTGAATAACCCCGCCCCCACACCGGTCAGTGCCGCCGTAGCCCCGCGCGGAGAGCGCAGTTCGTGGTTGCGGCGCACACTGCGGCTGTCGCAGCAGGTAGCGGTTGCCTCGGCCACCATGACCGCCACCGGGGATAACTTTTTTAACGCGTTTGCCATTTACCTGCAAGCCAGCGCCACCCAGATGGGCGCACTCACAGCGGTCCCCCAGCTGTTTGGCGCGTGGATGCAACTGCTTTCTATTTGGATCGGTGCGCGCCTGCCGCGCAAGCACCTGGTAGTCACCGTGGCGGCATTCCAGGCCCTCGTTGTGGCGGCCATCGGCTGGATCGCAACACAGAATTTAAGCCGCCCCAGTGTGTGGCTGATCGTGTTGGCCTCGGTTTACAGCGCGGCACTGAACCTGATCCAGCCCCACTGGCGCGCGTGGATGGGCAGCATCGTGCCAGCGCGCCGTCGCGGCGCTTTTTTTGCCGTCAGAACCCGCCTCACCATGGTGTCCTCGCTACTCATATTCATTGCCGGGGGCGGTCTGCTGACCCTGTGTGCGCAGCGCGGTAATACGGCGTTGGGCTTCGCGCTGCTGTTTGCGTTTGCCGCACTGGGGCGCGCCTGTTCGTCGGCGCTGCTGTGGCAGATGCATGATCCCGAGCCGCACACCCAGGACCAGAGCCACCGGGAGCTGCGTGAGAGCATCGGCCAACTGATCAGCGCCCTGCACGACCCGGGCTTTCGTCACTACACGCTCTTCCTCTCAGCGATGATGGGCGTGGTGGCCATTTCGGCACCCTTTTTTGCCGTCCACATGATCAAGGGCTTGGGCTTTACCTACCTGCAGTACAGTATCAACGCCGCCGCCTCGATTGTTACGCAGTTTCTACTGCTGGGCTTCTGGGGCCGCTTCAGTGATCGTCACGGCAATCGCGTCGTGATACTCCTGACCGGCGCGGTGCTGCCGTGCCTGCCGTTGTTGTGGTTGGTTTCGCCTGATTTTTATTACCTGCTGCTGGTGCAGATACTGTCCGGCGCAGCCTGGAGCGGATTTACCCTCAGCACGGCGAATTTTCTCTACGACCTGCGTCCCCACCGCACCGGGTTTGCCGCCTATGCTGCCATGCAGGCAAGTATCACCGCCGGCATGGTGTTTGTAGGCGGGCTTACGGGTGGTTTTCTGGCCGCATACGCGCCCCAGCTGGTCACGCTGCTGCCAGACTCGCTGGCACCGTCCAGCCCTTTGTTCCTGGTGTTTGCGACCAGCGCAACGTTGCGCGTGCTGGTCATCGCGTGGTTTATACCGCGGGCACGGGAACCGCAGGTACGCCGCCGCCCCGAAAGCCTCACATTGATCTACAGGATTTCAAAATTCAGTGCGCTCTCGGGTATCAGCCTGGACTGGCTTACTGTGACACGCAAAAAGCCAAAGGAAAAACAGAGGGAGTAGAGCGATTACCCGGCGCCGGCGATTTTGAGCTTCTGACCGGGCTGCAGTGCTTTCTTACTGGAAATATCGTTCCACGCCTGCAACTGCTGCGGGGACACCTTGAAGCGTCGCGCGATACTCCACAGCGAATCGCCACTGCGAATGACATATTCGCGCGAGCCTCCCGCACCAGAACCTCCAGCACCGCCCGCAGCCGCAGCGAGGCGCGCACGCGTGTTCGCAACTTGCGCCGCAGACAACGTACTCGGCGTCGCGCGCCCAGGTAACACCAGAGACTTTCCGGTCCGGATAGAATGGTTTTGCAAACCATTGACGGCCATCAACTGCGATACGGAAATACCGTAACGTCGGGCGATGGTCGACAGGGATTCACCCGGAGCGACCCGGTGCAGACGATCAGGTTTCTGCTGACTCAAACGCGCATCAGTGGACAGGGCAGCCACGGTACGCTCCAGCGGCCGCCCCAGTTGCGACTGCGGAACCCGCACCGGATAGCCCTGGGGAATGTATTTGTCGCCACTCCACACTGGGGCCAGCAGCGCCGGATTGTGCAGTTTCAACTCATCCATGCTGATGCCTGCCTCGCGGGCCAGGGCTTTGGCGGAGACGTACTCCCGCACCGCAACCACGTCATAATTGGTGGGCGCATCCATTTTCACTTTGCCGAAATAGCGCCCCGGATTGCTATCGACCTCCAGCACCGCCAGAAACGATGCATAAAAGTTGCGTGAGGCAAAACCGAAGGCCTCGCCCTTGTATTTTTGTACGATAACGTCGATGTCTTTCGTACCCACGGCTTTTGCAGCGCGCGACATGCCACCTAAGCCATGATTGTAGCTGGTCAATGCCAACGGCCAGGTGCCAATACTTTTGTAGTTGGCCTTGAGTAACTTGGCCGCTCCCTCAGTGGCGATGAAAGGATCCATCCGCTCGTCCACCACCTGGTCTACGCGCATGTACTGGCGCGCCGTCGCGGGCATGAACTGCCACATACCCGCCGCTGCCACCTTGGAGTAGGCCGCAGGGTTGAAGGATGACTCAACGTGGGGCAGCACTTCCAGTTCCTGCGGCAAGCCCTGCGCGGCCAGCACACGGCGTATATGCGGCTTCCACTGTCCGGAGCGGACCAAGCCCTCCCTGAACCGGTCCGATTGGCCCAGTTGGAAGCGCACACGCTGGGCAGCTGCAGCAAATGTCTTGGATGACGTGTCTGCAGGCCATGAGGCGAGCACCTGTGCTTCAACAGTACTGAGGTCGCTGCGCTTACCGCTGCCCAGATTGTGCAGCGCGCTGGTCACGCTCTTGATGACGGAGGTCACCTGACGATCGCGAGCAGCCCTGTCGGCATAGAGTGGCAAATCCACGGTCTGGTAAATAACCGACAAAGTTTCATCGTCATGGATGTAGCCCTGATGGGTCGAAATACGGGTATAAACCTTAACCCAGAACTGCACGGCTGGTTCCAGCGCGGTGGGCCTGGGAAAATTAGAGGCACTCACATTCAGGCAGGGAAACAGCAGCGCGAGAAAGAGGATTGCTCTAATCATACTCGGTAGCCTGTTCTTACTTTTTCTATATTGTTGACTTATATCAGAATTTTTCTGCTCTGTAACCCTGCAACGTCAAAATTATAGCCGCCGATGTTGGCGTAGAAGAACACATCGCAAAGCAGGTACTTCGTCATAGGCTTGGCGGCACCCGTCGATTGAATCCATTGCGCCTGTCGCTGGGAAATGTATGGCGTTCGCCCCTCTGGATCAGCAAGAAAATACTTGTGTTCTGGTTCGTCTGGAATAGAATTCCCCACTGATCTGTCACCACAGAGATGTTATGTTTTCTGACACCCAGCCCCGCACCTGAGATCGACCACATCTCAAGGGGCAGCTTATGACTGAACTTGAGAGGAGTAACGACGGTGTTGTGCGCTGCCGCTATCTTTCCTTCCCCGGGGCGAGCCCCCTGATTTAGTCCGTTTGGCTGGCTTAACGCACTACCTGGCACAGAACATATCTTTGTCTGAATTGTCATAAACCCGGTTTAAAGTCACTGGCGGCATCAATCGAGGTGCCACACAGGGTTTTTTCAGGCTTTACCGAGAATGTTTGCCCGTAAAGAAACTGTAAAGGAATTGAAACATATCATGCCTAACGAGCAGTCCAACAAAAAATTCACTCCCGATGTTGTCGAGGGCTGGAGCAGCGAGCGCAGCGCCGAACTCTACGGCATCAACACCTGGGGCGCGGGGTACTTTAATCTCTCCGAACAGGGTGAGGCACAGGTCAATGTCGATTTCGGTGAACACCAGGTCGTGGTATCCATCATGGATATTGTTCTGGGCATGCGTGCGCGAGGCCTGCACATGCCGGCCGTACTGCGCATCAGGAACCTGCTTGATCACCGCATCAAGGTCTTGAACGAGTCTTTTGCACTGGCCATTGAACAGGGCGGTTACCAGAATGTTTACCGCGGCGTTTTCCCCATCAAGGTCAACCAGCAGTGCCACGTTATCGAGGAAATCGCCGACTACGGCCGTCATTACCATCACGGCTTTGAAGCGGGTAGCAAGGCAGAGTTGATTATCGCCCTGTCGCAGCTGCGCGATCACGAAAGCCTGATCATCTGTAACGGCTATAAAGATGCCGAGTTTATCGATCTGGGGCTTTACGCCAGACAGATGGGCATTGCCTGCTTCTTCGTAATGGAATCCGTGAACGAGTTGCCCCTGGTGATCGAACGCAGCCGCGCGATGAACGTGGAACCACTGATCGGCGTGCGGATCAAAAACAGCGTTGTGGTCGATGGCCACTGGAGTCAGGACAGCGGGGATCGCTCTATTTTTGGTCTGTCCACCGATTCGTTGATCACCATTGTGGATGAACTGCGCGCCGCCGGAATGCTGCACTGCCTGCAATTATTGCACTGTCACCTCGGATCCCAAATTCCCAATATTCGCAATGTGCGCACCGGGGTATTGGATGCCTGCCGTTTTTACGCCGGCCTGGTGCAGGAAGGCGCGCCGATGGGCTATCTTGATCTCGGCGGCGGCCTGGCCGTTGACTATGAAGGCGCACGCACCAACAGCACGCACAGCATGAACTACCAGCTGCACGAATATTGCTCGAATATCGTGGAGAGTATTTGTGAAACACTGGATCCACTGGAGATCAAACATCCGGTCATTATCTCGGAGTCAGGCCGCAGCACCGTGGCGTATTCGTCGATGCTGCTGTTTAACATTCTCGATGTGCGCGACAGCCACCCGGGGCCTATCCCTGATCACCTACCTGAAGACTGCAGCGAGAACCTGGTAAGTCTGAAATCAGTCCTCGACATCGTCTCTGAGCGCAATTTCCAGGAGTGCTATAACGACGCTCTGTTCTATCGGGATGAATTGCGCGAAGAGTTTCACCATGGCCAAGCCTCGTTACGAGAGCGGGCGCTGGGCGAAAATATCTACCTGGCCGTATTGCAGCGCGTCGCGGCTATACTCCCGCACTTGAACAGGGTGCCACCTGAACTGGAAAATCTACCCGAGTTATTGTCCGACATTTACTATGGCAACTTCAGCCTGTTTCAATCGCTGCCTGATATGTGGGCGATAGACCAGGTGTTCCCGATCATGCCGATTCATCGCCTCACCGAAGAGCCGACCCGCTCAGCGGTATTGGCCGATTTGACCTGTGACTGTGATGGCAAGATCGACAGCTTTTCTACACCGGAAGGCATCAGTCGCACGCTCAACTTGCATGCACTGAAACCCGATGAGGATTACTACCTGGGCGTTTTTCTGGTGGGCGCCTATCAAGAAACGCTGGGGGATCTACACAACTTGTTCGGGGATACCAACGTGGTGAACGTCGCGGTCAACCCTGATGGCACATTTGAGTTCGTCCGTGAATTCCACGGTGACAGCATCTTCGACGTACTCAGTTACGTGGAGTACGAGCCCAAGCAGATGCAGGAGCAATTTCGCCTGATCGCCGAAGAGGCCGTGCGCAGCGGCAAGATCAGTATCGCCCAGCGCCAGGTGATTTTGCAGGCCTTTAAGGCCAGCCTGCACGGCTACACCTATTTTGAGCATGAATAGGCCGAGTTGCGCAGACCGGGTCACGCAGACCGGGTCACGCAGATCGGGTGACGCAGACCGGGTGACGAGTGAATCGGGGCTCGATTAGACAAGACATTGAACAGGAGTGAAGCCATGTCCAAGGTGATGATTATCGGTGCAGGCGGTGTCGGCGCTGTTGTTGCACATAAATGCGCGCAGTTAACCGAGGTGTTTACCGAGATCGTGCTGGCAAGCCGCACGCAGTCCAAGTGCGAAGCTATCGCTGCGCAACTGAGCCGACCCATTCGCACCGCACGGGTGGATGCCGATAACGTTTCCGAACTGGTCAGCCTGTTAAAGCAGGAACAACCGGAACTGGTCATCAATGTGGCGCTGCCCTACCAGGACCTGACCATCATGGATGCCTGCCTGGAGGCCGGCGTCCATTATCTGGATACCGCCAACTACGAACCGCTCGATACAGCCAAATTCGAGTACCACTGGCAGTGGGCGTACCATCAGCGGTTTGTGGATGCGCAGTTGACCGCCGTGCTGGGCAGCGGCTTTGACCCAGGGGCAACCAATATATTTACCGCCTACCTGGCCAAGCACTATTTCGATGAGATTCATGAATTGGATATCATCGATGTCAACGGCGGCGACCACGGCTACCCCTTTGCCACCAATTTTAATCCCGAAATAAATATACGCGAGGTCAGCGCCGAGTGTCGCCATTGGGAAAACGGTGCATTCGTCACTACTCCCGCCATGTCAAAGAAAGCGCAGTACACCTGTCCGGAGGGTGTCGGCACCTTCAATATCTACCGCATGTACCACGAGGAACTGGAGTCACTCAGCAAGAATTTTCCCACTCTGAAGCGCGCCCAGTTCTGGATGAGCTTTTCCGAGAATTACCTGAACCATCTGAAGGTGCTGGAAAACGTGGGCATGACCAGCATTGAGCCCGTGCAATTCCAGGGTCAGTCCATCGTGCCCATCCAGTTTCTGGCGCACCTGTTGCCCGACCCCTCTACCCTGGGCCCACGCACGAAGGGCCGCACCTGCATCGGCTGCGTGGTACGCGGTGTAAAGGACGGCGTGGAAAAAGTGATGTTCATCTATAACATCTGCGACCATCAGGCGTGCTACCAGGAAGTTCAGTCGCAGGCCATTTCCTACACTACCGGCGTACCGGCAGTGATCGGCGCCAAGATGATTGTTGAAGGCAAGTGGCGCACACCCGGCGTATGGAACGTCGAGCAGTTAGACCCCGATCCGTTCATGGAGGACATGAACCGTTACGGCCTGCCCTGGAAAGTGGTTGAGCTGGATCCGAGTTTTACATTGGACATCATGCCAAGCTAATACCGCCAGGGCGCCCGAGCATGCAATTCACGGACTTTCGAAAACTGGATCTGGCGCGCCTGCCAACGCCCTGCTTTGTCGTTGACCAGGTCGCGATAGAACGCAATTTGCAGATTCTCGCTTCGCTTGCTGACGCCAGCGGCGCAAAAGTGCTGTCTGCACTCAAAGCTTTCTCCATGTGGCGGCTCGCGCCCTTGATATCCAACTCACTGAGCGGGACCTGTGCCAGTGGCCTGCACGAAGCCCGCCTGGGACGCGAATGTTACGGCGGTGAAGTCCACGTGTTCAGCGCCGCGTATACCGAGGGCGATCTGCGCGACATTCTCGAAATCGCCGACCATGTAGTGTTTAACAGTTGCGCGCAGTGGCAGCGCTTTCGTCCGCTCGCGCTGGCGGCCCAGGCCCGCAGACCCGGTTTGAAATTCGGTCTACGGATTAATCCCGAGCACTCCGAAGGGGCCGTGCCCATTTACGATCCCTGTGCCCCTGGCTCCCGGCTGGGTATCCCGTTATCACAGCTGGATGAAAACGACCTCGAGCACATCAGCGGCCTGCATTTTCATACCCTGTGCGAGCAGGATTTTCCGCCGCTGCAAAGAACACTGCAGGCCGTAGAGGAAAAATTCGGGCATCTACTGGGGCGCATGCAGTGGATCAACTTCGGCGGCGGGCATCACATTACGCGTCCGGGCTATCAGATCGATGAACTGACGGCCTGTATCCGCGATTTCTCCAACCGCTATGGTGTTCAGGTGTATCTGGAGCCCGGCGAGGCGGTTGCGATTGGCACCGGAGTGCTCGTCACCGAAGTGCTGGACCTGGGCTGGAACCAAGTCGGCCAGGCCATTCTCGATTGCTCAGCCACCTGCCATATGCCGGACGTGCTGGAAATGCCGTACCGCCCCGATATCCTGGACGCCGCAGAGCCCAACGCACTCGAGCATACCTATCGTCTGGGCGGCCTCACTTGCCTGGCAGGTGATGTGAT
>JANNXP010000220.1:0-42415 GCA_031409615.1 Haliea sp. | reverse complement strand
TTGCGCTCAACACCCTCGAAATCTTCCTTCGACATCTTACCGGCGGCGTACGCGCCCACAGCCTCAAACGCGCTGGCGATGGTCAGGACCTGGCCTTTCCAGTGCCCGGGCTTGATGGTGCCACCATAGACGTAGATCGCTGGAATGTTAATGCGCGCGAGGGCCATCATGCCGCCAGGCATGTTCTTGTCGCAGGCACCGATCACGAGGGCCCCGTCCATCATCTGGCCGTTGACAGACGTCTCGATTGCATCCGCGATCACCTCGCGTGACACGAGCGAGTACTTCATGCCTTCCGTGCCCATGCCAATGCCGTCGGTCACGGTCGGCACGCCGAACATCTGCGGCTTTGCACCCGCCGCCTCGAGCGCAAGGATGGCCCGATCTACCAGTGGCTGTATGCCGGCGTTGCACGGGTTCATGGTGGAATGTCCGTTAGCGACCCCCACGATAGGCTTATCAAAATCGGCATCGCCGAAACCGACGGCTCGCAGCATGGCACGGTTGGGCGAACGGTTATCGCCGCCAGTGATGAGTCTTGAGCGCCAGTTGTCGGCCATAGGATGATCCTCTGTTGGAGTGGTGGTTTAACGTTCGATTCGCGCCCGTGCTCGTGCTCGTGCTCGTGCTCGTGCTAACCAAGGCCTGCGATGTGCAGGGCGAGTTTCTCCGAATCCCCGTCTCACGTCTACAGTAGGCGTGGTTTGAAGCCGCTATCGAGAGAAATGACCGTTTTGATGCCGTCGTTTGAGCTTCACCACCATTGCGTATAGGCTGACCCACCGAATCCCGTATGCGACACGCTATGCACCACAACAAACATGCTGAATCTGCATTGGTCATCGTGCTTGCAGAAACTCGCGCTCACGAACACACCTTCGAACTGTTCAAAAAAAATGTGCTTGATAACTTTCAGGCCGATCTCTGCCTGTGCGTCGCAGACAATGAACGTGAAGACACGGGCAACCCGTTCTATCATCATGCCAAGTATATATGGCGCTATCCGGAACCCGACGACTGGGGTGATGCCTTTGACGAAGCGCAACGGCAATCGGGCCTGGCCACCGACTGGAGACAGCTTCTCAAGGTCAAAAATCAATGGCTAGGCGGCATTCAGGGCGAAGGGCAGCAACCGGGATCAGCTGGCATCCTGCTATTTTTTCGGTGGTTCTTAAAAGATAGGCTGCTCGCCACTGGCTTGCATACACACTACGATCGATTCATCGTGACGCGCTCGGACTTCATCCATCAGATTCCGCATGTCCCACTGGAACTGCTGGACCCCGAATACATCTGGATACCATTCGGGGAAGATTACAACGGCTATACCGACCGGCACATCATCGCCAGTCAAAAGGATATCCTTGGCGTTGTTTCAATAACCGACGCCATACTCTCAGAGCCAGAAACGCTAGCGGCACAGATGCAGCCCTTTCACGATTGGAATCTGGAGAAATTTATTCGATTCTCTTTTGCCCGCCAGGGCCTGAGCAGAAAAGTGAGACGCTACCCCTATACGATGTATACCGTTCGCTCAGTGGAGGGACATACACGCTGGAGAGAGGGCGAATTCAATGAGCAGCTTGGTTATTTCGTTAAGTACCCCAACGAATACCGACACTACCGACTAGCCAGATTATTTATTCGCAACAAAGACGATTGGAGCTCCATGAAAATCTATCTGCTCAATGCGCTGGTATCATTGACCAAATTACGCGCACTCGCACGTGCCTGCAAAAGAAAACTCAGAGCCGCCACCACAGACCGCAGCTCATTAGGTTCATCAGGGAGCACGCATTGATGTGGGTCAATAGGAAATGCCTGATCACCGGTGGTGCCAGCTTTATCGGCAGCCACCTGGCCGAGGCACTACTATTGAAGGGTGCCGACGTGCGGATAGCGGACAACCTGTCCAGCGGGAAAGTGGCTAACCTGATTCAGGTAGAGCCCAACATTGAATTGATGATTGGCGATCTGAGGCATATCGATTTCGCTCTACGGGCAACAGCTGGCCGCGATACGGTATTCCATCTGGCAGCCGATCATGGCGGTCGAGGCTACATCGCCACCCATCCCGCCAACTGTGTGGCTAATATGGCGCTCGACAATATTGTGTTTGACTGTGCCATAGGAAGTGGCGTTGAACAGATCACTTTTGCAAGTTCCGCCTGCGTGTATCCGACCGATATACAACAAGAGAAACAATTATTGACCGAGAGCATGGTTAGCTTTGAAGTACGCGGCGGCGCTTTTGCCGACGAGGAATATGGCTGGGCAAAGCTGATGGGGGAACTGGCATTGCGTGCCTACCATAAGCAATACGGCACTAAAGCTGCATCAGCGAGGCTGTCAACCGCCTACGGCCCGCGGGAAAACGAAAGTCACGCCGTAATCGCCCTCATCGCTAAGGCATTTATCCAACAGTCGCCCTTTGAAATATGGGGCAGCGGTGAACAGACGCGCGGTTTCACCTATGTCGATGACATTGTTGACGGGCTCATATTGGCCAGCGAGCACATCGACGACGGCTCTGCCGTCAACGTGGGTACCAGCGAATACATCAGCCTGAATCACATTGCACAAGAGATATTCCAAAGTCTGAATTGGCGGCCACCAGCAGGCATCAAACATCTTATCGAGAAACCTGTCGGCGTTTTACACCGCGCACTCGATGGCGCGCATGCCTTGGAGAAAACCGGCTGGACGCCCAAGACAACCCTGAAAGATGGCGTCAGAAAAACGGTGGCCTGGTACACCGAAAATCATGATCCTGAGGATGTGGCCACCCGCTTGGATGCGCTCTTGATGCAACGCTGAGGCGCTCAATCGTGGGCGTTGAAGTCCAAACTCCGGTTGTGGGTTTCCGGCAGGAACAATACCCCGACAACAAGCGTCATCGCGGCGACGCCTATCGGATACCACAGGCCGTAATAAATGTCTCCGGTCGCCGCCACCATCGCCGATGCCACCAAGGGCAGAAAGCCGCCGAACCAGCCATTGCCGATGTGGTAGGGCAATGACATCGAGGTATAGCGGATATTGGTCGGGAACAGCTCGACCAGGAAAGCCGCAATGGGGCCGTATACCATGGTCACATACAGCATCAACAGGCACAGCAACAGCAACACCATCGGTTTGTTCATATGCGCAGGATCCGCGCTATCAGGGTAGCCGGCGGTCACCAGCGCAGCGTGGTAAGCCACCTCATCAAAGCCAGTCAGCTCGACCTCGTTGATTTTTACCAGCACCTGATGGGAGCTGCCTGAGGGCAAATCCACCGACTGATAGACCACACCGTTTTTGGCCAAAAAACTTTTGGCTTTGTCGCAAGCGCTCGGCGTGTAGGCCGGTGACGGAATGATGACGAAATTGCAGTTGGTCGCGGCCACCGTTACGGAATTGGACGCATGCGCCGCCGCGAGCGCGGGATTGGCATACAGGGTGAGCGCTTTGAAAATGGGAAAGTACGTCACGATGGCGAGCGCGCACCCGGCCATCATGATCCACTTGCGACCCAGCTTGTCGGACAGTTTGCCGAACACGATAAAGAAGGGTGTCGCCACGGCCAGGGCTATCGCAATCAGGATGTAGGAGTCCTGAAATGGCACTTTCAACGTGGTCGTCAGGAAATACAGCGCGTAAAACTGACCGGTGTACCAAACCACGCCCTGCCCTGCGACCGCACCGAACAGAGCCAGAAACACATACTTGGCATTCGGCATGCGAAAAAAACTATCACGAATCGGCGATGCAGACGCATGACCGCCAGCCTGCATTTCCTTGAACAGCGGCGACTCATTCAGCTGCAAGCGGATGTAAACCGATACCCCCAGCAGGCCGATTGAGAGAATAAACGGGATGCGCCAACCCCATTGCTTAAAGCTCGCCTCGTCCATGGCGAGCCGACAACCCAGGATCACAAGCAACGACAGGAAGAAACCCAGTGTGGCGGTGGTTTGAATCCAGCTGGTCGCCTGCCCTCGGCGATGCGCCGGTGCATGCTCGGCCACATAGGTTGCGGCGCCGCCGTATTCACCGCCGAGGGCCAGTCCCTGTATCAGGCGCAGCAACACCAAAAGGGTCGGCGCGGCCCAGCCGATAGTTTCATACGTGGGCAAAAATCCCACCCCGGCCGTTGAAACACCCATCAGCACTATCGTTACCAAAAAAGTATATTTTCGACCGACCAGATCACCCAGGCGGCCAAACACAAGGGCGCCAAATGGACGCACCGCGAAGCCCGCTCCGAAGGTCGCCAAAGAGGCCAACAGGGCTGCAGTGTCATTGCCCGGCGGAAAGAACAACGCGCCGAAAAAGACGGCCAGGGTGCCGTACAGATAAAAGTCATACCACTCAAACACGGTGCCCAGCGATGAGGCAAAAATCACTTTGCGCTCTTGCGCCTGTGTTATGGACGATCCAGTTTCACGGGTGCCGAGTACTGCCGAATCACGGTTTGTCACGCGGAATTCTCACCTTCGCCGTCTGGCGACTGACCGCAACCAGCTGCCCCGCGCTGTCCCAGTATTCGCCGTCCTCCTCCATCACGCCCCGGGTCAGGTGGCGCGTGCGCAGGCGAACTTGCAAGGGTCCCGGCGCCGGATGAGCGCGCACCTGTACCGTCAACTCCACGGTGGGCACCCAACCCACCGGGCCGAGCACGGTATAGATCGCGGGCGGAATGGCATCGGCAAACATCAACAGGGACAACACATCCGGAGCGCTGCCATCGCGGTGTTGCACCCAGCCACAAAACTCCCCGCGTCCGCTGCGCGTGCGCGCGGTGAACACCTCGCCACCGGACACCAGGCGCAACTCCACACGCTGGTTGATCTCAAGTTTGTTACCGGCGGGTTCGCAGTCGTCCCAAGCGGGATACTGTGGCCGCTCGGCAGCTGACCAGCTCGCGCCGCTGAGTCGGTCCAGATCGGTATAGGCCGCCGTCACTTTCACCCTGAGCTGTCCTTCCTGCACCATCCTGACCTCGGCAAAACTGGTGCCGCGTCCACCACCCAATAACTCCACCTGGCAGTCGATCGGGCCCAGTAGGGTGGGCGCCAGGTAGAATGCGCTTACAGTGAGGGGATCTTGGTGCGGCAACACCGCGCGCAGTGCGCGCCCCGCCACGGCCAGCACATAGCCGCCATTGGGTACGACGCCGATGCGCCAGCCCGCGCACAATTCGCCGCGAAAGAGATTCTCGCCCACGCGCTCAATGGCGGTTTCTGTTGCAAACTGACTCATAACACTCCTCTTCGCGGTAACACCTTACGCAGGCATTCAAGGGCCAGTAGTTTGTCCGCCAACCTCGGTAATGTATAGTCCCATTAAACCTTGATCTACCCAGTTGATCATGGTCAACCCGCGCAGTGCCACAGGGGGTGCGAGATGAATACTACGTCCATTCCCGGTCGCGTGTTGGCGGTCCTGCTAACGACGCTGTTAACCATACTGTTCACGACGTTCGCCCTGGGCACGTGCCGCGTGTGGGCCGAGGATAGTGAGGATGTAACGGTAGCTGCGAACACCGCTGCCAACCGGGAGGAACGCGCCTACCAGAAGGCCATACAGGATATTGAATCCAGCGAAGGTGCCTACGCGGCGGGCTTATCGGAGTCCCTGCTCAGCCTGGCCCTGACCCTGCAAGCCCAGGGTCGGCACGCTGAAGCCATCACCCTGTTCCGGCGCGGCACACACCTGTCGCGGGTCAACGAGGGCCTGTACTGCCTGCAACAAATTCCGCTGTTGCAGGGCGAGATCGCCAGCCATTTAGCCGCGCAGGACTATGCGCTGGCAGATGAGCGCCAGCGCTACCTGTACCGCGTACAAATGCGTGCCCTGGGCAGTGGCGATGCGCTGGCCGAGGCGCTCATGCAACAGGGCAAATGGCAGTATGACGCCTACCAGTTGGGGCTGGGAACACAGGGCTATACCCATCTGATGGAGATGTGGAACCTGTATCAGCAGGCGCTGCAGGATGTCAGCGCACGGGAGGGGGAGAAATCACCGAAGTGCCTGCCCCCCCTGCACGGAATGCTGCAGGCCCAGTACCTGATTTCCAACTACGAGTTGCGTGAGTCGCAACCGGTGTTTGAAGAAGAGAGGAGTCTCGACGAGCCCCTGCTGCGCTTTAAGAGCTATCGCGCAGGGAGTTACCAGCACGGCAATGCCATTATCGACGCGATTGCCGTCATCGAGCAGGAGCGCGCTGCCACAGACAGTAAGGCTATCGTCCAAACGCTCGTGATGCGCGGCGACTGGCGTCTGTGGAACGGCCGCACTAAGGCTGCCTGGCAGGCCTACCGGGAGGCGGAAACGGAACTTGCTCGGGCAGGTGATGCCCAAGTGCACATACAACAACTGTTTGGCGAACCGGTGGCTCTGCCCGATCTCGTCGACCGCAGCCCGCTGCCGCCCACGGTGGACCCGCAGCAGGCCGATATTCTGTTGGCCTTCGGGGTGAGTGAGCAGGGACAGGTGCAGGATCTGCGGCGCATGGACGACAACGAGGCACAGGACCAGCAGGCCTCGCGCCTGATACGGCAGCTGCGCAGAACCACCTTCCGGCCGCGGTTTGCGGCGGGACAACCAGTAGAGACGGAACACATTGTTAAAGCATTCAACTTTTAGTACCGCAGCTAATACCGCCGCTACCAATAGCGCAGCGCTGCAGCGCCTCTATCGCTACAGTGGCATGGTCTGTCTGTGCCTGCTCCTCGCTGGCTGCCCCAGCGTCAGCACACCGCCCCAACCGCAAACGCCGCCGACACCCAGCAGCCCACCACCGCCGGCCGGCGGCTCCAGTACTTCTGGCGCCAGCAGCAGCCCCAGCCAACCTACCAGCAGTGCACCCGCCAGCGCCAATGAATCCGCAGGAGAGGCCACCGCCAGCCAGACCAGCACCGCAGGCGGCAGTAGTAGCGATGTCGTAGGTCCTCCCGAGGAACAGCAAACCGCAGGCGCCAGTGGTGAACAGACAAGCGCGGACAGCGGCGGACAAGCAGAAGGTAGCAGTAGCGCCGAACCCGGCTCGGGTGGCGCAGCTGCCGGTAGCGAGGCACTGCCGGACTTGCGGGATGAACCCACCCTGGAGGACAGACCGGTGACAGCGGGTGCGGCCCAGAGCGAAGCACAGAAAAAAACGACTGGCGCCGATAGTGCAGCCGATAGTGTATCGGGCAGCAGCCCGCCCGCCGGAAGTGGCGGCAGCGGCAGTAATGGCGCACCGGCGGGCATGCCCGCCGGCGGCGGGCCGCTGACCCCCGCCGAGCAGGTGGCCATACTCGATGCCCAATTGCAAAAAGGCGCCGGCGAGTTTGACAGTATGATCCAGAAAACCGAGGCCGAGCAGCGCGCGGCGGCGCGCGCACAGGCCGCCAGGCGCACCACCGTCATTGCCAACGAAGCAGGCGGCGGTCCGGAAGGTGGCGGTAGTGCCGGCGGCGAAGGCGGTGCTGAAGAAGGCAATAGTCCGTATGAAGACGGCGTGGCCGATGCGGGCGGTTCAAGCGGCGACGGCGGCGCCGGAGGTGGCATGCGCAGTGGCGGCAGCGGGGCGCCCGACCAGACCAAATACCCGCCCCCGGCCGATATCCCCAGCGGCAGTGACGACGATGTGGTCGCCCGGCAGTTGCGCGAGGCGGCCCAGCGCGAATCCGACCCCGCCGTGCGGGCCAAACTGTGGGATGAATATCGCAAGTACAAAGGTATTGAACAATGACCACCGTGATGTTTAAAGTGCTGGCCCTGTCTCTGCTGCTGAGCGCCTGCGTCAATCAGTCGATCAAGAGCACCTCCGTCGCGCCCGTCAAAACACCCACTACGGCGGTGGCCGAGGACCAGTTGCTCGATGTCGCCGTGGTGGTCTTCGATCCGGGACTGGACGAGTATGACGAGGACGAACAGGTCTATCCGGAAGTGCGCAAAGCCGAGGCCCGCTTCATCCCCATGCAGTTGTCCGAGGCACTGCAAGAGAGCGGGGCCTGGGGCGCCGTGCGGGTGGTACCGAATGACAGCCAGATTTCTGACCTGATGGTACGCGGCAAGATTCTGCATTCCGACGGTGAGGAATTGCAGCTTGAGATCACCGCAACTGATTCCCGTGGCGACGTGTGGCTACAGAAGAAGTACACGGGTGTTACCAGCCGTTACGCCTATGATGCCACTACCCGCAACACGTATGATCCGTTCCAGGCCGTGTATAACACCATCGCCGATGATCTGCTGGCGCAACTGGAAGAGTTGTCGCCCCGCGAGCGCAGTGAGGCGCGTGTGATCAGTGAACTGGCGTTCGCGCGCAGCTTCTCTCCAGATGCGTTCGACGGCTATCTGGACCAGACGCGCAGCGGCAAGTACAAGGTGCTGCGCCTGCCGGCCGAGAACGACCCGATGCTGGAGCGCGTGCGCGAAATTCGCGAACGGGACCGCCAGTACGTGGATACCCTGCAGGCCTACTACACCAATTTTGACGCGCAGATGATTGGCCCCTATCAGGAATGGCGCAAAAATAGCTACGAGTCAGTGATGGCGCTGGAGGAACTCCAGGCCGAAAGCACCCGTAACCTGATTATTGGCGGTGTCGCGGTGTTGGCAGGTATTGCCGCCGCCACCAGCGGTGATAGCAGTGCCAGCCGAACCGCCGGCCAGGTCGGCATCCTCGGTGGCGGCTACCTGCTCAAGAGCGGCATGGACAAGCGCAATGAGGCCGACATTTATGTGGCAGAACTGGACGAGTTGGGCGCGTCGCTGGAAGCGGAAGTTGCTCCACAGAATATCGAACTGGAGGACCACACGGTGACGCTCACCGGTAATGTGGAAGAACAATACACCCAGTGGCGCGCCGTGCTGGCAGAACTGTACCGCGCCGAGATCGGCGCGTTGGAATTACCCGAGGACGCGGCTGGCGTAGCTGATACACTCTGACCCGTTATCCTGATAGACAAGGCCCCAACGACGGCATGCCCTCACATAATGATCCAGTAAAACCGATCCCGTTTGACGCAGTCCACAGCGCTCCCACCCCCACCGCCACGATACCCACCGCGCCCGCCTCGGCGCACCGGGGTACGCCGACCTGGGTACTGTGGATGCTGGGAGTGCTCGTGGTGTTGATGCTGCTGGTGTTTTTCTGGCTACCCACGAGTGTGCAACAGCGCCAGGGAGCACCAGCACCAACCGCCGAGGCGGCGGGCACGGGAACCACAAACCCGTCCACTGCCAGTGCGGGTCAACCACCCGTCACCACAGAGGCTTCACCCTGGTCCGATGCGCAGACTGCCCGGCTACGCAAACAGGCGCAGGAGGTGCTGGCCGAGTTACTGGAATTACAGTTCGCGCTGCAGGAGCGCGGCGTAGAGCAGTGGGCGCCCGCGCCGTTTGCGGAGGTCAAAGCCATCGCCGCCGACGCTGACGCGCTGTATAAAGATCGCCAGTACGAGCCGGCCGTCGCCCGCTATCAGCAGGGCCTCGCGGCCTTGCAGGCACTGCAGGAGGCGATGCCGCAGGAACTCAAGCGCCTGTTGGAGCAGGCGCAGCAAGCCATTGACGAGGGAGACGCGACAGCGGCTACTGCGGCGCTGACAGTGGCAAAGGTGATCGCTCCCGACAACAGTGACATCACCGCGCTGCAGCACCGCGCCGACGTACTGCCGCAAGTGCTGCCGCTATTGCAAGCGGCGCAGGCCGCTGAGCAAGCGGGTGACCTGGCCCAGGCGCAGCAGTTACTGCAACAGGCGGCGGCATTGGATCCACTGCACCGGCGCGCACAGAGTGAACTGCAACGCGTCACCGCGCAGTCCCGGGAGCAGGGCTTTAACGCCGCTATGAGCCAGGGCTATGCCGCACTGAACGAGGGCCGCCTCGACAGTGCCCGCAAAGCGTTTGGCGCGGCTGCAAAAATTCAACCGGGATCGAAGCAAGCGGCCAATGCGCTGCAGGAAGTGCGCACCACGGAGACTGCCCGGCAGCTCGCCAGCCTGGATAAACAGGGCCGCCAGGACGAACAACAGGAGCAGTGGCAACAGGCCGTGACGGCCTATGAACAGGCGCAAAAATTGGATGGCAGCGTGCTGTTTGCCGGCGAAGGACTCAAACGCAGCCGGGCACGCGCGCAGTTAGACCAACAACTGCGCACCACCATCAATGACCCTACGCGACTCTCCGATGCCGCAGTCGCTGCGGCCACCACCGAGCTGTTGTTGCAAGCCAAACAGGTTACGCCCCGCGGGCCGACACTCGAGCAGCAGATCAACCGGCTCGATACCCTGTTGCGCCAAGCCAATGCCACGGTCGCCGTGACCCTGCGCTCGGATAAAGAAACCGAGGTGGTGGTCTACAAAGTGGCCAAGCTGGGCCGCTTTGCCGAGCACGAACTCACCCTGCGGCCCGGCACCTACACCGCCCTGGGTACCCGCAATGGCTACCGCGACGTGCGCCAGAGCTTCACCATTACCGCCGATAATACCCCGGCGCCGGTGACCGTCATTTGCACCGACCCGATCTGACAGAGCGGAACACGTGACGCTAACGCCAGTAACGCCTACAGCACTCCCGAACGCAGCGATCACGATCGCACCCAGCGACTTCAGCCCGCTGGATCCGGCGACCCCGAAACAAGCAGGTCCGCGGAGGCCCGGGCGGCTGGTGCTGTGGGGTAGCCTGGCGCTGTTCGCGCTGGCGCTGTTGTTTCTGTACAGCGCGCGCTCACTGGAGATTGTGGTCGACGCACAGTCGCCGGCGCGGGTCTCGGTCGCCGGATTGGCCGTGCCCATTGGCAAACACTATCTGCTGCAACCCGGCGACTACCAGGTCAGTGTGACGGCCGCGGGCTACCAACCGCTGGTCACCACCGTCACGGTGGACGAGCGCGACAACCAGACCGTTGAGTTGGCGCCGCAGGCACTGCCCGGCCTGGTCACTCTGGATAGTGAGCCACCGGGCGCGAGGTTAATGGTCGATGGTACAGACCTCGGCAAGACCCCGCTGCGCGATCTGCCGCTGGCCGCTGGCGAACACCGGCTGCGACTTGAAGAAGCGCGACACCTGCCACTGGAACAAACACTGCTGGTAACCGGGCGCAACGTGCGCCAGCAATTGCAACTGCGATTGGCTCCCGCGTGGGCTGTGGTCACCGTGGACAGCCTGCCCTCCGGCGCCGCTGTGCTGCTGGATGGCGAAGCAGTGGGACACACACCGACCACACTGGAAGTACTGCAGGGCGAGCACCAGCTGACCTTGCAGCTGCCACGCTATGCCGAGTGGCAGCAAACCCTCATCATCAAGGCCAGCGCAGACCAAAATCTGGGCCAGGTAACGCTGCAGAGTGCGCCAGGATTATTGGCGCTGGACAGTGTTCCCGCAGGCGCCAATGTCACACTCGATGGCGACTTTCAGGGCCAGACCCCCATGACGCTGGAGATCAGTCCGGGACACGCGCACCGTCTGGAAGTATTCAAACCCGGGTATCAGCGCTACAGCGGAGCAGTGGAACTGGCCGCCGCCAGCCGCGACCAGCGCACGGTGACACTGCAGGCCCAACTGGGTGAGGTGCGCTTGCGGATCAGCCCCGCCAACGCGCTGGTGCGCATCAACGGCAAACCGATCGCCAAGGGCGAGCAGACGCTGTCGCTGCCCGCCGTCGAGCACAGCGTTGACATCAGCCTGGAGGGTTATGCCAGCGTGCGCCGCAGTGTAACGCCGCGACCCGGGCTGGCGCAGTTGGTGGAGGTGACGCTACAGACTGCGCAAACCGCAGCAGCGGCGCAGTCTACGCAAGCGACAACCACAGCGCGCCTTACACCCCAAATCACCACCGCCGCGGGCCAAACCCTGCTGTTGTTCAAGCCCGGGGAATCGGCGCTGGCGGACTTCACCATGGGCGCCTCGCGCCGCGAGCCCGGTCGCCGTGCCAACGAGGTGTTGTACCCCGTGTCCCTGCGCCGGATGTTCTACCTGCAAACCACCGAAGTCACCAATGCGCAGTTTCGCCAATTCCAACCCAGCCACAACTCAGGACAAATCGATGGCAACAGCCTGAATAAGGAGGAGCAACCTGCGGTGCAAGTCAGCTGGCAGCAAGCCGCTGCATTTTGTAACTGGCTGAGTGCCAAGGAGGGTCTGCCGGCTTTCTATCGCCAGAGCAACGGTGTCATCACCGGCTACAACCCGGCGGCCATCGGTTACCGCTTGCCCTCCGAAGCCGAATGGGCCTGGGCCGCGCGCGCCAGCGGACAAAAACTGCTGTTGTTCCCGTGGGGTGACACGTTTCCACCCACACTCGCCGTGGAAAACTACGCTGACAATACGTCGGCCTACGTCACCGGCCGTATCCTGAACAACTACAAGGACGGCCACGTGGTCAGTGCCCCGGTGGCCTCATTCAAAGCCAACCAGCACGGCCTCTACGACATGGGCGGCAACGTCGCTGAATGGGCGCACGACGTCTACCGTATTCCCAATGCCAACGGCCCTACCCAAAAAGACCCGTTGGGTGCCCAGTCCGGCGACAACTACGTTATTCGCGGCGCGAGCTGGACGCAGGCGAAACTCTCTGAGCTGCGCCTCGCATTCCGCGATTATGGGCAAGCCGGACGGGATGACGTAGGATTCCGCAATGCGCGCTACGCGGAGTAAGGCATGATCAACCCACGACAGCTAACCCCCCTGCTCCTTGCCCTGGCGCTGGGATCAACGCCCCTGCTCGCCCAGCCCGCGCCACCGGCAAACACCCCGGAACCGGCGCAGCCGGCAGCGGATGAAACGGCTCCAACAAAACAGGTACCCGCCGCCCGGGAGCAAACACCAAAAAGCACACCCCCCAAAACGGGCGGGGACTCACCCTTTGATTACCGCTCCTCGGAAGAAATATCCGAAGACGTGCCCGTCTCGTTCCCGGTGGATATATAGGACACCTTTCATGAAGCAAAAAATGTCATCCGAATTTCTCTTCCAGTTATTCGCCCTGCTGATCACGGTGATCGTGGTGCACGCGCTGTATGTGGGTATCGTCAGGCCCACCGCGCGCGCGCACATCGAACGCGAAGCGGCCATGCAGAAGGCCAAGGTAGAGTTTGTGCCCACGCGCAGCTTCGCGGTGGTGATTGGCGATTACGAACAGGAGGCCGAGGTGATCCTCACCATCTGGGTACTGGCCTTTATGGGCTATAAGGCCCGACGGGGCATGCGCGAGAGGGACATGTTGGAGCGTCACCTGCTGGACATTCCCGAGGGCACCAGTGTCTTGCCGCAGGATGCCCGCGAGTACAGCCGTGCGCTGGAAGCCCTGCCCGAAGCCGAACAGGATTACCTGTTGCCGCGCATGTTGCTATCGGCGCTGCAGCGCTTTGCCACCACCGGTAGCATTCAAGCCGTGTCGGACACCATCAAAGAAAATTGCGAGATTGAAACGGATCGTCTGGACAGCGAGATGTCCATGGCGCGTTACGTCACCTGGGCCATCCCCTCTATTGGCTTTATCGGCACGGTGCGCGGTATCGGCGATGCATTGGGGCAGGCCTATAAAGCGATGGAAGGCGATATTTCCGGCGTCACCGTGAGTCTGGGAGTCGCGTTCAACAGTACCTTTGTCGCGCTGATACTGAGCATGATCATCATGTTCTGCCTGCACCACCTGCAACTGTCGCAGGAGCGCCTGGTACTGGACTGCCAGCGCTATGCCGACCGCCGCCTGCTGCGTTTTCTGGTGACCCCCTGATGAGTATCGGACTGCTGGACCTCAATGACAGCAACGTGCAGCTGTGGCATCAGGACGCCCGTGTGCAGAGCCCGGGCTACGCCCTGTTGCAAGGCAAGGAGTATCTATTCGGCACGCCAGCGCGCGCCGCGGCGCGGTTGCAACCGAGGAACATCAACACGCGCTACTGGTGGCAATTGAGCACCGAGGCGCTGCAGCCCGCACTCGGTCCGGCCCGCCACACCGGCGATCTGGTCCATGCCCACCTGCGGCAGTTGCACCAGGAAGCCGATAAACCCAAAGAAGTGCTGTTGGCCGTGTCGGGCAGCATGCAGCACGAGCAGCTCGCCCTGCTGCTGGGCATCGTGCAACAGTGCCCGTTCGACGCGGTAGGTCTGGTCAATCGCAGCGTGGCACTGGCGAGTCTCTACAGCCAGAGCGAACGTCTTTTTCATTTGGAAATTCAGCTGCACCAGGCGCTTGTCACGGAGCTGGCCGGACGCAATAACACCATAGAGCTGCAACGCGCCACGCCCCTGCCCGGTTGCGGCCTGCTGCAGTTGCAGGAGCGGCTGGTCGAAATTATCGCGGCCGAATTTGTGCGCCAGACCCGCTTCGATCCACGGCATAAAGCGGCCACAGAACAGCAGTTGTACGACGCCCTGCCCACTGCCCTGCGCGCCCTCCAAAACAGAGCGGAGGCCAATATCGATATCAATGGCTATCAGGCCCGCATCAGCGCCCAACAATTGCAGGCAGCGGGACAGCGCCTGTTCGACAGCGCCAGGGAGTGCATGGGCCTGCTGCGCCCCGATGATCACGTGCTTGCCGACCCACTGGCCGCACTGCTGCCGGGACTGACCGGGGCGTTCACCAGACTGGATATTGTGGGCGCCGATGCTGTGTGTCGCGCCCTGCAGTTGCATGAGGACCAATTGATACAGCGCGAACAGGCCTTGAGTTTTATTACCGCCCTGCCCTGCCTGCAGGAGAAAATAATTCCGCGGGCAAACCCAGGGAGTGCCGTACCGGGCGCGCAGCCGGCTGCAGCCATTACACCGGCAAGTACACCCACGCACCTTCTTTACGGGCACGAGGCACGACCATTGAATCAGTCCGGTACCCCGCTGGCGGGTGGCGGTGAAATCTACTGCAGCAAGGACGGCTGGCAATTGCGCGGCGTTGCCGCCACCACACTCGTCAATGGCGCGGGGTATCGTCCCGGCCAACGACTGGCTAGCGGCGATGCGATCACCGTCGGTGGGGGCAGCGCGGCCCTGTTGATCGAGGTGGTGGCCTAGCGGTCATGGCCAGGAAAACGCGCGAATTCACGACCTTCAGCCTCAGCTTCCTGGATATCATGTGCTGCGGTTTTGGTGCGGTGTTACTGATTTTCTTGCTCATGAACCATGCCGTTGACCTGCGCTCGACGGAGCTGAATGTGAACCTGCTGTCGGAGGTAAACCTGCTTGAGGAGGACGTCGCCGAGGGCGAGGAAGGCATGGTGCGCCTGCGCAATACCCTGTCGGAGCTGGATCAAAAAATGGTGGAAGCGCAGGGCCAGGCCACACGTATTACACAGGACAAGAAGGAGTACGAGGCGCAGATAAAAGCCCGCAGGGGCGAGGGCTACACGGAAAAGAGTGACATTGAGAGTCTCAAGGCGGAGCTGTTGTCGTTGGAAGCGGAGGTCACCGAACTGCGCGCGGCGAGCACGAACGACACCGGCACCAATGCCCGGGAATTCATCGGGCAGGGCAATCGCCAGTACCTGACCGGGCTGAAGCTGGGTGGTCAACGCATTGTCATCCTGCTCGATGTATCCGCCAGTATGCTGGCTGACAAGCTGGTACAGATCATTCGCCTGCGCAACATGAACGAATCCCTTCAGCGCAGCGCCCAGAAATGGACACAAAGCCTGGACACGGTTGACTGGCTGACCGCCCAACTGCCGGTGGCCAGCAAATACCAGGTCATCACCTTCAACGCCGACGCCAAAGCGGCACTGCCAGGTACCGAGGGCAAGTGGCTGGAGGTGGCAGACCGGGCGCAAATCGCCAAGATGAGCAGCGCGCTGCGCAAGATCGTCCCCAATGGCGGCACCAGCCTGGAAAACGCCTTCCTGGCCCTGCAGCAGTTGTCACCGCCACCCGACAACATTTTCCTGATTACCGATGGCCTGCCCACGCAGGGCGCCGCGCCCCCGCGTGGCAGCAAGGTCAGCGGCGCGGAGCGCCAGAAGTTGTTCGCGCAAGCCGTCAGGCAGCTATCCGGCAAGATTCCGGTGAACATCATTCTGGCACCCATGGAAGGTGACCCGATGGCGGCGGCGGAGTTTTGGCAGCTAGCCCAGTACACTCGGGGTTCACTGCTGATGCCCTCACGAGACTGGCCCTGATGGCGCGGCGCAGGGTCAGAAGAGCTCCGCCAGAAGGTTCGCTGTCGTTCCTGGATGTCATCTGCTGTGGTTTTGGCTCAATCATTCTGCTGTTGATGATCACCAAGACGGTAGAACCACAGATCATCGAAGCCTCTACGGTCAACCTCGAAGGCAAACTGGCCGCGCTGCAGGAGCAATTGTTCGACATCCGCGGTGAAACCAACATTCTCAATCGCGACCTGAATGCCAAACAAGAACAACTCTCCGAGTATGAAGAACGCATTGCGATCCTGCGCGGCCAGATGGCCAGCGCCAAATCCCGCTACGACAGCCTGCGGGTCGATACCAGCAGCGATGCCGCGATCGCCGGGCAACTGGCATCGGCGAAACAGCAATTGACCGAGGAGATGAAGCGTCTGCTGGGTACACAACATCAGGCGAAGAATCAATTGATCGGTGGTATTCCGGTGGACAGCGAGTACATTATTTTCGTCATCGACACCTCAGGCTCCATGTTTTCCTATGCCTGGGAGCGCCTGTTGCGCGAGGTCGAAGCGACACTCAATATCTACCCCAAGGTGAAAGGCATTCAGGTAATGAGCGACGAGGGTAACTATTTGTTCAGCAGTTACCGCGGCAAGTGGATACCCGACAGCCCCGCGCGGCGCAAGATCATCATACAAAACCTGCGCAACTGGAACGTGTTCAGTAATTCCAGCCCGGTGGAGGGCATCGAGGCGGCCATTCGTGCCTTTACCGGGTCCGGCAAGAAAATCAGCATCTATGTGTTCGGCGATGAATTTACCGGTGAATCGATCTCCCAGGTGATCGATACCGTGGACCGACTGAATCGACGGGATGCCAACGGCAAGCAGCTGGTGCGTATCCACGGGGTGGGCTTTCCAACGCAATTCAGCCGGGAGGCGAATATGCAGACCACCGGCATTCGCTTTGCTACGCTAATGCGAGAACTCACGCATCGCAATGGCGGCACCCTGGTATTGCTCAATGACTTCCGTTGATAGACAGCAAGGCCGATTGTTGAGGGTAGCGGGTTCGGCGCAGACACTTTCCCGGCTGCTGGCGATAGCGCTGGCAGCGTTGCTGCTGGGGTTGCTGGTCGGCTGTGGTCCAACCAGGGTCATGGTGCAGGGCGATTTTCCCGCGCCGCTGATCGAGCCACTGCCGCTCACCCTCGGCGTGTGGTTTGACACCGACTTCACCCAGCATGAAATCTTCGACGAGGCCACCAGCAAGAAAGAATCCAGTTGGATCGTCAATACGGGTGCCGCCCAGGTGCAGATGTGGGACACGCTGTTGGCCGGCATGTTTGAGCAAGTGATACCGCTGGATGCCAGGCCGGGGCCCGGCCAGTCCCGCCCGGACATAGACGCAGTGCTGATACCTCACGTCGAGGAGCTGCAGTACGCGATACCTGCCCATACCAATGTCAAAGTGTACGAACTATGGATGCGCTACCGCTTTGAGTTGGTCGCCCCGGATGGCGCGCCGATCGCGCAGTGGACGATGTCCAGCTACGGCAAAACGCCGACCGCCCTGTTGCAGAGCGATCAGGAGGCGGTAAACCTGGCTGCCGTGATGGCATTGCGCGATGCCGGCGCCAACTTCGCGACCCACTTCACGCGCATACCTGCCGTGAAGGATTGGCTGCGTGAGAAGGGCGTGCAGCCCCAGGCACCGGCACCATGAACGACGACGCCATGATCGCCAATCAGGTTCGCAGCTTACTGCTCTGCGTCGGCCTCGCGCTGATCTCGGGCTGCGTGACCTCCACCATAGACGAGAGGGTCTACAACGCACCCACTCAGGGGATTGGCGATGCGAGCGTGGTTATCCTGGGCCGACGCCATGGCAGCGACTATGAAACGGAGCCCGATTTTGTCAAATGCGTGGGCGATCATATTGCCGCCGCCGACCAGTCGGTGACGGTTGTCGGCGAACTGGAGTTCCTGAATGCGCTGTACCCCTGGTTCGAGCCGCGCACTGCGCCCATGCACCCGGAGGATATCGAGCGGCTACTCGAACAAAAACCGGTGCAGGAGAAAATGACGGCATTGAACGTGGAGTACATGATCTGGCTGGAGGGCTCCACGGTGCGTTCCGGTGGGGCAGGTGCAGTGGCCTGTTCACTGGGCGGCTGCTTTGGCTTTGGCACCTGGACCCAGGACGCCAACTACGAGGCCACGATCTGGGATTTTACCGACCGGGCGGAGGTGGGCCAGGTCAGCACCAGCGCCTCGGGACAGTCGTATATGCCCGCCGTGATCGTACCGATCCCGATCATCGCGCCTGTGCAGGGTACTGCCTGCGATGGTATCGGCGAGCAGTTACTGGGCTTCCTGTCCAGCAAGTATTAGGAGGTGACTACTACCCGCTTGGCAAACCGCGCACCGGGGACTGGATCAAGGGGCTCCGGTAAATCGCTCTGACAAATCAACACACGATAAAGCAACTATTAAGTTTCTTTTCACTCCAAATGTACTCATAACCTCAAAAAGCAATTTTTGTGTTGCAATGACCTATTAAGAAACTGAAATGTATCTATAATTACATAAAGAAACATATATATTTCTTTATGGATGGGCGTAATGAGCAAAATACACGAACAGTTAAAACAACGGCGCAAGACACTGGGCCTAAAGCAAGAAGACATGATGTTGCGTGTCGGGATGTCACGCCAGCAATATCAACGCATGGAGTCCAGGGGCAACCCGCGTCTGGACACGTTAGCGCTGGTTGCCAAGGGACTAAAGATGGAGGTCATGCTCATCCCGCAGGAAAAACAGCGTGATGTGCAGGATTTTCTGGCCGGCAAAAAGACCATGGGCGGCGGGTTTACAGCGACCGCAGCAGGCTCCGTTATGGAGCCTGCTCTCGAGGACGATCCATGGCGTGATCTACTGGGGGATGCCAATGACTAATGCCACTACCGTCAGCGTTCTGGAGCTCACCCTGCACGGGACGAGTGTCGGCTATCTGGCAGGGTATCGGGATGGGCGCAGTTCCCTAACCTTCGCTCCAGAGTTTGTCGCCAACGAAGCTCGCCCGACTTTGAGCCTGATCACGCATCCCGATTTTCCCAAGGTGGCAGAGATTATGGCCAGGCCCTGGGTCAAACGGCAGAAGCTCCACCCCGTGCTGTCCAACCTGTTGCCCGAGGGCGCATTGCGTGACTTTCTGGCGCAGGCGCTGAAAACCCATAGCGACAATGAATTCGAGCTCTTTACCCATCTCGGGCAGGACTTGCCTGGCGCATTGATTGCCTCTGCCATAGAACCCAACACCATTCCCGACTACGTACTTGATGCAACGGCCATAGCCGGTGCCGTGAAACTCCCCGCTCGGGACAAAAAGAAGCGCTTCTCACTGGCCGGCGTGCAGATGAAGTTTTCCATGCGGGAAAAGGATGGGCGCTACCAAATCGCCGATTCAGGGGCGTTGGGTGACTGGATCATCAAAACACCGTCCACGACACACAAGCATGTGCCCCTCAATGAATTCACCGCGATGCGGCTGGCTGGGCTGGCGGGCATTACCATCCCCGACATCCGCCTGGTCGGAATAGACAAGCTGGAGCAACTGCCCACCATCAATTTGCCCAATGAACACTACGCCTTTGCCATTCGGCGGTTTGACCGCCAGGACGGCGAGCGCATCCATATGGAGGATTTCGCCCAGATACTGGTGAAATACCCGCAGGACAAATACCGCTCCGCCAATTACCAGCAAATCGGCAAAATCCTGTATGACTATGCCGAGGACGGTTTGGGCGATGCGCAGCAATTCGCGCGCCGCCTGTTAGTCAATATCCTGCTCGCCAATGGGGATGCCCATTTGAAGAATTGGAGCGTTATCTATCCCGACACGATCACGCCTTCCCTTTCCCCCGCCTATGACATTGTCACCAGCCGTGTCTATATGGGGGATGAGCGGGAATTCGCCCTCAATCCAGGCAAGGACAAGGACTGGTACAGCGCCTCGATGGCGCAATTCGAATACTGGGCTGAGAAAACCGCTATCCCGTGGCGAGCGGTTCGACCGCATCTGTCGGACACCATGGATAAAGCCCGCAGTCTGTGGCCTGACGCACTGCAAGACTTACCCATGGATGACGAACACAAAGCAGGCCTGATAGATCATTGGCAGAACCTACACCCCGACTTTCGGATTTGAATAGCTCCCGCGTATTCTGCTCTGTGCCGACAGGTGTGCCCGAAAGCGCTTCTCCACAATCATCTTCAGCATGGGTACCCACACACTGTACAAATATTGCTTGTGGGGGGTAGTCCACCGCACAAACAATACAGTAATCGTTACTCTTTACCTTCCGCCGCGAGCTTGCGCCGAATTGACTGCTGCGTTTTACGCTGGGCCGCGCTGACCTTGGGATAACTCAATTTCAATTCCGAGAGCGCGTCGAGAATGATCTGCGAGATTATCAGCCGGGCGTTTTTCTTGTCGTCGGCGGGAATAACATACCACGGCGCGGCGCGCGTGCTGGTGGCGCTGAGGCACGTCGCATAGGCTTTCATGTAGTCGTCCCACGCCTCGCGCTGCTCCATGTCGGCAGTGCTGAATTTCCAGTTCTTGTCCGGATCATCAATGCGCGCAATGAAACGCTCGCGTTGTTCCTCGCGCGACAGATGCAGGAAAAACTTGATAATGCGAGTGCCGTTGCGATGCAGGTGGTTTTCCGAATCGACAATGGAGCGATAGCGGCCTTGCCAGAATTTTTTGTCATCAAGGACTGACGCCGGCAGGCCCTGGGCGGCAAGGATTTCGGGCCGCACTTTCGCAATCAGCACTTCTTCATAGTACGAGCGATTGAAAATACCGATGCGGCCGCGTTCGGGCAGTGCCAAGTGGGTGCGCCATAGGAAGTCGTGATCCAATTCCTGCGCACTGGGATGCTTGAAGCTGAACACCTGGCAGCCCTGCGGATTCACACCGGACATGACACTCTTGATTGCACCATCCTTGCCGGCGGCATCCATAGCCTGAAAGATCAGCAGCAGCGAATACCCGTTGTGTGCGTAGAGTAGCCGTTGCTGGTCGCTGAGCCGTTGTGTACTCGCGGCCAATAGTTCCTTGTAATCACTGTCTGTGTGGTAGTGCGGTGCGCACCGCGTTGGCCACTTATCAAGCCTGACCTTACTGGTGGGTTTGACCCGATAGTCACTGACGTCAATGGTGTTTTTCATACTGTGGCTCTCCTCATGTGTCGTGGCTCAGCCATAACGCGAGTCAGCCACAAAGGGATTGGTCTGGCGTTCCTGTCCAAAGGTCGAGGTCGGGCCGTGGCCCGGAATAAAGGTAATGTCATCGCCTAACGGGAATAGCTTTTCGCGGATACTCGCGATCAGTTCGTCGTGGTTACCCCTGGGGAAATCGGTGCGCCCGATGGAGCCCTGGAAAAGTACGTCGCCGACCCAGGCCACTTGCTGTGGCGCATAGAAAAACACGACATGGCCGGGCGTGTGCCCCGGGCAGTGAATCACCTGCAGCTCCTGCGCGCCCACCGTCACCGTGTCGCCCTGCACCAGCCAACGATCCGGGACAAAGGCATCCGCATGAGGAAAACCCGACCTCTGGCAGGCCTGGGGAAGCGCTTGCAGCCAGAACTCATCCTCGCAGTGGGGCCCCTCGATGGGTACTTGCAGGTGTTTGCGCAACACATCTGACGCGGCGCAGTGGTCTAGGTGGGCATGTGTCAGGATAATTTTTTCTACACTCGCATGCATCTGTTCGACGGCAGCCAGTATGCGCTCCACGTCACCACCGGGATCCACAATCGCGGCCTTGCCGGTGATCTCACATTTGATGATGGAGCAGTTTTGTTGGTAGGGCGTTACTGGAACGATGGTGCATTGGATGGACATAGCGGCAACTCAATCGGCACAGGGGCCGGGCACATAACCGGCTACCGCCGGATCTGCACAGGCAGTGCAGGACGACGCAAACTCCTTGCGCCCGCCGGCAGCGAGCACGGCACAGGTCGGCAGAAACTGCATGGCACACACCAGCGGCCGTGGTTCCGTGCACGCGGTATTGGCCACGGGCTGGCTGGCACAGGCAGACAGTACAATAAGGACTGCAATTACGCAGAGACGTCGCATACCATTCTCCAGCAGGGGTAACGATGAACAAGCAAGCGCAAGCCTACCATTGCACCGTGTGCTGCGCACGCTGAACGTGCCTGCTGAACAAGCCCGCAAGGCCCTAGCGGGCACCGAGTTGCATCATCTGCCGAGCCACCTCAATAGAGTTCTCATAGCTTTGCACGCCGATGTACTCGTTGGTGCCGTGAATGGAGCGGGCCTGGCTGGTCTCGATCAGCATGCCCTGAAAACGGTACTGGTTATCCGACAAGTCAATGTAATGGCGGGTATCGGTAGTCGCAATCAACAGGGATGGCACGACCACCGCTTCGGGATAGACGGCGGTCACCGCCGCGGCAATCACAGCGTAACCGCTACCGGTGTAATCGGACACACCGGGCACCTGCGCCCATTCATCGTGGGTAATCTTGATCGCGGGATCATCCACCAGCTCCGTGATACGGCTCACCACCGTTGCGGGCGTATCGCCAGGCAGCAGGCGAAAGTTGACCTTGGCCTCGGCGCGCTGCGGTACCACGTTTTCTTTCACGCCCGCATTGAACATCGTCAGAGCAGTGGTCGTGCGCACATAGGAATTCGTCAGCGGATCCTCGCTCATCCGATCCGCCACCACTGCGCCGGTTAACCACAGGTTGCCGAAAATAAATTGCTCGGGCTGCTCCAGATAGGGCGCCATTGTTTCCAGCATGGCCTCTACCGGCGCCACCAGCCGCGTGGGAAAGGGATTATTCTCAATCCGCTGCAGCGCCGCCGACAGGCGTCCAATGGTGCTGACTTTCGGCGGCCTTGATGAATGCCCCCCTTCACCGGTTGCCGTGAGTGTCAGCGTCAGATAGCCCTTCTCCGCGACGTTGATCATCGCCACGGTTTTGTCGGGCAACAGGGGATTGTCCGAAATCAACGTACCTCCTTCATCTACCATCCATGCAAAGTGCCAGCCCAGCTCCCGCATGCGCGCGGCGATTTTCCCGGCTCCCTCCCTACCGCTGATTTCCTCGTCGTGACCAAAGGCGAAAACCAGCGTGCGCGGTGGCACAAAACCCTCAGCCAACAAGGATTCCGCTGCTTCCAGAATGCTGAGCAAACCCTGCTTGTCATCCAGCGTACCGCGCCCGTAGATGCGCTCATCAGCGACCACGCCAGCAAAGGGCGGGTGCTGCCAGTCGCCCTCGGTACCCGGCTCAATCGGCACCACGTCCATATGGGCGGTGAACAGGATAGGTGGCAGAGTGAGGTCGCTGCCAGGCCAGCGCAATAAAAGGCTGTAACCGTTGACCGTTTGCACTTCCAGTCGTGCAAAAACCAGCGGATAACTCGCCCTTAGAAATTCATGAAAGCGTTGAAACTCCGCGAGATTGATCTGGCTGCGATCCTGGTAACTGATAGTCTGAAAGCGAATGGCCTCACCGAGGCGCGCCGCCGGGGTGGCCTGCGCATAGCTCATCGAAACCGCGAGCAGCAAGGTGAGTAACGCTCCGGGAGCATATCGTGGCATGTAAGGCCTCCAAAGTAGACAGACAACGGGGTCATCCGAGCGGCAGTTGCCGCAGCGTCGAGACCTGCAGACACCGACCCTACACGCGCGCTACGGCTTTTGCCAGCCGTAGTCGTCGGCGTGCAGTTCGATGCTGATCCCCTGCTGCCTATCGACCCGCCCGCGTAGCCAGGGAACCACTTGCTGCAGCAATCCGGGGCTGCGGTAGAGTAAGGGCACAGTCACCAGTAAGGCATCGCCCAGCGCATTCAGTGGCACCGTATGCTCAGGCCCGTGGGGCACCGCCTGTATGTCCAGCTCACTCCACTCGATCGCCACTCCATGACGCTGCTGCCATGCCAGTTCATCGCTCAGCGTCATCACCTCACTCAAGAACTGTGCGCAGATAAGGCGTGAGTGCGCCAGACTCTTGTTGTTTTCAAACGCCACGTTGATGCCCTGATAAGAGCAGACCGATCCCTGTGTCGAAAATGTCCAGTCGGGTCTTATGGCGACGGCGGGCGGCGGCACCGACTCCGGTGCCGCGGCGGCGGGCGAGAATTGCTCACAGCTATGCGTCGCGCAGAAGTCCAGCAGTATGGCCTGCTCAAAGGCGTCTTGTTGATTCAGGCGCGGGGGACTGACAATGACCGTGCGATCTGCGACCGTAATAGCCAGCGACTGCTCCCCGCCGATCGTCAGGCGCACCGGCAATCCCATGTCGATATCCGCCAGCAATACGGGCATTTGATGGGCATAGTGATCCACCATCGCCGACCAGCCACCAAGGTTCGCAGCGCGGCCAGACGTTCTGGCTTGGGCGCGCGCCAGTTGCGCTTCTGCGCTATAGGCTGCGGTCAAATGGGTTAGTGCAATGGCAGCAAACTCGCCCCGCAGTTCAGGTGCCGCGGACTGCAAGTACTCTACGGTGCGCTGGAAACGCGATTGGCTCGCAGCATCCTGAGCCGCAGAACTTTGTGACGCACTCATGAAACAGACGGTGGTCACCCACAGCAACAGCCTCACAACTGGGGGGAACACCCATGGTGAGCTCCTACATTCGAACCCATTTCTTGCAGACAAAATAGTCATCCCACTATTGTCGTTGCCGTTGCACGCAATGGTAGTATGGACAATTACCCCTGTCGAACAGAACGCACTACTGCTGTCGACGCGATCATCGATAGTTATTCTAGGATGTGCAACCCAAATGGAAAACTGTCGCCAGATTGAAAACTTGATTTATCGCTATGCCGAACTTATCGACGGTGGCGATTTGCACGGTGTGGCAGCACTGTTTAGGGACGCCGAAATTATCTCCACGATCCACGATGTGCGACGTACAGGCTTCGACGAAGTATTGCAGATGTATCAACTTTCATGCCGTTTGTACGAGTCAACCGGCACACCATTGACCAAACACCTGACGAGCAATGTCATTATCGAGCTCGACAAGAGTGGCAGGGAGGCCAGCGCCCGCTCCTACTACACGGTGCTTCAGGCAACCGACGCACTGCCACTACAAGCGATTATTTGTGGCAGATACAAGGATCGTTTCCGCAAGGTCGATGCACAGTGGCAGTTCGCGAGCAGGGAAATGATCGTCGACTTGATTGGCGACTGCTCGGCCCATCTGCTGTATAGCGCCAGCAAGCTGCATTGAGCAGGTACCGAAACTAGTTGTCCCTGCGCTCAGTGTCGCGACTTGCGCGCAGCCCCTCGGCCACGATAGCCAGCAAGCGTTTGCCGATCGTTTCCTGATTGAGGTGCGCACCCGGAAGCAGCCGCGCCATGGAGGTTACGCGCAAACCTTCGTAGCCACACGGGTTGATGCGCCCGAAAGGTTCCAGGTCCATATCCACGTTGAGAGACAAACCGTGGTAGCTGCAGCCGCGGCGAATCCGCAGGCCCAGCGCGGCAATTTTTTCGCCCGCCACATACACTCCCGGTGCCTGGGGGTTTGCAGCAGCGGCAATCGCATACTCCTGCAACAGTTGCACCACACTGCGTTCGATCAGGTTGACGAGGTCGCGTACGCCCAGTTGCCGGCGGCGCAGATCCACCATGAGATAGAGCACCCATTGCCCCGGCCCGTGGTAAGTCACCTGTCCGCCGCGATCGACCTGAACAACCGGTATCGCACCTGGCGCCAGCACATGCTCGGCCTTGCCCGCCTGCCCCTGCGTGAACACTGGCGGATGCTGCAATAGCCACAGCTCGTCGGGTGAGTCAGCCTGGCGAGAATCGGTAAGTTGGCGCATGGCGGCCAGCGTGGGTAGGTAGTCAACCAGCCCCAGCTCGCGCAGTGTCAGGTGTGGCATGGACACCGGCTACAGCACCATCTTGACGTGGCCGGTGGCCAGCAGGTCCTGGTGCAGGGCCGTCAACTGCTCGGGGCCGGTCGCCGTGATGGAAATGGTGAGGGCGGTGTAGGTGCCGTTGCGGCTGGCCCTGGTCGTTATAGTTTGCCGGTCAAAACCCGGGGCGTGACGCTCGAACACCGCCAGGATAATCTCTGCAAAAGCCTCGCTGCTGCTGCCCAGAACCTTGATCGGATACGCGCAGGGAAATTCGATTTTAGGCGCTTCAGGTTCTGCCACAACATCGCACTCCTGCGCCGGGCCGCGAGACCGCTATCAGGGTCCGAACAGGCCGGCGATAAGCATCAGAATGGAATCCCACAGGCGCGCGAAGAACCCGCCCTGCTCCACCGCAGCCAGCGCTACCAGCGGCGTTTGCAGTACAGTCTTATCGTCCAGGCTAACCGTCACGGTGCCTACCGCAGCGCCAACGGTGATCGGTGCCACCAGTTCTTCGTTGACTGTCACTGTGGTCACCAGGCTGTCGTGCTTGCCGCGCTGCAACGTCAGAGCGGTTTTGTCCAACAAACCCACGGGCACAAAATCCTGCTGCCCTTTCCAGATGCGCGGTTTTGCCAACTCCGTCATGGGCTCGAACAGCGTCTTGGTCTGGTAAAAATTAAAACCGTAATTGAATAGGCTGGCGGCGTCATTTTTTCGCGCTTTGGTGCTCTCGGTACCCATCACCACCGCTATCAGGCGCATGTCACCGCGCAGTGCAGAGGCCACCAGGCAGTACCCGGCCTCCTCTGTGTGGCCGGTTTTCAGGCCATCCACGGTAGCGTCTTCGCGCAACAGCGTATTGCGGTTGTACTGGCGAATATTGTTAAAGGTAAACTCGAGTTCCTTATAGATCGCGTACTGCGTGGGGTGATCGATGATCATCGCCCTGGCCAGGGTGGCCAAATCCCGTGCCGTGGTCAAATGCGTTGGGTCCGGCAGACCATGGGAGTTTACATAGTGGGTGTTCACCATACCCAGTCGCTTGGCATTGGTGTTCATCATCTCGGCAAACACAGCTTCAGTGCCGGCGATATGCTCCGCCACCGCCACCGAGGAATCATTGCCCGAGGAAATGATGATGCCGCGCTGCAGATCCGCAACAGACACGTCCACACCCGGCTCTATATACAGCAGCGACGAGCCGGCGAATAAGGGGTTCTGGGAATAGGAGTTCTCAGTAATCTTCACCATGTCGGTCTCGGTGACGCGACCGGCGTTGATCTCCTCGGCCAGCACATAGGCCGTCATCATCTTGGTGAGGCTGGCCGGCGGCAGGAGCACATCGGCATTGTGCTCCACCAGCACCACACCGCTGGTGGCATCGATCAACAGATACGCTTTGGCGGCCAGCTGCGGTGGCGCCGGTATCGCATTCTCCGCCTGTACACCAAACGCGGAAACGGCCAGGAAGAATACCAGTGCTAATCGAATCATGATGTCAGGAAACCGTGGGAAGAGTTGGCAAGCGCGGATGGTACCCCATGGACGGCTGCAGCGAAAGAATCCCTGCGCCTTGGGCTATACGCCCCGACTGGATCGGGTGGTCTGACTACACCGTTTTCAGGGCAGCGGCTGCCCCGCTTCATAGCCACTGTCCTGCAGTTGCTGTTGCAGCGCCAGCAGCTGCTGGGTGTCATCCACCGGACCCACCCGCACCCGATAGAGCACTGCGCCGCCCGCTTCGACCGGGCTTATGAATACCGGCGCTGGCAATAAAGCCTGCAGCTCCTGCATCAGCGTTCGGGCCGTCGCTTCCTTGCCATAAGCACCCAATTGCAAATAACGGTAAATGCCGTAGGCGTCATCGCGACGATCATCAACACCGACCACATCGATTACCGCGACTTCCACCGGCGCCGTGCCTTTTTCCATGTAGCCCAGTTTGACCGCGGCCGCATAGGACAGATCGATCAGCCGGTCGGAATGGAAGGGGCCACGGTCATTGACACGCACGACGATGCTCTTGCCATTGTCCAGATTCGTGACGCGGGCGTAGCTGGGAATCGGCAGGGATTTATGCGCGGCACTGGGCTGGTACACGTCGTAGAGCTCGCCGTTGGATGTTTCATGCCCGGAGAATTTGGCGCCATACCAGGACGCGATGCCGCGCTCGCGGTAGCTACGGTAATTGTCCAGCACTTCGTAGCTCACCCCGCCAACCCTATACGGACTCATATTGCCCACGGCGAGCAGGGGATCGGGCTGCGGAACGGCATCGAACACGTCATCCGCGCTGATGGGCCGCAGGGGCGCGAAATCATGGGTGACCGCGTACCGCGATTTGGGCACGGGCGCAGCGGCGTCCTTGGTCGCAGCGTCGCTAGTAGCGCGCGGATCCGGGGGCTGCGTGGTACACCCTGCCAGCACTACATCCAGCACTACAACCAGCGCGACCAGGGTCGCGGTGGGGTGACGAGCGATCACTGCGCCATCCGGGCCGCAATGCGCTGACTGAGCTGATACACACTCATGGCGTACATCGCGCTTTGGTTGTAACGGGTGATGACATAAAAATTGTGCAGACCAAGCCAATACTCGTAGCCATTTTTCAATTCAAACTTCATCGCTGTCGCCAGCGCATTGGGATCCAGTGCCACTCTGGCCACCACACCGTCAGCAGCAAACTGCGCCACGGTGCGCTGCGGTTTCAGGTCATCGCGGATTTTGACGAAAATGGTAGCCGGCGTGTTGGCGGACGCATCGGCGGCAGCGACTACCATCTCGCCCGGGCGCCACCCGTGTTGCTTGAAATAATTGGCGACGCTGCCGATGGCATCCACGGGGTTTTCCCAGATATCGATCTTGCCGTCCTGGTCAAAGTCGATCGCGTAGCTGCGGTAGCTGCTGGGCATGAACTGGCCATAGCCCATAGCGCCGGCGTAGGAGCCCATCTGCTGCGTTGGGTCCATGCCCTGCTCGCGGGCGAGAAGCAAATAGTGCTTGAGCTCGCTGGTGAAAAATGGCGAGCGGGGCGGGTAGTCAAATGCCAGTGTCGAAAGCGCGTCGAGTACCCGGTAATTTCCCACGTTGCGCCCGTAGGACGTTTCCACGCCGATAATGGCGACAATCATCTCCGCTGGTACGCCAAATTCACGCTCCGCCCGGGCCAGCGTGGCGCGATGCGTGGCAAAAAACTGCGCCCCTTGTTTCTCGCGCGCATCGCTGAGAAAGATGGCTCGATACTGATACCAGGGCTTCGTTTTCTCGGCCGGGCGGGCTATCGCTTCAAGAATACTGTCCTTGCGCTGAGCCTGGGCAAAAACCTGCAGCAGGGCCTCCCGGTTGAAGCCCTCCTGTGCCACCAGCTCATCCACCACCACGCGCGCAGCGGGACTCACCGCGTAGTTATCCTCCGCACAGGACAACGCCGGCCACAGGCAGGACAAAACCAGCAAAATTTTCAGGTGTAACGGCATAAGGTAAAACTCATTCTATTCAAGATTGGGGTACATTCGGTCTGGAGTAAGTGTAGAGTCTTCATGTGACCGCCCCGCGTGGTTCGGTACTGATCGCCATCAGAATACCAAACCCCGCCAGCAGAGTGACCACGGCGGTACCGCCTGCGCTTACCAGCGGCAGGGGGACGCCCACTACCGGTAACAAACCGGCCACCATCCCCATATTAACAAAGATGTACACGAAAAACGTCAGCGTCAGGCTGCCTGCCATCATTCGACCGAAACTGGTTTGTGCATGGACGCCGATCCAGAAGCCCCGCAGCAGGATCAGCAAATAAATCGTCATCAACAGGATGATGCCCTGCATGCCGTGCTCCTCGGCCAATACAGCGATAATGAAATCGGTGTGGCTCTCCGGCAGAAAATCCAACCGCGATTGCGTACTTTGCAGCCAGCCCTTGCCCTCCCAACCACCCGAGCCGATAGCGGTCTTGGACTGCATAATGTTCCAACCGGCACCCAACTTGTCGCTCTCCGGATTGAACATGGTGAGGATGCGCTGCTTCTGATACTCCTTGAGGCCATATAGCCAGGCCGGCCAGGCCGCCGCCGCCGCCAGCAGCACCGCGCCAAACATGTAGCGCCAGCCTATCCCGGCCATAAACAGCACGAACAGGCCGCTGGCGGCGATTAACAGGGCGGTGCCCAGGTCCGGCTGTACGACAATCAAGCCGGCGGGCAACACCAACAGCAGCGTCGCCCCGAGCACGGCGAAAAAACGCGGGGGTAGCACTCTACCAGCGAGGAACCAGGCCAACACCAGGGGTACCGCCAGTTTCATAATCTCCGCCGGTTGGAAGCGAAATCCGGCCACTTGCAGCCAACGCTGGGCGCCCTTGGCCCCCACCCCTACCAACAACACGGCGACCAGCGTCGCTATGCCCAACAGATACAGCAGCGGTGCCCAGCGCGCGTAGCGTTGCAGGCTGATCTGGGCAGCCAGCAGCATAATGGCGAAGGCCAGTGCCAGGTAGCGTCCCTGCCGATAGACAGCGTCCATACTCTGGCCTGATGCGCTGTACAGCACGGTCAGGCCGTACACGCTAAGCACCGCTAGCAAAAGCAGCAGCGGCACGTCTATGTGGAAGCGCATGAGAGCGCTGGGGCGCCTGGCCATGTCGCGGGAACCCTGGTGCGGCAATTGCCGAACGTAATCTCCCATCAGCCGGGCTCCACCGCCAGCCAGGTGTCAATCACCGCTCGCGCTATCGGCGAAGCAGCCGAACTGCCACCGCCATTCTCCACGATGATCCCCACCACAATGGTCGGGTTCTCGATCGGCGCAAACGCTATGAATAAGCCGTGGTGTCGATGGCGTTCTGCCACATCCGCCTCGTTATAGACTGAATTCTGGGCGATACCAATCACTTGGGAAGTGCCCGTTTTCCCAGCCATTTCATACGTGATGCCCTTGGCCAACGCTTTTGCCGTGCCATTGCGGCCATGCACAACTTCGCGCATGCCGTCAAAGACCGCGTCCCAATATGCGTCCGGCGCCTCCAGTGGTTCCAACACGGGCGCTGCGACCGGCTCCCCATTCACCGCCATGACCAGGCGCGGGACCCGGCGCTGCCCTTTGCTTGCCATCACGCTGGTAGCAACGGCTAATTGCAGGGGCGAGGCCAACACGTAGCCCTGGCCGATTCCGGCACTGAGGGTCTCACCGGGATACCAGGACTGCCCCATCGCTTCGCGCTTCCAACGCCTTGAGGGCAAGATACCGGCGCGCTCGTTAGTGGTATCAATGTTGGTGCGAGCGCCAAAACCAAAAGGGCTTAGATACTCCGCCATGCGGTCTATGGTCAGGCGCCGCGCCAGGTCATAGAAGTAGACATCACAGGACTCGGCGATGGCCATTTTCATGTTTACCCGGGCCGCGTGGCCGGTGCCGCGCACACGCAGGATCCAGTCGCGATACTTACGGGAGTCTCCGGGCAGCCTGTACCAGCCAGGGTCGGCCACGGTTGATTCAGGGGTCACCAGTCCGGACTGCAGGCCGGCCATCGCCATAAAAGGTTTGACTGTGGAGCCCGGGGGGTAGGAGCCCTGGATGGCGCGATTGAACAACGGCACATCCAGCGAGTCACGCAAGGCGGCATAATCGCTGGAGCTGATGCCGTTAACAAACAAATTCGTATCGAACCCTGGTGTCGAGACCAGTGCCAGCACCCCGCCAGTGCGAGGATCGATGGCGACCACCGCCCCCCGCCGGTCGCCCAGCGCATCGAATGCAGCACGCTGCACGCCGTAGTCAAGATGCAAGGTGAGGTTCTTGCCTGGCGTTGGCACGAACCGCTCGAGCACGCGCAGCACCCGGCCATGGGCATTGCTCTCCACATTCTGGTAGCCCACATCCCCGTGCAGCATGTCCTCGTAGAACTTCTCCACGCCCACCTTGCCCACGTGGAAGGTGCCGCGATAATCCGTCTCATCCAGCTCCTGCGCTTCCTGTTCGTTGATGCGACCCACATAGCCCAGAGCATGCGAGAACAGTTCGCCGTGCGGGTAGTAACGCAACAACTGGGCTTCCACCACCACCCCGGGCAGCCGGAAGCGGTTGACTGCCAGGCGGGCACGCTCCTCTTCGTTCAGGCGAAAGCGCAGTGGCACCGCCTCATACGGGCGACTGCGTTTGAGTTTCTTGTGGAAATTCACTAAATCGCTGTCCGCAATCGGGACCAGTTCTTGCAGCTGTGCCAGAGCGATATCCAAATCTTCCACACGCTCACGCACCACCGAAAGAATGTAACTGGGCCGGTTGTCTGCCAGCAGCACGCCGTTGCGATCGTAGATAAGTCCGCGCTGGGGCGGCAGGGGCTGCAACTGCACCCGGTTGCGCTCGGATTGGGTTTTGTAAATCTCGTACTCGGTGATTTGCAGCGTGTAATAGCGCATCAGGATTGCTCCCAACAGAACCACCATCACGCAGATCGCGATGATGGTGCGCATGCCGTAGATACGGGACTCGAGCTGCACATCCTTTGAATCGAATTGCGGTAGCATCTAGGTGGCTGGCCGCATCTGCGCGGCATAGAGGACGAGAATCATTAGGCGCGATGATACGGGTGGTTGACGGTAATTGTCCAAGCCCGATACAACTGCTCGGCCAACAGCACGCGCACCAGCGGGTGCGGCAGGGTCAAATCACTGAGCGACCAACGCTGGTCTGCGCGAGCCAGGCAGGCCGGGGACAGTCCATCAGGCCCACCAATCAGGATGCTGTAGTTGTCTCCCGACATTTGCCAGCTCTGCAGTTGCAGCGCCAGCTGTGCGGTGGACAGTCGCTGCCCTGCCACATCCAGGGCGATCACCCGCTCCCCCGGGGCAATGGCCTTGAGTATTTGCTCGCCCTGGGCCGCACACAGCTGCTGCGCTGCGGCCTCCTTGCCCTGCCTCAGGGGAATCTCACACCAGGCCAGCTGTAACTCACGCGGCAGTCGCTTACTGTATTCTGCAATGCCCTGACTGACCCACGCGGGCATTCGGGTGCCCACGGCAATCACACTGATTCGCATCAGGTGGCGGCTTCAGGCACCGCCCACAGGCGCTCCAGATCGTAGAAATCCCGCGTCGCCGGCAACATGACGTGCACGACGACGTCGCCGAAGTCGACCAGCACCCACTCCCCCGCGTCCTCGCCTTCTATCCCCAGAGGACGCATGCCCTGCTGTTTACCTTCCACGGCAGCATGGTTGGCCAGCGATTTCACATGGCGATTGGACGTGCCACTGGTGATGACCAGATAATCCATCACATCCGTCAGGCTGCTGACATCCAGCGTCACGGTATTGACCGCCTTGAGATCGTCCAGCGCAGCGACGACAAACTGCGTGAATTTTTTAGCTTCCATGGTGCTGGTTTACGTTGACATTCATAGACTGAGGTCCTGTGATTCCTGATAAAGTTTGTGTGTTTGAATATAGTCCAATACTGACTGCGGCATCAGGTAGCGCGCTGATCGTCCCGCTGCCAGTAACTCCCGAATCTCCGTGGATGATATGTCCAGCGGGCGCAACTCCTCGATCACGATACCCCCCGCCGGCCGCCGGCGCAGCATGCTCCTGTCATCCAGGCGATGCTCGTGCAGCCACTGCGCTATCGCGCCTGTGGGCGGCAGATGCCAACCGGGACGCGCAATAACGATAATGTGGGCCCAGTCCAGGAGTTCCTGCCAGCGGTGCCAACTGACGATATCCAGTACCGCATCACAACCGAGCACCATGCACAGGCCGGTGTCGACGTCCAGCTCAGCGCGCAACTCGATCAGGCTGTCTATCGTATAGGACTTGCCCGACCGCTGCAGTTCCCGTGCATCACAGGTAAGGCGAGACTCACCGGCGACAGCCAGTTCCAGCATGGCGGCGCGGTGCGCTGCGCTGCACTGCACAACGTCCCGGTGCGGTGGCTGCGCACTGGGCATCAGGCGCAACTCCTCCAATTGCAGCCGCTCCGCCAGCTCCAGCGCAGAGCGCAAGTGGCCGTAGTGCACGGGATTAAACGTGCCACCGAAAACGCCCACCAGGGGAGATTGGGGCTGCGTCGGCCTACTCAAGTGCGAATCTGCCCCTCCCCGAGCACCACAAACTTCTGCGAGGTAAGTCCTTCCAGACCCACTGGGCCGCGGGCGTGCAGCTTGTCGGTAGATATACCGATCTCGGCGCCCAGACCGTATTCGAAGCCGTCCGCTAACCGCGTCGAGGCGTTGACCATGACTGAGCTGGAATCCACTTCGCGCAGAAAACGCATGGCCCGTCCGTGATCCCGAGTGATAATGCTGTCCGTATGCTGGGAGCTGTACGTGTTGATGTGTGCGATGGCCTGCTCCAGACCATCCACTACCCGCACTGCCAACACCGGCGCCAGGTATTCCTCGCGCCAGTCCTGCTCGCTGGCCGCGGTGGCCGCGGGCACTAGCTGTAAAGTCCGCGGGCAACCGCGCAGTTCCACGCCCGCTGCGGTGTACGCCTGGGCCAGACGCGGTAACAACTGCCCGGCTTTAGATGCCGCCACCAGCAACGTCTCCATGGTGTTACAGGTGCCATAGCGCTGCGTCTTGGCATTGATAGCGATAGTGACCGCCATGTCATCGTCAGCCCCGTCGTCAATGTACACATGGCATACGCCGTCCAGGTGCTTGATGACCGGCACTTTGGCATCCCTGCTAATGCGCTCGATGAGACCCTTGCCGCCGCGGGGCACAATGACATCCACGTACTGTGGCATCGTAATCAGGTGTCCCACCGCCGCACGGTCCGCAGTCGCCACAACCTGCACCGCAGCGGCGGGTAATCCGGCCGACTGCAAGCCCTGCAGCAGGCACTCGGCAATGGCGCAATTGGACGCCAGGGCCTCGGAGCCGCCGCGCAAGATCGTGGCGTTGCCCGCTTTCAGGCACAGGCTCGCTGCTTCTACGGTCACATTGGGCCTGGACTCATAAATGATGCCGATCACACCCAGGGGCACGCGCATGCGGCCCACCTGGATACCACTGGGCATGCTTCTCAGATCGGAGATACTCCCCACCGGATCGGGCAGCGCCGCCACCTGCCGCAGGCCCTCCAACATCGTGTCGATGTGCGCCGGGGTCAGGGTCAGTCGATCCAGCAACGCTGCTGCCAACGCGCTGGCACGACCCTGCTCCAGATCCTTCCTATTGGCCTCGGCCAGACGGCTACGCGCACCATCGAGGGCATCGTGGACCGCCAGCAGGGCGTGATTGCGCACCGCAGTCGGCGCAGCGGCCACGATACGTGACGCCGCGCGCGCGGCGATACCCAGCTCGACCATGTACTGATCAACGTTCATTGCTACCCAACTCTGAACCACGCAAAGCGACGATTATACCTGATCGATCCTGGGGATGTGCTAAGCTCGGGCCCGAAATTCTCTCTGGACTGACCATGGCTGCGAGCCCCGCACTGGAGTTTTTTTACGACTGTTCCAGCCCCTGGACGTACTTCGCTTTCACGCGAATCATCCCCATGATGGAGCAGCTGCAGTTGCCCATACGCTGGCGCCCCATTTTAGTAGGCGGGGTGTTTAACGCGGTCAATCAGGAGCTCTACGCCGCCCGCGAAGCGATGTTCAGCAACCGCGACAGTCGGCGAGTGGACTACTACGTCAAGGATATGCACGACTGGGCCAGGCTGTGTGCGGTGCGCGCAGACATACCGCAGGGCCATCCGATCAGCAGCGTAAAAGCCATGCGCGGCGCCTTCTATGCGCAGGAGCACGACGTGCTGGTACCTTACTCGCGCGCCGTTTTCGAGACCTACTGGGGCAGCGACACCCCGGATATCTCCGATGATGCGGTGCTCGCAGCGATTTGTGCGCAGGTGGGCCTGGACACCCAGGGCTTCGTCAGCGCCATTGGCAGCCAGCACTACAAGGATTTGCTGCGCCGCAATACCGACGAGCTCATCGCGCGCGGCGGCTATGGCTCGCCGACGATCTTTATCAACTCGAGTGACATGTATTTCGGCAATGATCGCTTGCCGCTGGTAGAGTTTCGGTTGCGTTCGCTGCTAAGCGGCGCTTAGCGACCAAACAAAAAAAAGCGGGCAGATAGCCCGCTTGTTCGGTAACCGCCAAGGCTTAAAGCGCTGCGGCGTGCTCTGCCAGATACGCCGCAACACCATCCGGTGAGGCATTCATACCCTTGTCACCCTTGTTCCAGCCCGCCGGACACACTTCGCCGTGCTGGTCAGTGAACTGCAGTGCCTCGACCAGGCGAATCAGCTCATCGATATTGCGGCCCAGCGGCAGGTCATTGACCAACTGGGAGCGCACCATTCCCTTGGCATCAATCAGGAAAGCGCCGCGATAAGCCACGCCACCGGTACTTTCAACGTCGTAGGCACGGCAGATATCGTGGTTGATATCGGCGGCCATGGTGTAGGTGACCGCACCGATGCCGCCATCCTTCACTGCCGTATTGCGCCACGCATTGTGCGTAAACTGGGAATCGATGGACACGGCCACCACTTCTACACCCAGCTCGCGAAATTTATCCATGCGATGATCCAGGGCAATCAGCTCTGATGGACACACGAAAGTGAAGTCCAGCGGATAAAAGAACACTAGGCCGTATTTGCCGGCCATCGCCTCGGAACGCTTGTAGGAATCCACAATGTCGCCGCTACCGAGTACCGCTGCAACGTTAAAATCAGGTGCCAGCTTGCCAACTAAAACGCCCATGTATCTGCACTCCCTTAGTCATTCAGTCGCATCACCTCCCCATGAGGCGATACGTTCGCGAGGGGATACTACACAGGCTACCCGGTATGGCCTATTTAAATGTTCGTATGGAAGTAATAGCGAGCGACTATGCTGGTGACGAGCCTACCCGTTCGTCTGTGCGGCTGCCGTTGCCTTGATAAGCGTCTGTAATTCCCCGGTCTGATACATCTCGGTAACGATGTCGCAACCGCCCACCAGCTCGCCGTCCACCCACAATTGCGGGAAGGTGGGCCAGTTCGCGTATCCTGGAAGCGTGGCGCGAATGTCAGGGTTGGTCAGGATGTCCACATAGGCGAAGCGTTCACCACAGGCCATCAGGGCCTCTACGGTACGCGCCGAAAAACCGCACTGTGGCTGATTCGGCGACCCCTTCATGTACAACATAATCCGGTTGCTCTGCAGCTGCTCTTTGATTGTCTCGATAATATCCATCTTGTGTCCTGTCGTGTTAAAGCCCCGAGAGGGGTGTTAGTGGCAAGTGTGTATATTAACCCAACACTACCCGAAATTGCTCCCGCCAGTTGCCGTGGATATTGGCGCGGATTGCCAATCTTTCCCCATGCCGCTATAGTTGCTTCTTTCTAGGCAGCTCCCGCTGCCTTTTTGCGTTTTTGGGAGAGTCCGATCCATGTCGGCGCTGATGCAGACTTACGCCAGATTGCCCGTGACCTTCAGTCATGGCGAGGGCGTGTATCTCTATGACACCGAGGGAAAGCGCTACCTGGACGGCATTTCCGGCATCGCTGTGAACGGACTGGGCCACGCCCACCCGGCGGTCACTGCCGCCATCCGGGAGCAGGCCGACAAGCTGGTACACAGCTCCAATCTCTATCGCATCGAGGCGCAGGAGCAACTCGGCACAGCGCTCACGCAGGTCGCGAACATGGAGAACTGCTTTTTTGGCAACTCCGGCGCCGAGGCGAATGAAGCGGCCATCAAACTGGCGCGCCTGTACGGGCATGGCCTGGGCATCAAGAAACCGGCCATCGTAGTGCTGGAAGGCGCGTTTCACGGCCGCACACTGGCCACACTCAGCGCCACCGGCAACCGCAAGATACAAGCGGGCTTTGAACCGCTGGTGACAGGCTTCATCCGGGCACCGCGCAATGATGTGGAGGCCTTGCGCCAGATCGCCACCAACAATCCCGACGTGGTGGCTTTCCTGGCGGAACCGATTCAGGGCGAAAGTGGGGTCAAGGTGCTGGAGGCAGAGTACCTGCACGCCGCTCGGCAGATGTGTAGCGAGCAGGGCTGGTTGTTTATGCTGGATGAAGTGCAGACCGGCAACGGCCGCACCGGCACCTATTTTGCCTACCAGGGTCTGGACCTGGCGCCCGACGTGGTCACCACGGCCAAAGGCCTGGGCAACGGGGTACCGATTGGTGCCTGCATGGCGCGTGGTGCGGCGGCGCAGGTATTGGGTGCTGGCCAGCATGGCTCCACCTTTGGCGGCAATCCCCTGGTCTGCGCGGCGGGGCTGGCCGTGGTGCAGACCATTGTGCAGGAGCAGTTGTGCGCCAACGCGATTGCCATGGGGCAGCTGATTACCGCACACCTGCGCGCGGACAGCACCATCGCCGCGCATGTCGCCGACATTCGCGGCCGAGGGCTGATGCTGGGGATCCAATTGCACAGGGACTGTGGTGAACTCGTCCAGCGCGGCCTGGATGCAGGCTTGCTGATCAACGTTACCGCAGGCAACACCGTGCGCCTGCTGCCGCCACTGGTGATCAACGCACAGGAAGCCCACGATCTGGCCGGCGGCGTCGCCGCACTGATCCGCGACTTCAACTGATCTGCAACATCAACTGACCCGCAACCTCAAATGATCCGCAACCTCAACTGAACCCAGCCCACCGCGTAACAGGACAGAACTGACCATGTCGGAACCTCGGCACTTTTTGACGCTATTGGATTTCAGCCCGGCGGAGTTGCAGCAACTCATCCAGCGGGCCATTGAAATGAAGGCAGAGCACCGTGCCGGCACCGACCAGCGCGCCTTTGGGGGCACTGTGCTGGCTATGATTTTCGCCAAATCATCGACCCGTACCCGGGTCTCTTTTGAAGCCGGCATGGCGCAGCTCGGTGGCCACGCCATGTTCCTGTCGCCCCAGGACACCCAACTGGGCCGCGGCGAACCCGTGGAGGACAGCGCGCGCGTGATCTCCTCGATGGTGGATATCGTGGTGATCCGCACCTTCGGCCACGATATCGTGCAGCGCTTCGCGGCGCACTCGTCCGTGCCAGTGATCAACGCCCTCACCGACGACTTCCACCCCTGCCAATTGCTGGCAGACATGCAGACTTGGGTCGAACACCGTGGCAGCATCGCCGGCAAGAGTGTGTGCTGGGTCGGGGACGGCAACAACATGTGCCAGTCCTACATCAACGCCGCCCGCCAATTTGATTTTGAGCTGCGTATCGCCTGCCCACCGGGGTTTGAGCCCAACAGCGAGCTGCTGCGGGCCAATCAGGGCAGGGTAAGAATCGAGCACGATCCGCCCCGTGCCGTGCAGGGCGCCGACCTGGTGGTCACCGATGTGTGGGCGTCGATGGGCCAGGAGAGCGAGCAGCGCGAACGCGCCCTGCTCTTTGCGCCCTATCAGGTCAACCGCGAACTGATGAGCCTGGCGGCCAGTGATGCCCTCTATATGCACTGCCTGCCCGCCCACCGCGGGGAGGAGATCAGCGCACAACTGATGGATGCCCCCGACACCGTGATCTGGGATGAGGCGGAGAATCGCCTGCATGCACAAAAGGCCCTGCTGGAAACGCTGCTACTGGCCAGGCGCGCCAAATAATGTTTGGGTATAGCGTGTGTATTTTTTATAAAAATTAAATTGATAGACGCACGTCTACGCCCCAAAGCCCGCCCTCGGTGAGCGCTCCACAAGCAGATCAAGGCCTGTACGGTTAGTAGGTGCAGACCCACCGATCTATTCACATCTTATCCACAAATTAAACCCAGGCTAATTCCCTTGCATTGCACCTGGAGGCGCATTATCTTGTACCTGAGTGAAGCATATACCCCTACATATTGGGTATAGCGGCTAATAAACGAACAAAAAAATTTAGCGGATTAGCCGCCGAAGCAGGGATTTTCCTCCCGACAACCGCCACAGGGACACTGTCCCGTTGCCTGGCGGCGTACTGCGGGTATAGAAGCTTTGCGAAGCGGTCACCCAATAAAGCCCAATGCGGGCACTAACACGGGCACTTCCACGGGCACTTCGGAGCACACATGCAGATAGAGACCAACCAGGGCGGCACTGCCGCCGCAGCGAGCACCCCACGACCGGAGTCTGTCACCCCCAGCGGGGCCATCGCCGCCACCGCGCCGGGTCAATTGCGCGTTATCAAGCGCAATGGCACCGTAGTACCCTTTGAGGCCAGCAAGATAGCGGTAGCCATCACCAAGGCGTTTCTCGCGGTAGAGGGCGGCACCGCAGCAGCATCCAGCCGCATTCATGAAATGGTGGCCAAACTGACCGACATGGTGACGGCCATCTTCCAGCGCCGCATGCCATCCGGCGGCACCATCCACATTGAGGACATACAGGATCAGGTGGAACTGTCCCTGATGCGCTCCGGGGAACACAAAATAGCCCGGGATTATGTGATCTACCGGGAACAGCAGTCGCGCAAACGCGCTGCCAAGCAGGCCCTGTCTCCTGCCACCCAGGCCGCCGCCACCAATATTACTGTCGTCCAGGCCGATGGCAGCCGCGCGCCACTGAATCTCGACCGCCTGCACACCATTGTTAACGAGGCCTGCTTCGATCTGTCCGACGTCAGCGAAACCGATATTCTGGATGAAGCCCTGAAAAACCTCTACGACGGCGTCAGCCAGGATGAGTTGAGCACGTCACTGGTCATCACCGCCCGCACCATGATCGAGCAGGAACCCAACTACACCTTCGTCGCCGCCCGCCTGCTCTGTGACAATTTGCGCGCCGAGGCCCTGAACTTTCTCGGAGTAGCCGTCAGCGCCACCCAGCACGACATGAGCACGCTGTACGCCCAGGCGCTGCCGGCCTATGTGGCACAAGGCGTGCAACTTGAATTGCTGGCGCCCAAGTTGCTAGCGTTCGATCTGGAGCGACTGGGCCAGGCACTGCTGCCCGAGCGCGACCTGCAATTTACCTACCTCGGCCTGCAAACCCTGTACGACCGTTACTTTATCCATAGCAATAACACGCGCATCGAGTTGCCGCAGATATTTTTCATGCGCGTGGCCATGGGGCTGGCCGCAGAGGAAGACGACCGGAACGCCCGGGCCATCGAGTTCTACGAACTGTTATCGTCCTTCGACTACATGAGTTCCACACCAACCCTGTTCAACGCGGGCACCCTGCGCCCCCAGTTGTCCTCCTGCTACCTGACCACGGTGCCGGACAACCTGTACGGCATTTACGGCGCCATTCGGGATAACGCCATGCTGTCCAAATTTGCCGGCGGGCTGGGCAATGACTGGACCCCGGTGCGCGCACTGGGCGCCTACATCAAGGGCACCAACGGCAAATCGCAGGGCGTAGTGCCCTTCCTCAAGGTGGTCAATGACACAGCCGTAGCGGTGAATCAGGGCGGCAAGCGCAAAGGCGCGGTGTGTGCCTATCTGGAGACCTGGCACCTGGATATCGAAGAGTTCGTGGAGCTGCGCAAAAACACCGGCGATGACCGCCGTCGTACTCACGACATGAATACCGCCAACTGGATACCCGACTTGTTCATGAAGCGCGTGTTCGATGGTGGCGACTGGACCCTGTTCTCCCCCAACGACGTGCCGGACCTGCACGACCTGTATGGCAAAGCCTTCGAGGAGCGCTATGCGCAGTACGAAGAGCTGGCCCGCGTCGGCAAACACAAACTGTTCAAGACCGTCAAAGCCGAAAACCTGTGGCGCAAGATGCTGGGCATGCTATTCGAGACCGGCCATCCCTGGATGACCTTCAAGGATCCCTGCAACCTGCGCTCGCCGCAGCAGCATGTGGGCGTCGTGCACTCCTCCAACCTGTGCACCGAAATCACCCTCAACACCAGCAAGGACGAAATTGCCGTGTGCAACCTGGGCTCGGTCAACCTGCCCCAGCACATTGATGAGAACGGCCTCAACCTGGAAAAATTGCAGCAGACCGTGCGCACTGCAGTGCGCATGCTGGATAACGTGATCGACATCAACTACTACTCGGTGCCGCAGGCCGAGGCCTCCAATATGCTGCATCGTCCGGTCGGCCTGGGCCTGATGGGTTTCCAGGACGCACTGTACAAGAAGCACCTGGCCTACGGCTCGGATGCGGCCGTGGAATTCGCGGATCACTCCATGGAAGCGATCAGCTACTACGCGATTCAGGCATCCAGCGAACTGGCCGCCGAGCGCGGCGCCTATTCCAGTTATGAAGGCTCGCTGTGGAGCCAGGGGATCTTCCCGCTCGATTCGCTGGACCGGCTGATTGCCGAGCGCGGTGAGAAGTACATCCATGTCGACAAGAGCCAGAGCCTCGACTGGACCGCCCTGCGCGCGACCGTTAAGGCGCAGGGGATGCGCAATTCCAACGTGATGGCGATTGCCCCCACCGCGACGATCGCCAACATTACCGGCGTGTCGCAATCCATCGAGCCGACCTACCAGAACCTGTACGTGAAATCGAATCTCTCGGGCGAGTTCACGGTC
>JANNXP010000219.1:0-4935 GCA_031409615.1 Haliea sp. | reverse complement strand
ATGACCATTCGCGACCTGCTGCTGCACACCTCGGGCCTGACCTACGATTTTTTGCGTGCCTCCAATATCGATTACGCCTATCGCAAGCTACAGGTGGGTCTGCCACGGCCCGGTTACACCCTGCAGGCTATGATCGATGAGTTGGCGCAACTGCCGCTGGAATTTTCACCCGGCGAGCGCTGGAATTATTCGATAGCCACGGATGTACTGGGTTACCTGGTGGAAGTTATCAGCGGGCAGAGCCTGGCGGACTACCTGCGCACGGTTATTTTCGCGCCACTGGGTATGCACGACACCCGCTTTGATATCACGCCCGACAAAGTACAGCGCTTCGCCTCCTGCTACACGCGCAATATGAAAAAGGAAATGGTGCTGAGTGACGATGGCCAAAACAGTGAGTATGCCAACCGGGCCTTTTACTCCGGCGGCGGCGGTCTCATTTCTACCGTGGGGGACTATTACCGCTTCTGCCAAATGCTGCTGGGCGGCGGCACTCTCGATGGCACACGTATCATCGGCTCGCGGACCCTGGCGTTTATGACAGCCAACCATCTACCCGGCGGCGCAGATTTGTCGGCCATCGCTACCGGCGGTTTCAGTGAATCATCCTACGAAGGCGTGGGTTTCGGTCTGGGCTTTGCCAGCAAACTGAACGCGGTGCGCAATGGCTACCCTGGTTCGACGGGCAGCTTTTTCTGGGGTGGTCTGGCCAGCACCCTGTTCTGGGTGGATCCGCAAGAGGAGCTGGTGGTTATTTTTATGACCCAGCTGATTCCCTCCAGCACCTTTAATTTCAGGGGGCAGTTGGAGAATATTATTTACGGCGCATTGCGCTAGGGCCATATCAGCGGTCAAGGTTAATACGACGTTATCACTTGCGCTTACGCCGGGGGAGTATATGAAACTTGCAGTGCACCACACGGTGCTGTTACCGCTGACGTTGGCTTGCGCTCTCGCGGCCTGCTCTGACGGTAGCGACAACGGCGGCATTGTCACCCCGCCACCGATCAGCATAGCGACACCCAACGCCGACCGCTGCGAGATACTGGACAGTAACAACTGTATGCTGCCCTGGCCCAGTAGCGCGTTTACGGTCGCCGATCCCACTACGGTGACCGGGCGGCGCGTCAATCTGGCGGTCGCGTCCATGCCGGTGAATAAACAGGGTGTACCGGTCCAGACAGCGGAGTTCAATCGCAACGACGGGTTTTCACCGTCCCAGATGATCCTCACGCAGATCCCCGGGCTCGACCCGGTGCGGACCGGCGTCCCACAGATTTCAGACCTGTCGCGCTCGCTGGAGGCGGATTCCCCCGTGGTGGTGATTCGCGCCAGCACCGGCGAGCAGCACCTGATTTTTGCCGAGCTGGATGCCAACACGGACGATCCGGCGGAGCAGACTTTTATCATCCGGCCGATGGTGCAGTTTGAGCGCGGCGAGCGGTACATTGTCGCGCTGCGCAACCTGCGCGCTGCAGACGGCGCGGTGCTGGAAGCGCCGGCGGTATTTCGAGCGTTACGTGACAGTACGCTTACCGATAACGATGCGATAGAAGCCCGGCGCGAGTCCATGGAAGAAGTTTTTGCAACCCTGGAAGCGGCGGGCGTGCCGCGCGCAGAGCTGTACCTGGCCTGGGATTTCAATATTGCCAGTGTTGAGGACATTACCGAGCGTGTGCTGCATATTCGCGATGCAGCCTTCGCCGATCTGGGCGCAGGCGCACCGGACTACACCGTAAAAGAAGTCATCGATTTTGACACCTGCGGGGCTGACGGTTGCCAGAGTGGTGAGGACGAGCAGATGTCGCGCCAGATATCCGGCACATTCAGGGTGCCCAATTTTCTGAATACCGAAACCGGTGGCCCGGGTTCCGGCTTTTTTTACGACACCCCCGATGACGGATTGCCGGATCGCATCGGTGGCGACAACGTGATCGAGGCGCGCTTCGTCTGCCGCATCGCCCGCTCCGTGGCGGAGGATTTCGACGAACCACCCAAGGCGCTGGCGCGGCCCTCGCTTTATGGACACGGCCTGCTCGGCAGTGCCTCAGAAGTCAAGGGTGGCAGCGGCGATAACATTGACATCATGGCGAACACTCACCAGATGATGTTTTGCGCCACCGACTGGATTGGTTTTGCGTCCGAGGACATAGGCTACGCTCTGCAGGCCTTGCAGGATTTTAGTTTGCTAGCCCCCGTGTTTGATCGCCAGCAGCAGGGCTTCCTCAACTTTATGTACCTGGCGCGCCTGTTGAAACACGACACGGGGCTACGCAGCCATGTCGCGTTTCAGGCGGCGGGTGTGCCGGTATTCGACAACAGTTCCGTCTACTACGACGGCAACAGTCAGGGCGGCATCCTCGGCGGCGCGCTGCTGGGTGTCATTCAGGATGTGACGCGGGGCGTGCTGGGTGTGCCCGGTATGGCCTACAGTTTTCTGTTGCGCCGCAGCATCGACTTCAAGGATTACAACCTGTTCTTCAGTGGCATAGCGACCGGCCAGAACGGTGGTGGTTACCCCAGCGTCAAGGACCAGAGCTTCCTGCTGTCGATGGCGCAAATGTTATGGGACCGTGCCGAGGCCAGTGGCTATGCCTACCATATCCAGAATCATCCGCTGCCCAATACGCCAGCGCATTCGGTGCTGCTGCAGGTAGCCTATGGCGATCACCAGGTCAGCATGTGGTCGGCGGAAGTCATGGCGCGGACCATTGGCGCCTACCTGCGGGTGCCTGCGCTGGAGTCGGGCAGACACCCGGACAGCAATCCCTACTTCGACCTGCAGGCATTGCCGGCCGGTGATGTGACAGCGTCGGTATTGACCATCTGGGATAACGGGTCAGTGGGCGCAGGTGCTACACACGGCGGTACGGCGCCGCCGCCTTCGACCAACACGGCTCCCTTCGAGCCTGACTTTGGCGAGGATCCACACAGCTGGCCGCGCAAGGACCCGGCAGCACAGGCGCAGAAATCGGCATTTCTGCAACCCGATGGCGTGGGCAGGTTTCTCGATACCTGTGACCTCGGCCTACCCTGCACCACGGACGGCTATTTGCCCGGCGGGGCTTTGGCCTTGCCCTTCCAGGGGCCAGTGGAGTCAGTGTTTAGATTTTAATGAGAATAATTCCTATTTAATATTGCACATAAGAATAATTCCCAATACTATCCCCTCCGTCAATTGGCATTGGGCCAATGCAGGGGAGTATACAAATGAAGAAACTGACGGCGGGTCTTGTGTTGGGCCTGATGAGCACCGCGGCAGCAGCAGCGCCCACACCCACGCTGGAAGAGATGTGGGCCCTCGTGCAACAGCAACAGGCTGAGATCGCCCAGCTCAAGGCGCAGCTTGCCTCGGCGGATGAGGAGATCAAGGAGACCAGCATCAAGGTTGAGGCCACCGCGAGTGCGGTAGAGCAAGGCACGGCGGCGGGCGGGCAATCACTGGCGTCGAGCTGGACCGAGCGCACGCAGATAGGCAGCTACGGCGAGATGCACTACAACAATCTCGACGATAAGAATGACAATGGCGGCGACAAGGACGAGATCGATTTTCACCGTTTTGTGCTTTTCCTTGGGCATGATTTCACGGACACCACCCGCATGTTCTCCGAAGTGGAACTGGAGCACTCGGTGGCCGGCGACGGCGAGAACGGCGAGGTTGAACTGGAGCAGGCGTATATCGAGCACGACCTGAACAGCACCACGCACATGAAGGCGGGTCTGTTCCTGGTCCCCGTTGGTATTCTCAACCAGACCCATGAGCCGGATACGTTTTACGGCGTCGAGCGCAACAATGTGGAGAGAAATATTATTCCGACCACGTGGTGGGAGGGCGGTCTGGCCTTGAACGGCGAAATCGCGCCGGGCTGGAGTTACGATACGGCCTTTACCTCCGGCCTGAAGCTCAACGCCGACGAGGGGCAATTCAAGATCCGCGACGGGCGCCAGAAGGTGTCTGAGGCCGATGCGTCCGACCCGGCCTACACCGCGAACCTGAAGTACACCGGCGTTGCCGGCCTCGAGTTGGGTGCCACCGTGCAATACCAGCAGGACTTGTACCAGGGACAATACATCGACGATGTCGACGCCATGCTCTATTCGGCGCATGCGGTCTATAACACCGGTCCCTTTGGTCTGCGCGCCGTGGCGGCCTCATGGGATATCAACAATGCGATCAACACCATCAAGACCGGTGCCGACCAGCAGGAAGGCTGGTATATCGAACCTTCCTGGCTGTTGCAGCGTGACCTGGGTATCTTTGCCCGCTACAGCGAGTGGGATAACCAGGCCGGCAGCGACGGTGATGCACAGTTCGGCGAATGGGATATCGGTGTGAACTATTGGCTGGTGGAGAATGTCGTGTTCAAGGTTGATTACCAATGGCAGGATGCACCCGCCGACCAGAAAGAGTTGGAAGGCCTGAATCTGGGAGTCGGCTTCAGTTTCTGATGAGCGCGACCTGTCATCACCGGCGGCATCGCCGCATAGCACTGGCTGCCATCGTAATGATGGCGGCCTTTTCTGCGTTTGGTGAGGAGTATCTGGGGCGCGATGCCTTTCTGCGACTGGCCTTCGGCGAGACACCACCCCAGATGCACACGTTGTGGCTTACCGACGAGACGCGCACAGCCGCCAAAGCGGCGGTTGGTTGGGCGCCCGCCGCGCTGCGTCTGCGCTATTGGCAGGCGGGCGAGCAAACTGCCTGGATACTCGAGGACATTGGCAAGGATAAGCCGATAACCCTGGGCGTCGTCGTCGCCGCTGCTCGCATCGAGCGCGTGGAAGTGCTGGCCTTTCGCGAAAGTCGCGGCTGGGAGATTCGCTACCCTTTCTTTACCAGCCAGTTCGGCGGGTTGAGCCTGGCTCCCGACGGTTATTTGTCCGAGCACATCGACGGCATCACCGGCGCGACATTGTCAGTGCGTGCGGTCGAGC
>JANNXP010000218.1:0-21896 GCA_031409615.1 Haliea sp. | reverse complement strand
CAAACTCGAAGCGCTGGATCATGCCGTCGCCGTGAAACCAGTGATACTCCTCACCATCTCTGGGCGGATACAGCGGGTCTGGACCATTGCGAAAATACACGCCTTGCAAATCCGCCGGCAGCTCCCCCTCGATAATCAGATCGGGCGCATCGCACTCAATACCCGAGGGGGCCGTCGAACCTCTTAAAAACATGTTATCCGGGAAGGGCTGTGTCATTGATGTACTCCTTTTCGCGTTGCGCCAATTCCGTTCAGTACTTTCAGCTCACTGATTTTTTCGCCGCTATAGTCCAGCGCCGATCATAGTATACCGCCGTTATCATGCCCTATTTTTTCCACTTCATAGTGTAAAACTTCTTGGCGCGAGCACGGTGACAGGTATGGGAACAGGAATTCGGTACTTTCCGCGGATCGTCATGTCTATAAGACCGGTGCCTGATGATAATATTGCGTGCACCCGCGAGTGTGTCGTGCTTATGTTATTGAGAGTTACCAAGGATTCTGCTGATGGATAAACCATGGTTAATGGGGATAGATCTGGGCGGTAGCGGCGCGCGCTGCCTGCTGGTAGATCGATCATCGGGGACCTTGGTCAGCGCCAGTGGCAGCTGGCAATTCTGCCCCGCCGCAGGCACCTTTGGCACCGGTTTCGATATCGACCTTGATCGGGTATGGACGGTGGTCGGTAAAGCCTGCCGCGACGCGCTGCAGCAAGCGCACATCGAGCCGTCCAGTGTGGCGGCGATTGCCGTCTCCGCCATGCGCTTCAGCACCGTGCTGCTCGACGGCAACGGCACCAGCTTGCTGGCAGTCCCGAATCGCGACGCCCGCGCCGCCGGCGAGTACCTTCAGATCGCCGGGAAGCTGGGGCAGGACGTATTGCGCGAAACCGGTTCCCCACCCCTGCCGCTGCACGTTTCCGCGCGCCTGCTGTGGCTTAAGAACACCGGGGCGGAGGCATTTGCCGCCGTACACACGGCGTTCGGCGTGGGCGAGTGGCTGAACTACCGACTGTGCGGCGCGCGCGCCATCGACGCCACCCTGGCCAGTGCTTCCGGCCTGTTCAGTCTCCATGAAAAAACCTGGTGCTGGCGCCTGATCGATGAGCTGGGCCTGCCACGCGCAATCTTTCCCCCGGTTATCGACTCCGGTTGCGCCATAGGCGAGTTGTCCGCCGGCGCCGCCGCGCACCTGGGACTAAACGCTGGCGTACTGGTCGCCATGGGCGGCGCGGATACGCAGTGTAGTCTGCTCGGCGCTGGCGTTATCGCGCCCGGCGAGTGTGCCGTCGTCGCCGGCACCACGGCGCCGGTGCAGGTGGTGCTGGCGCAACCGACGTATGATCCCACCGGCAAATCGCTGGGTAGCTATCATGTCGTGCCCCAGCGCTGGGTGCTCGAAAGCAACGGCGGTGCGATGGGCGATTCGCTGAGCCTGATGGCCAGAATGTTGTTTCCCGATGCGCCGGACCCGGAACTGCGACTGCTGGCCGAAGCGGCGCAGTCGGAGGCAGGTGCGGCGGGCATGCTCTCCACACTGGGCGCCGAGGTGATGAACATGCAGTCGCCCTCCCTGCCGCTGGGGCATATCACCCTCAGCCACATGAGCTGTGCGGATGATGCGGCGCCACGTCGTCACCTGGTGCGGGCACTGGTAGAAGGTTGCGCCTGCGCAGTGCGCGCCAACCTGGATCAATTGGATTCGGTTCTCGCGCCCGATTTGCCGGGCACCAACCACGCCTCCCTTGCTCTGTGTGGCGGGATGTCACGCAGTGCCGTGTTTGGCCAACTGCTGGCGAACATCGTCGCACGCGACGTGCTGCTACCCCGGACACACCAGACTTCCGCTCTGGGTGCAGCTGTCTGCGCCGGAGTTGCGACCGGTGACTATCCGGACTTCGCCAGCGCCTGCGACGCCTTGTGCCAACGGCCTAGGCGTTACAGTGCGCAACAGGAACACGCCACTGTTAACGGACAACTCTATGCCACCTGGACGCGATTTCGTGAGCAGACGGAAAACGCAATCGCACCGATCGCTGTCGACCACTTGCTGCCACGGATATTGAAGGAGCCAGCAACTGCTCCGTCATCCGGCGCGGCGCCGACCGGCCTGCACGCCCTCGTATCCGCGTCGTTCGACGCGAACTCGCTGGACAGGCTGCGCCAATACATAGCGGTAGAGTACGCCAGTTTTCGTGAGGTCAAGCGCCTGCTCACCGGCCAGAGTCTGGTAACGGCACTGCAGGGCAAACAGATTTTTATCACCGAGGTGGATGTGGTGGACGCCAACGCACTGCGCCAATTGCCGGAGTTGCGCGTGGTCGTGGCATGTCGCGGCGATGCCGTGAACGTCGATGTGGAGGCCTGCACTGCCTTCGGTATTCCGGTGTTGTTTGCGCCGGGACGCAATGCGGTGGCAGTGGCCGATCTGACCGTGGCCTTCATGATCAACCTCGCGCGTAAATTGCCCGCCGCAACGATGTTCCTGCGCCACGAGGATTGCACAGCGGGCAATATGAGCAAAATGGGGCAGGCATTCAGCCAGTTGCAGGGCCGCGAACTATGGCGCAAAACCGTCGGGCTGGTGGGACTGGGCGCTGTCGGTCGCGCCGTTGCCAAACGCCTCGCGGGATTCGACGCCGAGATTCTGGTGGCTGATCCATTCGTCACGCCTGAGCAGGCAGCGTTGGCGGGTTGTCGCCTCACCGATCTCAACACCCTGTTGCAGCGCAGCGATTTTATCAGCGTGCATGCCGCAGTAACGCCTGAAACCACCGGTATGATCGGCGCGCAGGAATTCGCTAAAATGAAACCCGGGGCATTTTTTATCAATACCGCGCGCGCTGCCCTGGTCGAAGAGCAGGCACTCGTCGACGCACTGGAGCGCGGCGCGCTGGCTGGGGCCGCGCTGGATACCTTTGCCGTGGAGCCTCCGGGCTTTGATCATCCGCTGGTTCGCCATCCCGCCGTGATTTGTACACCGCATTCTGCTGGCAATACTGTCGAGGTGGCCGAGCACCAGGGCGAGAGTGTGTCCACCGCCCTACTCCAGCTATTAACCGGACAAACCCCGCACTGCATACTCAATCCAGAAACCCTGGCGACGTTTGACTGGCGCGGGCCAAAGCGCCAACCCGACGAGGCGGAACTGGCCAGGCTCAGCAGCAAGCGCGGTCCCGCCGTCACCGATCTGCAGCGCGATGCACAGGCGGCGAAGCCGAAGCACCACGCATCGACTGCCCCTGTTGCCACTGCACGCGTCGCCCCGGCGCCCATCATCGAGACGATGACTGCCATCCTGGAAAAATTCTGTGCGGGCATGACGGCCGATCCTGCGCTCAACCTCTTTAGCGCTGATCAGGACATTACGCTGCACTTCGCGGCCCACGACCTGGGCCTGGATTTTCACCTTGCCCTGAAACAGGGCCGGGTCATCAGTGCACTGGGACTGCCGGAAGGTATCGCGGAAGTGCAGTTGCAGATGCGCGGCGAGATACTCGACGGCATGTTTACCGGCACCATCGACACCATGGAGTGTGCCATGAATGGTGATCTCTCCTTCATGGGCGATGCGGCCAAGGCCATGACGCTGACACATATCCAGGCCGATATGGAGCGCATCTACACCGCCGCCAGAGCTGAGGTGGGCGATCCCGGCGACCTCGGCGCAGTTCCGCATCCGGGCACTGTGGCGGCAGCGCCGCAGGATCTCGGCCCGAATGATATTCGCGAGGACCTGGTGGCCATCATGCAAGAGCTCTTTGCTGCGCAGGTCATCACCGCCACCGGCGGCAATATCAGCGTACGCGTACCGGGGAATAACAATGAGGTGTGGATTACGCCCAGCCGGTTGTTCAAGGGCGATCTGAAGCCCGAGTTGATGGTGCGCATCAACCTCGACGGGCAGAGCGTGGTGAAAGGCGCGCGCTCTCCGTCCAGCGAGTGGTGCATGCATACGCGCATACTGGCAACCAAACCCCAGGCCAACGCCGTGATCCATGCGCATGCGCCCAACGCGACGATCCTGGCCAACACGGGACTGCCCTTTCTGCCGATTTCTACCGAGGCGGCTTTTTTCGGCGATATCCCCCGGGTACCGTTTTTAATGCCGGGCACACCGGAGCTGGCCGAGGCTGTCGCCGCTGCCATGGAAGATGAATGGGCGGTGCTGATGATCAATCACGGCATCATCGTCGCGGGCCGCAGCTTGCGCCGCGCGGCGGATATGGTCGAGATCATCGAACGCAGCGCCGCTGTGATCCTCGGTTGCTACGCCGTGGGCAAGGAGCCGCCTGTGCTCCCGGGCGATGCCGTCAATTACTTCCGGACGTTGGGCGATATTGTTGCCTGACCGGCTCCTACACTACAGTTCAATATCCTTTGCGCTTAGCGCCATAATTGCAGTCCATGCGTCATCCATTTGCGGCAGCCATGTCTTTAGCAGTGGTGAGGTGGAAGACTCGTCATCCTGACCCCGGCCCAGCGTGAGATATTTGTACATGAAAGCCGAAACGCGGGCATTCACTGCACAGTGAACAAAGACTTTCTCGCCTTCAAGCGCGTTCATCAAACGGATGAACGCCTTAACATGGGCAGCTGTCGGCTGCTCGAATGGCACCGGAATATGAAAATAGGACATGCCCAGGGCAGTAACGATATTGCCTTCCTCGGGAATCGCGTTATCGGAATCGGGCATGGCGAGATTTACCACTGACGAATACCCGAGCCCCGCAATGTCCCTGAACTGTTCTCTGCCTGGCTGTCCAGACGTGCCAATGTCTGCGGTAAGTTGGCAAAAATTGAGGAGGTGTTCCACGCTATTTGAAAGACTCAATCAGGTGCGCGGGAAGGTGCTCTGGCACCGTCATCGGCGCCTCCTGCGGCGCAGCGTCTGGCGCAGCTTCTGGCACGATCGGCGGAGCCGCTTCTGGCACGGTTTCTGGCACTATCGCCGGCGTTTCCTGCACCGGGGGTAGCTCTGACGGCATTACCGGTGCGACTTGCGCGGGGACTGGGACTGGCACCGGAGCAGGTACGGTTTGCAATGGGGTTGATTCTGGCACCGGAGCAGGCGCGGCTGGCTCGACCACAGCTTCCGGGGTCGCCCTGCCAGCCTGCATATCACCCAGAATGGTGTCGACCGCAGCGAAGAACCGCCGGTAGAAATCCTTATCGTCAATGGTCTCTTCCGAAACCTTCACCAGTGAATCGGCGCTCTGCCCGATGGGCAGCGAGATCGAACCTATTGCGCTGACGCCGACACTGGCGGAGCTGCTGCTCATTTTCAGCGCATACGTAGTGAGCACACCGGTGGCGAACACTGTGCTGCCAGTGGCTTCGGGCAGGCAAACGATGTTCATCTCGATAAAGGTGTTCTGGCTGGATTCACTTTTGTACGCCTTGCGTGCCTTAACGCCCTCGCTGCTGGTGGTCTCGATGATGTAACCCTGTCCCAGCAGGGAGCGCCGCGCACTCTCGCATGCCATGGCGGCACTGCCATCGGTGCGCAGCTTGAAGAGGCTGTCGTAGGCGAAACTTTCGTCAGTGTAGACAGCGTTGGTGCTGCAGGCGGCCTGAAACAGCACGCACAGCGAGAGGATCAGTATTTTCAATCTGTCGTTCATGGCCGGGTTTGGGGCACTCGGGAGGAGTCGAGAGTGGGAACTATAGTCCAGTCCCCTTCGGCAGTACATCCCCAACATGCCTTACAGCCAGCCTCGGCAAAGTGCATGGAAGCGCTCCGCCGTGGTAATACGAAAACTCTGAAGGCGATCGAGCAACCGCCGACGGGCAATGATCCGGTGTTGTTTTAGGCGCTGGGGTCCTGTGCGTGCGCATCCAGCACCAGACCCAGTGCCTTTTCCATCAGCCAGCGCGCCTGCACCGCATAGGCGTACACACAGGCATGCAGCGAGGCATCCTGCCAATTCTCTACTGAGCAGCTCGCCGAATAATCCTCGAAGGTGCCAAGTGCGCGCACCAGATCCGCGATATGGCGAGGACATTCACAGTCCAGCGCGCTGCGCAACGAGCGTGCCTCGGACAATTCCTGCTCGTTAAACAGACGGGGCTTGCCCTGCACCAGTTGCCCCAGATTTTGCGCCCCAAGGCCGGCTTCCTTTACTGCAGTGCTAAGAGAGAGGTGGAAGGCCAGAAACGCCGGATCGGGAGGGAAACTCGCTGACGTGTAGCCCTGCTGGTCCAGTTCCTCCACCAAGCGCTCGTTACCGTATTGATGCAATACCAGCACATTTCTGGTGCCCAATGTTGCGCTCAGGGCTAACAACATCTCCTTCGTGGCGGCCGTGCGACCGCCGTACTCCACCACCAGGCCATCGATCCCCGCCACCGTATCGAGCAGACTGATATCCATGTGTGCCAATGGACAGCGCGCCAACAGGGCATCGATATGCGCCAGGCAGCCCTGGTGTTCCTCCAGCCAATCGCAGAGGGCATCACCCACGAACAGGATCCGCGGTTTGCGCACCGGAATATCACTCTGAATGCCTTTGCCACGCGCGCGCAGCAGCATCTCCAGCGTCCGCCGCTCGGCCACAGCAATCTCACCAATGCGGGTTCCGGACGCGACCAGGGCCGCGATCAACTGCAAATGCTCCAGGTCTGCCTGGGTGAACAAACGCCTGCCGGACGGTGATTTGTGGCTCGCGCCCAACTGGTAACGTCGCTCCCAAATGCGCAGGGTATCCGGCTTCACCCCGGTCAACCGGGCTACCGTGCCGATGCCGTATAGAGGCCTGCGTTGCAATTCAATCGCGCCCATCTTACTTCTCCTGTGCGTGGGGGGTAGATACGCCTCACACCTGCGATCGGATGACGTGCCCAGATTTTGTCCGGCCTTTGCCTGGACAGGCACATGGAAAGTTGGTCATGACTGCCCCCTGCTCGCGTATATACCCCGAAGAACAAGAGGCTATGACAATGACAGAACTGCTAAAAGACAATGACGATGCCGCCCTGGATTGGTTGTTTGCCAAGGCGCGCAAGTACCCACTGCTGACGGCTGAGGAAGAGCAAGCCATAGACCAGAGGAAATGGCTGGCGCTGGAGCAGTTGCAGCAGTTATTTATCGCGGACGAGAGCTGTCGGCAATACCTGGGTGCATGGGCCGTGAATACACTGCACAACCCGCTCACCCTGGAGATCTGCGAAGTCCGTGAGCACTATTACCTGCTGCGGCGCGAGCAGGTGGGTTTGCTCAAAGGTGGTGAGCAGCGGCCGGCATTGGTCAAGTTCAGCAAATACATTGCAGGCCCAGTCAGAAAGCAGCGCGACGAAAAGGCAATCTGCGCGCTCAAACTGCCAGCCAGTCTGGTTGTCGGCTTGGCCGAAATATTGGTGGATGATGGCATGCCGCGCGGCGTCGCCGCAGCGCTGCACTACTGGCAGGATCTATGGGCCCTGCCACCGCAAGCGTCAACGGCCTGTTCCGATCCGAAAACCCAGAGAGCGCTGCGACAGTGCATTACACGGTACTACGCGGCGCGCGATCAGTTGGTCAATCACAACCTGCGGCTGGTTTTTTCCATAGCCGGACGCCTGACGACGCGCGGGGTACCCTATCGAGATCTTATCCAGAATGGTGTCTTGGGCCTGATCCGGGCCGCCGAAAAATTCGACCACAGCAAAGGCTATCGCTTCAGTACGTATGCCTTTAACTGGATAAGCCAGGCCGTACGCAACACCATCGAGGACCAGCGGGGGATTGTCCGCTATCCGTCCGGCGTCAACGAACAGATGGCACGTTTGCACCGACAGCGCCTCCACCACATCAATAGCACGGGCTGTGAGCCTGATGTACAAACGCTGGCCCAGCAACTGAAGATGAAGCCCGAGGCCGTGCGGCAACTGCAGCAGGTAGGCAACCTCTCCGTCTCGCTGGACGCACAGCCCAATGGTGATTCGGACGGAGTGGCCTTAGGCGACACGCTCGCGGGAGGACCGTTCCCCTCGACAGCTGGCATTGCCGAGCAAGAGTCGCTGAATCGCTGCCTGATGCAAAGCATCAGGATACTGGAACCCACGGAACAGCGGGTTGTCATCCAGCGCTGGGGCCTGGACCGGGGCGACCCGCGAACACGGGCAGAGATCGCGGTGCAGATGGACGTCTCAACCGAATGGGTGCGTCAACTGGAGGTCTCTGCGTTGAAGAAATTACGCAACGATGCGGGCGTGGTCGAAGCCTACCACGACCACCAGGGCGTCGAAGGCTGATGGAGCAGGCAGACTGCAGGTTCATCGCTTTTATGTCGCGCCAAACGGGCAGCTACTACAATATCGCCTTCGGTCCGAAGTGGTCATCAAGCTGGGCCTTTAGCCAGCCTGCGTACCGGGATAGGCCCTCGCAGTAATCGGCAGGCATCGGGCTGCCGCCGGAGCTTGGATCGATATTCCATGTCTCGCGCGGGTGGACGCCATCACTAAAGCACTCCGGGTGTCCATCGGCCCATGTGCCGTAGTCGAAGGTCATCAAGTTCGGATATGTGCCGGCCGCGATCATCTGCCGGAGGTCGCCGCTGATCGTCGACGCACAGTCCGGCAGACGGGGATGCTGAGGCATAGTCAGCCAAAAGATCGGGACGTCTGGATCGGCACTGGTGATAGCGCCGACGATCCGTGCGATGTCGGATTGGTAGTCCCCTGCGTCGTTGAGGAAGGCGCAGTCGTTGAACCCGAGCTCGACGATGACCGCATCGAAAGCGGCGGGCTGAATTGCGCTAGCAATAAGTCCGGACCAGTACTCATCCGGGTCGCTGGGTGTCCCAAACGTTGTCCGCGCACCTATGCCGGGGTTGGCGATGATGGCGAATGTCATGCGGTGGTCCGGGCCGGTGTCGCCTACAAAATTGCCGACCCGACTGATGTCGCCGGCCGCAGCGTAGGTGATACTGTCGCCGATGAGCAACACCCGCTTAGGATTAATGGGGCAGCCGCTAAGCAACATGGTCACCGTCGCGACGACAATCAAGACAAGACAGTGATAGCCTGATCGATTCATGCTCGCTCTCCTGTCTCGTTGCTCCAAATTGATTATTGTTTCGTATTGAGCATTGCGCTACTGCTCTGACGTTTAGGGGAAACGTTTAGCTAAAAACAACAAAACGGGCTTTGCTAACCGTTGCTATAGCCGCTGGTCAATAGCCGCGCCACAACGCACACCGGCGGGTCCGTGAGCAAACTGCAGCCAGCAACTGGATTCCAGCGACCTCTAAACGTACGTTTATAGGCGGGATCTGGCTACGGGTGTAGATTCGAATATGGCAGCCGCCGCATTAGTGTCAGGTTATTTTACAGAACACCCTTGATTCCAGCGCCTACCCGTTGCAAGTGCTTGGTTTGGAGCGACTGGCATGAAGATTGCGCCGCAAAATAAGCGCTATGGAAAATATAAAAGGAACGGATTCATGATGGGATTAAGAGTTGTATCTATCGGTATTGCATTACTCGTCATACAGGCATGCAGCCACCCCATCGAAATCGAGGGACAAGGCGATGTCACCTCTGCTAGCGGCAACCGGAATTGTTCTCTGGAACAATACACAGCAGCAGATCCCGTTTGCAGTAAAAACTACGCTATTGGGGCTTACCAGGAAACCTACTACCCCATGCCGCGTGCCGGTTGGAAATTTGATCACTGGGTCGGCTCTTGCTCAAGTGCGACACCCCCAAACTATGACTGCAGTTTTGATGTGCCTGCAACTGTGGTTCGAGGTTACTGGGGGAAGACCGTACAACCGCTCAAGGCGGTGTTCACGCTTAACACTGCCGCCGATACCGACGGGGATGGGATGCCCGATAACGTTGATGCGGATGATGACAACGACAATATACTGGACGGTGATGACGCCTGTTCTCTCAACGCAAACCTGTCCTGCGGAACCGGAATTCCAACGCGTTATCCCAATATTGTTGTCATTCTGGTGGACGACCTGGGTTATGGCGATGTCCAGGCAAATTTCAGCGAAAGTATGATCGCTACCCCCCATATCGATCAGTTAGCGCAGCAGGGTATGCGTTTTACGGACGCGCATTCCGGTGCCGGCGTTTGCAGTCCCACCCGCTACGGTATTCTAACGGGCCAACATTTCTCCCGACAGAACTGGAATCGTGTCCAGAGTCAGTTATGGCGCAGTATGATCGATGATGACAGGCTGACTTTGGGCACTTTGCTTCAAGGCAACGGCTACGATACCGGCGCATTTGGAAAGTGGCATCTGGGCCAAACGTTCTATGACAATAATGGGCAGCCGGGCGCCGCCGGCCCGAACACTGACTGGTTACACCCCATGTCCCAGGGCCCCAATGATCGGGGCTTTGATACGTTCTTCGGTGTGCTTTACACCCAGGCCCAGTTTCTGTTGGCGCTGGTGTCCAATAGATTGACGACAGAAGTGCCGACTGACGTTGTAGGCAACTATCCCAAGGTCGCGGGCTACGAGCCGGTGGACGCTCTGCCCGCTGCCACGCAAAAGGCGTTGGACTATATCGATTGGAATGCCAGCGAGCGTCCTGACCAGCCGTTTTTTCTCTACTTTACCCCCGTCGCCAACCATTTACCCATGGTTCCGTCGCCTGAATTCATTGGCCAGAGCAATGTCGGTGTGTACGGTGATTTCGTGATGCAGGCGGATGCGGCAGTGGGGCAATTAGTGGCCAAACTGGAAGAACACGGGTTGCTTGAGGATACGCTGATTATCGTAACCGGCGACAACGGCTCCCACGGAATCGGCGGCAATAGCAGTAGCCTGGAAGAGTTTGCTGAGGGCAGTGTGCGCACGCTTTACGGGCATAAACCGAACGGCAATTGGAGAGGATATAAGGGCTCTATCTGGGAAGGCGGGCACCGGGTTCCCTTTATTGCCAGTTGGCCGGGCCACATTCAGCCCAATACCGTTTCAGACGAACTTATCGTGCTGGAAGACCTGATGGCCACTACGGCGGCTATTCTGGACGTGGAGCTACCGGCGCACACCGCAGAAGACAGCTATAACATTTTGCCTTACCTTGATGGCACGCATACCGGCGCGCCGATTCGTGAGTATGCAGTGCTCTCTACCTTTAACGGCGACGCCATCATGCGCAAGGGCGAGTGGGTACTGACGTTCAATCTCGGGTCCGGTTCGCAGGACACAGGAAATCCGGTGCCTGAACCCGGTGGCCCGCAAGGACATCTATACAATCTGGCCGCGGACCCCGGGGAGACCGAGAATGTGTGGTTGAACCATCCGGATGTCGTTGCTGAACTGACCGCTCTGCATGCGGCTCATGTCGCTCGCGGCAGCAGTTTTGGTATAGAACGTTGATGAGGGTAGGCTGTTGCCTTCGCAATCATCGACCCCGATTTGCGGCGTAAATCGCCGCCAATGCAGCATCAAGCTCGGGGTAGGAAAACGTAAAACCCGCCGCCTGCAGCCGCGCAGGTAACACGCGCTGGCCATTCAGCAGCAGCTCCTCCGCCATCTCGCCGACCAGCAGGCGCAATACAGCTGCCGGCACCCCCGCTCGAATGAACGTCGGATGATGGGCCTGTAAGGCCCTGGCGAATTCACGTCCGGTTACTGGCACGGGACTGGTGAGATTAAAAGCCCCCTGCAGGTCGATGTCTGCCAACAGGAACTGCATTGCGCGGATAACATCTCGCCGGTGCACCCAGCTCAGCCACTGGCGACCCGAGCCCAGCCAACTGGCGACACCGAAGCGAAAAGATTTCGCCATCTCCGCCAGTGCGCCGCCACCCGTGTCCAGCACCACGCCCAGGCGCAACAGACAAACCCGCACTCCAATTGACTGTGCCCGCAGCGCCAGTGACTCCCAGTCACTGCACAGTGTCTGGGCAAAGCCGGGGGTTATTGCAGAAGATTCCGTCAAGCACTCATCGCCGTGGTGTCCGTAGTAACCGATGGCGCTGGCACTGAGCAAGACTGATGGAGGGTGCTGCTGTCGCGCCAGCAGATCGAGTACCTGACGGGTAGTCTCCAGGCGACTGGCGACGATCTCGCGCTTGTAAGCCGCCGTCCAGCGCCGGGCAGCCAGGGACGCGCCTGCCAGGTTGACAACTGCATCAAGTTGCTCGGTAGTCGCTATCGCATGGAGGGATTGGATAAAGCGGCAACCGGGTCGGTCGCCCTGCGCCCGCCGGCTGAGAACAGTGACCTCGCTGCCGCTGGCCAGCAGCGCTTCGGTGAGGGCCATGCCAATGAATCCGGTGCCACCTGTCAGTAATACGCGCATACATCCCCCCTTCGGGACAACAACTCCTATACGCCAGCGCGGCGCTATGGATCAATATCTGCCGCATCATCTAATCTCAAAGCCCCGCCGTATACTGCAGTTGTGAACACACTGCAACAAGACACCCACAACCTGACGCGCTTCTTCGTCGACCACCCCCGCCTGGTGGTGCTGACCGGGGCGGGCATCAGCTGTGCGTCCGGGATTCCGACCTACCGGGACCAGCACGGCACCTGGCTCTACCGCGCGCCCATTCAGGAGCAGGCGTTTCTAAACGACGAGCACACTCGCCGTCGCTACTGGTCGCGCTCCTGGCATGGCTGGCCGGTGATTCGCGACGCGCTGCCGAATCCGGCGCATGTGGCCCTGGCACAACTGGAGGAACGCGGTCATATCAATCTGCTAATCACTCAGAACGTGGACAGACTTCACCAGAGAGCAGGGAGCCGCAACGTCGTCGACCTGCACGGCCGGGTTGACCGCGTGCGCTGCCTCGCGTGCACCACACTGCATAGCAGAGACAGCATACAGGCACAGCTGGAGCGCGATAACCGGTGGACCCACCCATTCCAGCAAAGCCCACGGCCCGACGGTGATATGGATGTCCCCGATGAGATGCTGCAGCAATTGGTGCTGCCACAGTGTCATCTGTGTGCCGGTGACCTGATGCCGGACGTGGTGTTTTTCGGCGGCACCGTGCCCCCCGCAACAGTGACTACCTGCATCGACGCACTGGAGCAGGCAGACGCCTTGCTCGCGGTAGGGAGCTCCCTTACGGTCTTTTCGGGATTTCGTTTCTGCCGGCGGGCCAGCCAGTTGGGTAAACCCATTGCAATCCTCAATCCCGGCGTCACGCGCGCAGATGATCTTGCCCAGCTCAAACTCCTGACACCCGCCGGACCCCTGCTCAGCCGGACCGTCGAGCATCTCAGCCAAGCATTCACCCCTTCTCCATACGCTCCCGGTAATCCCAGCTGAACAGCCGCACCGGCTCGATGGTGATCAGGACTTCATCCTCGGCCCGCGACAGCAGCCAGTTACCCAGTTTGGAATCCGTGGCGCCCAGGTAGCGCTGCAGCATGTCGCCGAGCACCGCGCCGCCACCGTCCGCATCCAATGTTGCGATGCCCTGTCCTCGCACGCCGTGATACGGCGGCTCATTCGGTGCCAGTTCAAAGCCGACACGCTCACAGCGCTGCAGTATGCTGACCAATTGCGAGGAGCGGTGCGAGACACAGCGCAAGTACTGTCCGTCGTAGCCATACCAGACCGAGACCACGCGCGGGAAGCCATCCTCGGCCACGCAGGCCAGGCGCAGGGGGAAGGTGCTGTCCTGCAGGAAGGTATCGATCCGTGCTTTATCCCAGGGGCCTTTCAGTGTGGCGGCCATAGATTTTGCTCTCCTGTAGTCACAGTTTGCCTGATCGCTGCCTGTCAGGCTAAAACTATCCTGAATCGCCCCTCTGGCGACAAAAAAAAGGCCCGCAGGCTTATCACCGCGGGCCACAGGACCTGGATGGGGACCTTTAGGAGAGTAGCACTGGGGAAGTGGCTCTCAAGGTGCTCATTCAAGACCTGTTACGCACACGCAGCTCAGGCGGATCACTCCAAGGGGACAAAAAACGCCGCCGGGCAAGGTAGAGAACCCCTGCGCCTAATGATGCACCTGCCCCCCGCTTGATTGAACCACAGCTTTGCTGCAATTGAGTGCACTGCCTGTGACATTTCTATTTGATAAAGCGTCAAACACTACTGATAATCTCTGGCATGAATGACCCTCAGAGAACGCTATGCGATTGCCAATAGCCGCCCTGGCTATTGCCATGCTGCCATTAGTGTCACCTGCGAGCGCCCAGGGCCGCGAAAGCGAGCTGCAGGAGGTCATAGTAACGGCCCAGTACCGCCCCGAATCTGCCATGTCCACCCCCATTTCGCTCTTCAGCCTGAATGCCGAGCAGTTGGAACAGCAGCGTATCGGCAGCATTTCCGACCTCAATGGCGTGATTCCCAACCTGAACATTGACGGCTTTCCCGCCAATAACCAAACCCTGCGTCTGTTTATTCGCGGCGTGGGCCTGTCGGATACCCAAATTACGCAGGACCCGGCAGTCGGCGTTTATCTCAACGGCGCCTACATTGCGCGCTCGGCGGGCCTGACATTCGATGTGGCCGACCTGGAGCGCATTGAAGTGCTGCGCGGGCCGCAGGGCACGCTCTACGGGCGCAATACCACCGGTGGGGCCATCAAGCTGATTACCCGAAAACCCGATCTCAATGAAGTGGCGTTTGACCAAACCCTGAGTACCGGTAGCCGTGATCTGTTCGGGAGCAAGACGTCAGTGAATCTGCCCTTCGCGGAAAGGTACGCAGCCAAGCTGGCCTATTTTTATGAAGATGTCGACGGCTTCACCAAGAATAACGGTCCCGGGGGCGGTTTTGGCGACAGGGAATCAAACGGCTTCCGGCTGGATTTGCGCGCTGCGCTCAGCGACGTATTGACGCTGGACTACGGCTACGACAATTCAAAAATCAAATACTACAATTACACTGCGCAGGCGGTGATCCCCCGGCAATCGGGAACCGGCAATCTGCTGAGTGTTATTGGCGACATCGTAATCGATAATGGCTATGTGAATTACGGCAGTAACCGTTTCAGCGAACTGGCCACCTCTGTGCCGCTCCTACCGAACGACACCCACATTGATGGCCATACCCTGAATGCCGTATGGACGATCAACGACAAGATAACCTTGAATGCCATCACCGCCTGGCGCGAGTTACGCGACAAAAGTTATGTCGACTTTGCCAGCGGTGCCACCGAAGAGTTTCGCATCGACTTTAACACTGCGGTGATTGGTGCCAATGCGGGTGCCGCAAGAATGGCGTTACCCGCCGTGCGGCCCGACCTGCAACAACAGCAATTCTCCCAGGAGTTGCAGCTGCTGGGCAAGCTCGATAATTCGATCGACTACCTGGCCGGCCTCTACTATTTCTGGGAGAAGGCCGACGAGGATGCGCGCGCCTTGCATCATGTTTTCAGTGTCCACCCGTTCCCCAATACGCCCGACGGCGACACTATTTATAACCTGAGTTCGCAATACAACCACATTGAAAATGACGCCGTGGCGATTTTCACCCAGTTCACTTGGACGCCGGATATTCTCCAGAAACGTTTACATGTCACTCTGGGCGGGCGCCTTTCGCGGGACTCCCGCGAGGCCATGCGCGAAGTAACCGACTCTACCGTCATTGATCTGGATACCTCGGTGGTCAATCTTGTGGGTCCGGACTATTTCAGCGCGAATCCTGATCAGGATTTTGACGACACGTCCTATACCTTTATCACCGAGTACGATGTGCTGGATTATTTCAATGTTTACGGCAAATACGCCGGAGCCTACAAAAGTGGTGGCTTCAATATCCGGGACCCGGAAGAAGCGGGCTTCAGCAACGGCTTTGATGACGAAAAACTGAACGCCTGGGAATTGGGCTTCAAGGGCGAAGCGCCGGATCGCAGAGTGCGTTTGAGTACTGCGCTTTTCTACCAGAAATTTGAGGACTATCAGTACAATTTTCAGATACCCGGGAGCATTTCCGGCACCCGGGTTTTCAATATCGACAACGGCGAAATGTCCGGTGTCGAAGTAGAGTTGATGGCAGCACCGGCAACTGGACTGCTGTTACAACTCAGTTACGCGTATCTGGATAGTCAACTGGACCCCGTGGACAACCCTTTTTCCGGTGAGACTCAGGAATTTGGCTTTAGCAATGCCCCGGAGCACACGTACAGTTTCGTGGCCGGTTACACGTTTGCGGCCACCACCGTCGGTGTCGTAAACGCCAACGCCAGCTATAGTTATGTGGGCGATCGTGATACCCATAGCGAGACGATCTATCGCGACGCCTATGACCTGATTAACGCCCGCGTGGCTTTGTCTGAGATAGAAGGTCCTGGCGGGCAGTGGGAAGTGGCGTTATGGGGCAAGAATCTCGCAGACCGCAACTATGCGGCTTTCGCCCTGGATAACTTGCCTCAGGCCAGTCGGGCGATCATCTGGGGCGACGGGCGCAGTTACGGAGTTGATGTTACCTATCGGTATTATTAGGTATCATCTTTTACAGCAGCCTTCCTGAGAAAACGTTTTGATGTCAGTAAAAGAGTTTTTCATCAGGGGAATCAGAAAATTAGCTCCCCTGGCGTTTCTCGATCCCGAAGGCGATAAGGGTATTGAGAAAAGGGGGCATCGGGATTACGTTGGCGGCCACTGGGAAGAAATTGGCAATCTCCAGTTCGATTTCCTCAGATCAAAGGGATTGCAGCCCGAGAGCTACCTGCTCGATATCGCGTGCGGCTCCTTGCGTTTGGGCGTGAAAGCCATTCCCTTTCTCGAACCCGAACATTATCTAGGCATCGAGAAAGAACGTGGGCTGGTTGCTGCAGGGTTTGAAAACGAGCTGGATAAGGCTGTAAGGGAGGCAAAACGCCCTCGTATTGTAATCTCTGAGTCCTTTCAATTTAGCGAATTTGGTCAGCAAGCGAACTACGCTGTGGCACAATCCCTGTTTAGTCATTTTCCTCCTCCTTTGATACATCTATGTTTTGAGAAACTCCATCCCTGCCTCGCCGATGATGGCGTCTTCTTCGCGACATACTTTGAAGTCGAAGTACCGATGAAGAATGCCAGTAAGCCCCACGATCATGGCTATTTTGCGTATACGAAAGCGGAAATGCTCGCGTTTGGTGAGGCCAATCGCTTTACCGCACATTACATCGGAGACTGGCACCATCCTCGCGGCCAGGTGATGGTGGAATTCCGCAAGTCCTGACCAGCGGAGTACTTTTCATGCGCCCTGACGCGGCGGCCCGATGTAGCTGAATCTGGACTGCTCTTCACCGTCCCGGTTAACCGTCTCCAGAAACATCGACAGGGGCCGCACCCACAGACCCCCTGCTCCATACAGCGGCACATACACCACCAGCTGCTCGCCCGTCTCGGAATGAGTGGCGATGCCCTGAACCTCGTATTCGCCGCCTTTGTAGTGTCGATACCGGCCCGGCTTAAGCTCCACTGCGTTGTCCTCTTTTGTGTCTGCCAAAACGGCGTTTAGTCAGGCCGGTGAAAAGATCAGGACGGGGATATTGCGCACTCCCTCAGTGCGAACCCGATACTCCTTGTAGTCGGGATACATCGCCTCCAGCAGTGGCCAAAGCGTCGTCTCTTCCTGCGCATTGGCCTCGCGCATGCGGTACGTTTTCTTGTCTCTGCCAATTTGAATATCAACAGTGTCGGCGGCCACTACGTTGTGGTACCAAATAGGCAGGGAAGACATGCCACCTTTGGACGCTGTCATTACCACAGTGTTACCCTGTTGCAGAAAGAGCAGCGGGACTTTGCGCACCGCACCGGTTTTGCGTCCCACGGTGGTGAGGATGGCAACCGGACCACCCAGGAAGGTGTTCCATAGGCGACCACCCGTTAGTTCATACACCGTTGTCTGCCAGCGCCCTACCTTGTTGATGATCCAGCTGCCGATTTTTTCCTGCTTTGGTGTGTACGGTTGCACGTCTTTGGTCATAAATGCGCCTCTGGAAAGAGGCGCCAGTATAGAGCCCTTCGCCCCCAAGCGGAATGTTCCGGCAGTGCCGACGTGCAGGCCGGATCGTCGTGGCCACGAAAATCGGCCCTGGCCAGATCACGTTTTAACAAAGCCTCTGCCGCGCCCATCTCGTACCAAACGCCCGCACAGTGCTGCGCCGCGCAACAGGAATTGCCGTTAAAACTATCCAATTTGTATGCTTTACTAGGAACCTGCCGTGACTCGCTCTGCGGTCTAACGAATAGGAGTTTCGAATGCATTCATTTTTCCAGACAAGCTACGATGAACTGGTAGAGTCACCAAATGGAACCAGCATCTGGTGGCACAGCATGCCATTACCGGACGGCTCTCGTATCAGTGGGGAAAAACTGGATAAGGATATGCAGTTCAAGATGTGGGATGCGATGCAAATCGCAAACGATGGCGGTTTAAGTGGCCAGCACGTGCTGGACATCGGCGCCAATGATGGGTTTTTCTCGATTGCTGCGCTAATGGCAGGCGCTGCCTCAGTCACGTCGATCGATGCGGCATGGGAAACCTGGCCGCGCAATATCGAGTTCGCCAGCTCAGCCTGGGGTGTCTGCCCACAAATTATTACGGGGGATTTTCGCACCTACTCCTTCCCGCGCCGCTACGACACCATCTTTTTGTTAGGCGTGCTTTACCACTTGCAGGACGTCTACAGTTGCATGGCACTAATGGCCCAACTGCTGGTACCCAGAGGCACTTTGTTCCTTGAAACCCAAATGTCGCAGATAGAAAGCGATCTGCCAATATTTGAATGCGCGAGCGAGCTCTACCCGACCGTGGCGCGCCAAGGAAAGGAAGCTCTGTCGCTTGTCGGAATTAGCAACTACCTGTTCCCCAACGAGCACGCCATTCGAGCCCTCGCGTATTCCTATAACTTCCATCTGGAGAGTCTGGAAGGGCCCTCCAATCTCTATACTAAAGAAAGCCCAAGTCGTCGCATCTATCGTCTGGAGAGCTGGCCCCACCGACTGGTGCCAGCTTGATAGCGCAATGGCGGCGACTGGGCGCAACTGATTGTGGCACCCAGAACACCGACGACTGTCGATGCCAGTCGGCTATGCTGACCTCAACCTCATCCACACGCCGGCTACAGTCGCCAGTAGGAGAGCCAGTACCATCAGCATCCACTCGCTGAGCATGGGGACCTGTACTGCAGAGCTTCCGCCTGTAATCGTATCGGACAACTCTGCCGAATCAGCATTCAGAACATCGAATGCCCAGGCACTGGTGCGCGTAAAGCCTTCGTCATCGACAAAGCCACTCGTATCGGAACCCTCGAAGCCATTGCTCAGGTTCGGCCCAATTGCAAAATTGGCATATTGCGACACCGCTACGGTGTATTGGCCGGCGGGTAACGCCGTCATTTCCAGATAGGTGTCCCACTCTTCTCCAGACACCGGATCTGCCGCGACAGTACCGGTATCATCATCATCATTGTCATCGACCAGCGCCCCGCTGCTATCAAAAACACTCAGGATTGGATCAAAGCCGCCCGCCGGTATAGTCGCGCTATCGGCGTTGGTACCACCGGCATAGGAGTAGGTTCTGACCGTGACATTCCCCGGCGCGGCGATGGTGAAACTGAACAGCAGCACGGAATTGTCATTGGGCAGGTTGCCCGTGAAGGAAAAGTCTGCGGCGAAAGTGGGTGTCGACAGCGCGCCAAGGCCCAGAAGCAGGCCGATGTGCAGGTGCCGGAGCAGGGCAAGCAAGCGGGTTAGTGGGCGTGAGCTGGGCAAGTTCGCAGCTGGGGCTGACATACTATTCAATCTATTCAATCTATTCATGGGACAGGACCTCTCAATTGTTATCATGCGGGTGAGTTGAGCCTTCCAGTCACCCCCAATTTACCACGGGTACGGGGCTGAGACATAGAGGGTCGCCCCCACCGGGGATCGGCCCCGCGCCCAACCGACGGGTATACCAGAGGCCAGCGACGACGACGGCAACACCATCCATGCGGTTCAGGAGCGCGTATAAAAATGAAAGTAACTATCACTGCCCTTCTACTATTACCCCTCGTGCTGGCCCTGCTGCTGGGACTGAGGGGCGATGTGTTGTTTGCGGGGGCGACCACACGTATTGCGCTGACAGCAGGCAACTATTCACTGGAACCGATGGCACTACCGGACCTACTCAAACAAAAGGGTATGCGCTACTTCGCACGCAACCTCCAGCGCACCCATGCATTGACGGCAGTAAGCGCCGGATTCTGCGGCGGTGACGGTGAACGTCACTTGGCAGAGGGAACGCGGCAGACACCACTAGCGCAGACGCCCGACGATGGCTGGCGTCACCTGTTCGACGGCCACACTCTCACCGGCTGGCGCAATTACGGCAGGGGTGCAAATGACATCCGTAAGTGGACGGTGCAGGACGGCACGCTGGCGCTGGTGCAGGAGGGCCCCTTTCCAATGTGGGATCTCCTCAAGAGTGTCATCTTTGGCGGCCCCAGCGGCGACCTGATCTATTATCGGGAGACGTTCCGCGATTTCGAACTCAGCCTGCAATGGAAAATTTCTCCAGGCGGCAACAGCGGTATTTTCTATCTGGTGGCGGATGAAAAGGAAAATGCGGTGTGGGGTACCGGTATTGAAATGCAGGTACTGGACAACGAGGGCCATGCCGACGGTCAGATTGCAAACCATAGGGCCGGTGACCTCTACGACCTGATTGCCGCCAAACCTGAGACCGTGCGCCCGCCCGGTGAGTGGAACGATGTGCTGCTGCGCATTAAAGAGAACCACATCGAGCACTGGCTGAACGGGGTGAAGGTGCTCAGTGTGGAGCGCGGCAGCAGTGAGTGGGACACACTGGTGGGCGCCAGCAAGTTTGCGCAGATGCCACGCTTCGGCAAGTCTGCAGTGGGCTATATTGCCCTGCAGGATCACGGTGACCCGGTGTGGTACCGCAATATCCGCGTGCGCGATCTCTAGACGCGCTGGTGATGACCGCAGCCGGCGCTGTTAAACAGGATATCAATGTGGGTGAAGGCTTCGAGGATGCGCACACAGGGGACTGTAACAAAATCTGTGTAACTGCCTATTATTAACCCAGGCTATGGGTGAGGATAGGTGTGTTATGAACAAGAAAGAACTGCAAGCAATCGCGCAGGCGGCTGCCAAGAACATTAAGACTGAGGCTGATCTCAACGAGTTCCGGCAAATGCTCACCAAGATCACGGTAGAGACGGCACTGAACGCTGAACTCGACGATCATCTGGGCTGTGCCAGGCACGAGCAGTCTGACACGGGCAATAGCCGTAACGGCTATACCAGCAAGACCCTCCAGACCGAAGACGGCCAGTTTGAATTAAACACCCCGCGCGACCGGGCTGGCAGCTTCGAGCCCCAGTTGGTAAAGAAGCATCAGCGCCGCTTCACCTCCATGGATGACAAGATTCTGTTCCTGTACGCCCAGGGCATGACCACCCGCGAGATCGTCACCACGTTCAAGGAAATGTACGGCGCAGACGTATCCCCTGCGCTAATTTCCAAGGTGACCGATGCCGTCATTGAACAGGTTATCGAGTGGCAGTCCCGTCCGCTGGACCCGGTCTATCCGATTGTGTATCTGGATTGCATCGTGGTCAAAATCCGGCAGGATAAACGGGTGATCAACAAGGCCTTTCACTTGGCGCTAGGCATCAATCTGGATGGGCACAAGGAATTACTGGGCTTGTGGCTCACGGAGAATGAAGGTGCCAAGTTCTGGCTGAACGTGCTCACGGAGCTCCAGAATCGCGGCGTCAAAGACATTTTGATTGCCTGCGTGGATGGTCTCAAGGGTTTCCCGGATGCGATCAGCGCCGCCTTCCCTGACACCCAGATACAGCTTTGCATCGTCCACATGGTCCGCAACTCACTGAAGTACGTGTCCTGGAAAGACTACAAGGCGGTCACGGCTGACCTGAAGCGGATCTACCAGTCTGTGACGGAGGAGGAAGCCCTGCTGGCCCTGGACCAGTTTGCCGAACGCTGGGACGAGAAGTACCCGACGATCAGTCGATCCTGGCGCAGT
>JANNXP010000217.1:0-7647 GCA_031409615.1 Haliea sp. | reverse complement strand
ATAATCTGCTGGGTACCACAGGAAAACACGAGGGTGGAATCGCAACTCTGCTCTAGCATGAACCGTTGTGATGTACGTGCGATACCAGGCGAGTGGCAGTGGGCATGCTCCGCGGCGAAAATCTCAGCACTTTGAGCAAGCGGGGCATGCCCACTGCCACTCGCCGCTTTAAGCGGCTCACAAACTAAAGCCTCCGGCTTTGCCGGAGGACATTTACCTATTGTCGGGACAAGGCAAGTAACAGTGATTAACCCGTGTGGGTCGCAGCAAATGATTCGGCCTGCGCCCGTTGCCAGGCACCTTTAAATCGTGGATCTTCAGTACCGGCCAGCAGTTCGCCCTTGCGCAAGGGCGGATAGAGATCCATAAAGGACTTCACCACGGACTCACTCACCCGCTTTTGGAAATGGAAGCGACGCAGCTGTGATGGGTGAGTGAGGCCCGTGCCACCCACCACTTCGGCCAGAGCCATCAGTGTTTTCTCATGGAATTGGGCAACACGGGTAGCCTTGTCCGGCACGACCAGGGCTCGTTGCCTGTCTTCGTCCTGGGTGGCGACCCCGGTGGGGCAGCGGTCGGTATGACAGGTCTGGCTCTGGATGCAGCCCACGGCAAACATAAAAGCGCGTGCCATATTTACCCAGTCGGCGCCCAGCGCCATGGTTCTGGCGATATCGAAGGCTGAAATCATCATGCCGGACGCGCCAATCTTGATGCGCCCGCGCAGGCCCGATCCCACCAGCGCGAAGTGCACGAAGGTAAGGCCCTCGCGCAGCGGCATGCCCATGTGATCTATAAACTCCGATGGCGCAGCACCGGTGCCGCCCTCTTTGCCGTCGACCACAATGAAATCGGGTGAGATACCTGTTTCGAGCATGGCTTTGATGATGGCCAGAAACTCATGCTTGCGGCCTATGCACAGCTTGACGCCGATAGGCTTGCCCCCGGAGAGTTCACGCAGCTGTTGAATAAATGCCATCAGTTGCAGAGGGGTCGAGAATGCCGGATGCTGCGCGGGTGAAATGCAGTCCTGGCCCATTGGCACGCCACGTATCCTGGAAATTTCCTCGGTGATTTTTGCCGCAGGCAGCACGCCACCATGACCGGGCTTGGCGCCCTGCGACAGTTTTATCTCGATCATCTTGACCTGGTCGAGCGCTGCTGCTTTGACGAAGTTTTCCGGCGAGAAATTTCCGTCAGTGTCACGACAGCCAAAATAGCCAGAGCCGATTTCCCAGATGATGTCGCCGCCATGCTCGCGGTGATAGGGCGATACACCGCCTTCACCAGTGTCGTGGGCAAATCCACCTGTTTTTGCTCCACTGTTGAGTGCCCTAATGGCGTTGGCCGACAACGAGCCGAAGCTCATGGCTGAGATGTTCAGAACTGACGCGTCGTAGGGTTGCGAACAATCTGGTCCACCGATGGTGACGCGAAAATTGTGATCTCTTACTACCTTTGGTGCGAGAGAGTGTGAAATCCATTCATAGCTCGGGTCATACACGTCAAATTCCGTGCCGAATGGCCGCTTGTCGAGCTGGCCCTTGGCGCGCTGGTAGACCAGCGAGCGCTGGTCACGAGAAAACGGCCTGCCGTCTTTTTCGCCCTCAAAGAAATACTGGCGAATCTTTGGGCGCAAGTTCTCCATCAGGTAACGCGCATGGCCGGATATGGGATAGTTGCGCAGGATGGCATGCTCTTCCTGCTGCAGATCACGGATGCCGAGCCAGGTCAGTGCAGCACAGGTGAGAAACGGTAGTGCCAGAAGCCAAAATGTTGACGGCGTAAGCAACATCTCCAGTAAGATCAGGGCACTTGCAATCGCGACCAGCGTCAATGGCAAAATCCGCATCGTTAGCGCAAGTTTGAATCGATCCATTGCTTATTTCCTTCTTGCCACAAATGGATCATGATGACCCACGCGCGTACTTTAAGTAAAGTTACGGGAACAGGAGATGATCGACCAGCAGTGGGCGCAAGCATTTGCCAAAGACTGGATCGAGTCGTGGAACGCACACGACATGGATCGCATTCTTGCACACTACACCGACGATTTTGAAATGTCTTCGCCTCTTATCGTGGAGCGCCTTGGTTTACCCGAAGGTAAACTCAAGGGAAAGAAGGCTATCGGTGAATATTGGCTACCAAGCCTGTCCATAGATCCGCCTCTGCAGTTTCAACTCATCGACATATTTGTGGGAATAGAGTCGATGACACTCTATTACGACAATGTCGGGCGCAGGGTGGTCGCGGAGACCCTGTTCTTCGATCGTTTCGGCAAGGCCACCCATGGCATGGCGCAGTGGTCCATTGCATCAGGATGACATGAGTACGCGGCGCGAATTTTCCAGATCACTGGCCGTGCTGACGGGCACCGTGCTGTTGGGTGGTGCAGGGAGAGCTGTCTCTATGACGCAAGCAGGGAAGGGCTGGATCATGCCCGATGAGGGCGCGCCGCATAAGCGTACCTGGATGGCATTTGGCGCACATAAGGATATCTGGGGGTCGAGCCTCTTGCCTGAAGTGCAGCGCGATCTGGCGTTGATAGCGCATTCAATCGTGATGCGAAAGTGGCAGCTGTGGTTGCCGATAAGGCGGGTGTGGCACGCATAGAATCTACCCTTGTGCTGGAGGGTGGTGGCATAGAAGTGGATGGATTCGGTACCGCACTGATAACACAGAGCTGCGTGCTCAACGCAAATCGCAACCCCGGTATCAGCAAGGCGGCCTGCGAGGTGGAGTTACAGCGCCTGCTTGGCCTGAGAAAAATCATTTGGCTACCCGGCATTAAGGGCAAGGACATCACAGACGGACACACCGACTTCTATGCGCGGTTCGCCGGCCCCGGTGTCGTAGTTGCCGCGTATGACCCTGATCCACAGTCTTTCGACCATGCCGTGACCAGGCGGCACCTCGATATCCTGAGAGCAGCCAAGGATGCCCAGGGGCGAAAACTGGAGGTAGTCGTTCTCGAGGCACCCGCAACCGTTCGTGATGACTATGCCGATGACGATTTTGCTGCCGGATACATTAACTTTTATGTCTGCAATGGTGCCGTGATTGCGCCTGAGTTTGGAGACCGCAAGGCCGATCTCGCAGCAAAACAGGCGCTGGAGCACCTGTTTCCAGAGCGCGAGATCGTGCAAATCAATATCGATGGCATCGCGGCGGGCGGTGGCGGTATTCATTGCGCCACGCAGCAGGAACCTCTGGCATGAGCCTGCGCGGCAGCTGTCGCTGCAACAACATTCAGGTGCTGTGGCATACCGTGGACTACAGCGTGGTGCCACGAGCATGCCAGTGCGAGTATTGCCTGGCAAAGGGCGCGGCCTATGTGTGTAAATCCGGCACTGCTGTGGACGTGCGTATACATAAAGAGCAACTGCACAGAATCAGCACGCATGGCAGCAAGACTGCCCGCTTTCATGAGTGCGGCAACTGTGGTGTCCTGGTCTTTGTGTCAGCGCAGATCGACGGCGATACCTATGGTGTACTAAACGCCGGGTGTATCAAGAACTCAATAGGATTCGCTGCGCCTGTCAAGATGGATTTCAGCGAACAAACCGCTGAGCAAAAACGCGACCGCTGGCGCCAGAATTGGTGTTATCCGGTAACTGTCAGCAGTCGAGTATGCGAAGTGCCAGCGGCAACGCTGCCAGGCGGCACAGATGCTAAGGAGCAAGTGTAATGCTATCTGATTCAGTCGTTGCCACTGCCAGTTTGCTGCAAGGGAGTATCCCTCTTTTGTCATTGACTGCCTACCTGCCGCAGTGGAAGAAAATTGTGGCGACCAAATCCAGTAAGGATATCTCACTGCAGTCGTGGTTGCTGTGGAGTGTGTCTGCAGCAATCGCAGTTTTTTATGCGGTGGCTCAATATCAGACTACCGGTCAGGGTGCAGCACTGGTGTTCTCCAGTGCCGTTAACCTGGTGTTCGTTGTCATTACTGTGTACCTGCTGGTCATCTATCGGACATCCGTCTCTGAGAAAATATGAGTTGGTATTTCACGTCGGCGTGCGTTTATACTTTCTGCATACTGCTTTTATTGTCGGGCGCTACTGGCGCCAAGGTTGAAGTACATCCATGAATCCTGCCGTTGTCGCTTTGATAGTGTTGGCCTTCGTATTCGGAGGCGCCCTGTTTGGCCTGTGGCTGCAGAAGGTGCTGCCGGATCAACACCTGACTACTGAGACCAAAGAAGTTGTCAGGCTGGCCACCGCTCTGGTTGCGACCATCTCGGCCCTTGTGCTCAGTCTCTTGGTCTCCTCTGCCAGCAGCTCCTTTGGCCGGTTCGATGATGAACTGACACAGAATGCAGCCAGAGTGGTGATGCTCGACCGGACCCTGGGCGAATATGGGCCGCAGGCCGGGGATATCCGGGGCGCACTCAAAGCCGGCTTTGCCAGGCGGATCGAGCTTCTCTATGCCACAGATGACGTGACCAATAACACCGTGAATAGCCCGCTCGCTATCACGCAGGAGGAAAATATTGACATCCAGCTGCTGGCATTGCTCCCGGACGGCCCCGTGCAGCAGGCGTTACAGGCGCGAGCGGTCGAGCTCAATAGTGAGATCAATGTGACCAACGCCCTCATACACGCGCAGCGGGCGGACTCCATGCCGACGGCATTGGTGATCGTGCTGGGAGCCTGGCTAGCGCTCATTTTTTCTACGTTTGGCTTGTTCGCCCCCCGCAATCCGGTGGCGACAGGGGCGCTGCTGGTGTGTTCCATGTCGGCCGCGGGTGCTGTGTTTCTCATTTTGGAGCTGAGTTCACCGTTCACTGGTCTGATAGCGCTATCCAGCGCACCGATGCATGAGGCGCTGCTCTATCTGGGCAACTAGCGGACAACGGGAGCGATGACGGAACTGGACTTGATTGAGGTCGATGCCATCGGGCTGGCCTGCCCCATGCCCTTGTTAAAAGCGAAGCGGGCATTGCATGCCATGCAGGTTGGGCAGCGACTGCGGGTACTGGCGACGGATCAGGGTACGGTGCGGGACTTTCGTGTCTTTGCCGAGCAGTCGGGCCATCTTTTGCTCGATAGCGCCGAGGCGAATGGGGTTTACAGTTACCTCTTGGAAAAGAGGTAGCCTGCGCACCTATGGACTACTATACTTTCTTGCCTGTCGTTTACCATTGAAGTCGAAAAGGAGAAGGATCATGCGCAGAGTAATTCTTATGGCTGCTTTGATGATGTCGGGTGCTGCTGTCGCGGCTGATGTAAATGCATTTCCGGTACATACTACGGCCGATCTCGTGCGGGCTTGCACAGTGGCGCCTGACGATCCTCTGCATAGCAATGCCATGGGTCTCTGTCAGGGCGTCCTGATCGGCGCGTATGGTTACTACGATTCGACAGTGGCTGTCGAAGATCGATTCGTCTGCTCTCCGGTCCCTACACCCAAGGCCGCCGAGGTTATGAACGGTTTTGTGGCCTGGGCCAAGTCGCACTCGCAATATACGAATGATGATGCGATCGATACCTTGTTTCGTTTTCTCTCTCAAACCTATCCATGTGCAAAATAACTGGCCGATACAACACACAGTCAAGGAGAACCGCGATGAACCATAAAGTGATGATGTCCTGTGCATTGGCCGCTGCGGTAACGCTTGCCGGCTGTACCGGATTCAGCGATACGCAGCAACGCACGGCGACCGGAGCCGCCATTGGCGGCGCTGCCCTTGGTGTAGTGACTGGCGATTGGGGCTGGGCCGCCGCCGGTGCAGCTGCCGGTGCGGCGGGTGGTTTCCTGGTAGACCAGAGCAAGAAGAATGAGGAACAGGCCTTCCAACGAGGCGTTCAACAAGGTCAGAGTAGCAAGTCGAATTGACGATCGGTTGCCCGGTTCGCGAGACCCGACCGCAGCGGCAATCGTATACAGTTCTGATACCTCTGATTAGCACGTTTAATCATGACATCTTCATCAACCGAGAAACTACCCATGCAGCGAATTAGCCGAACCTTCTTTACCCTGATACTTGCCGCCTTGACTACAGCAATCCTGGCGGCTCCTCACCAGGCACTGGCAGCCGATGTGGTGAAAATCGAACGCGACGCGAAAGCCGCCCTGGCTGAATTGTACGCATCGACCCCTGCCGCCAAGGTGCTCGGCGACAAGGCAAAAGCGATACTGGTTTTCCCCAGCATTCTCAAAGCCGGTTTCATCGTTGGTGGTCAGGGTGGCAATGGTGCTCTGTTTGTCGATGGTAAAGTCGTGGGCTTTTACAATACGGCGGCGGCTTCTTACGGCTTGCAGGCCGGCGCGCAAGAGTTTGCTTATGCCATGTTCCTGATGACCGATGCTGCCGGTGAGTCCCTTAAAAAAGCAGACGGTTGGGAAGTGGGAGTCGGGCCGAGCTTGGTCCTTGTGGACGAGGGCATCGCTAAGACACTGACCACTACCACCGCCAAGGATGACGTCTATGCGTTCATCTTCGGCCAGAAGGGTTTAATGGCAGGAATCGGTATACAGGGTTCGAAGATAACTAAAATCAATCCCTGACGTGGAGTGAACTAGTCCCTAGCGTCGGCCACCACCCGCCGGGTGAGCGACATTGCGGTGTGGTGTTACGGCAGGCCGATCTCCTATCGGCTTCGCGCTGTCGCCTTCGTCGCGTCGCTTCTCTCTTCTGGTGCGATCGTCAATCTCATCATGGTCATAATAGTTGTCGCCATAGTCGAGATACTCGTTATCCCTTTTCTCGTCTTCGGCGCCGGCAGGTTTGGCGGAGCTCTTGCGCGGCTTGGCGCGTGTTTCGGCGGCGTCAGGTGATGGCTCTGGCCTGGGAGTTATAGCGACCGGCTCAGCGGCGTTGGTCGGCGGCACCTTGACCTTTTCTGCTCCTTGCGAGGGCATGTCACTGAAGACGGTATTGCCCTGGGCATCCTGGCTTTGATAGATCTCTGCGCTTGCGGCACTGCTTAACGCCACGCCAAGGATGCAGGACAATAGAATATTAGCAATATGCATGACAATCACTTCATTCCGGTGCTCATTACAGGATAATAGTCTTTGTCCCCCGGTCGTGCACGTTTCGGGCGCCGGCTGCATACTTCTGCGAGTTATACGTTCCGTTTTACATCAAAAAATGGCAGTAAATATCCCCCGGCAAAGCAGGGGGGTCTGCCTTTGCACTCGGCTGCTTGCAGGAGATTTTTATACTTGCGAGACTTACAGAGCTCGAAATCGCGCAGATGTCTGCTGATGCCTTGGCGTCCGCAATCGGGATGAGATGGACGGTCGCTTCGCCATCACCCGGAAGAAAGCCATTGAAGGCCAACTCTTCGCGCTGACGCCTGCCGGTCCCGCGCAGCAGGGGTTGCAGGCGCGAGCGGTAGAGCGCAATGCCGAGATCACCCTTTCCAGCGAGCCTATGCGCGACGCGCTCCAGTTTCTCGGGCAGTGCTGTGTCGGAGAGGGCGGGCGGTTGCGTTGGAAGAGGCCTAACGTTAGAAGGGGTACATATGAAGGGGGTCTCTTTCGTAAAAACCATGAAGATGTTAACTTAGGTTTGGACATAATTCTGAAAAAACTTCCCAACGGGGAGGTTGGTCCAAGTGAGGCTCCGCGAATGGCACAGACACCGCACCCGGACGCGACACTGCACCTGCCGCCCTTTGTCACCGCGCCGGGGGAAGGTG
>JANNXP010000216.1:0-29433 GCA_031409615.1 Haliea sp. | reverse complement strand
GCCGCCCTCGCCGGCCAATCCGGCATCTCAGCCATTACATCGTTCGACCCCATTCCCATGGACGGTTACCGCTCCAAGGTTGCTGGTCATGATGGTATCTTCGCGCTTCAAGACGGTCTCGGCGGTTACCGGTTGCCCGTTGACGCGCACATCGCCCTCGAAGTTGACGATGCGGCCATCGGCTGACCAGACGTTGAGGCTGGCGGTGACCAGCAGGAACAACAAAACACGTGAGGGCAGGGAAGACCGCATGGCACACAACCTTTGGTGGAGTTTTGGAGGAACTACAAATATAGGCTTACTATTTCAGCATTGCAACTGTGGGGTAAGGCACGATTGGTAGCACAACAGGCAGCACAACAGGCAGCACAACGGGATCAGGCCTGGGCACCGGGTTCATCCAGCGATACTGCCACCCACGCGAAGGCCAGCAGTACGACAAACCACAGGCTGTTTGCCGGAATGTGCAGATTAAAATCGGCAAAACTGTGGATCAGGATACTGACAATGCCCATCATGCTGGCGAACCCCAGTCCCTGTTGCAAACGCGACCCGCGCCGCCGCTGGGCCAGCAGCGCCTGCCTCAGGCTGGTCAGCACTGCCGTGCCGAGCAGGGCGAAGCCGATGACACCGAACCCGGAGCCGATCTCCAGGTAGTCGTTTTCGGCATGGCGGTAATAGAGCGAGTCCGGACGCATGTAGCCGCCGTAAACGTAGGCCTGGAAAAAGGTATCCGCCCCGGTGCCGACCCAAAAGTGGTCCCGCCACATCACCACCGTGTCGCGCGCCACTTCATCGCGATGCTCGGTATCCAGCGTGGTGTTATGCAGGCGCGCCACGACCTCATCCACGCCGAACCAGTTACCCACGATGTACATATCGATCAGCAGCAGGCTGACGAAGAAAATCACCGCATTGCGGGTCAGGCGCCGCTGCAATGACAGGCCGACTATTGAGCACATCAACAGGCTGGAGAAAAACGCCGTATTGCCCATGCGCGAACGGGTTAACACCAGCCCGACGACCATAATCGCCAGGTACAGTCGCAGTCTGAATTTACTGCTCAATGCCATGTCGATGGTGCGGCGCGTGAATTGGCGCCAGGTCCCCGCCCGTTGCCGATGCAATTGCGCCAGCAGCATACCGATGCCGATGGCGAGATTCATTTCCAGAAATCCGGCCAGGTGATTACGATTGATAAAGGTGCCACTGGCGCTGGTCCGATCGAAGGTCTTGTCGAGCCAGGCGAACTGCTCGAGGTCGCTCAGCATTGCGGCGCTGGCGAAGAACGCCTGGAACACGCCGCTGCCGACCATCACGCTGGTGATCGTCAGTACGCGCCCCCTGGAGTCCACTAGCACCAGCACGAGAAAAAATGCCGCCGTCAGTGCCACACCCAAAAGCAGTGCCAGGCGTGTGGACGGTGGGTCTACGCTGATCTGCAGGAGTAGCTGCATCCCCACCCAGGCCTGCACCGCCAGCAGTGCAAACAGCGCCGGCCATGCCTTGCGCAGGGCGGGTGTCACGCGCAGGTGGCGCAAGAACGTGAGCAGGACCGACAATAGCAGCCCCGCCAGCAGCAGGCCCGCTAACAGGCGGCTAGACCAGTCGCGATTACTGGCCAGAGGCAGGGGTGCCCACACCAGGACGGCCAGGAAATAGCAGAACAGGGCGGTGTTGGCCCAGTGATAGGGTTTACTAACGGATTCGGACATTGGCCGCAGAGTACCTGAGACGAAAAAATTGGCAACAGTGTTCTATCATCTGCAACATATTGAGCTAGAATACGGTCGCCGCAAAGAATTGAATGGCGTGGTTTTATTCGCCCAAGCGCCTGCAGAGCGCCGCAGTTAAACACACGATGTGAAAAGGACACCACCCATGCACTATAGGGATTTCCTCACGGTGAGAGTTGCGCTCGCCCCGATTGCAGTCATTGCCGCACTTGCCCCAATCGCCCCTGCGCTGGCCGTCGTAAACCCAACCGGCCCTGCCTCTATTCAGGCCGGTCCGGTGGCGATCACGCCCACTGCTGGCGCCGAAATAAAATACCGCGATAACATCTACCTGCAAGAAAACAACACGACCGACAGCTGGGTCTACATTGCGCGTCCGGCAGTCAACGCCCTGGTGCAGGACCGCAACAACCTCTACCAACTCGGGTACAAGGGCGAGGCTGGCCGGTACGAGGTCAACCGCAGCAATGACCGCAACGACTACTTTGACAACACCGTTTTCGGCGATACCCATCTGGAGTTTTCCGAGCGGGTGATCGCCGAGGGTTACGTGCGCTGGGCGGCCCTGCACGAAGACCGCGGTACCGGTCTGTCTGAGGGCCTTATCGGCGAATTCATTCCCGAGCCCATTGAGTACGATCAGAGCGATGTCGGTGGCTCGCTGCAATTGGGTGCTGACGATGGCGTAGGGCGGCTGGTACTGCGGGCCGGTTATATGGACAGGGAGTACCAAAATTTCAAGCAATTCACCCGGTCGCGCGACCTGGACGAAACGACTCTTGCCAGCACCTTTTATTACCCCATCGCCCCCAATACGGATCTGCTGGCGGAGTATCAGTACAAGGATATTCATTACCCCACGCAGTTCCCCGACCAGCCCCCGCTGGACAGTATGGAAAACGATCTGATGTTGGGTGCCCAGTGGGAGATAACCCCCAACGTGATCAGCACCGCCAAGGCCGGCTATGTGGACAAGGACTTTGAGAGCTCACAGCGCCAGGACTGGGACGGCCTGGGCTGGAGCCTGGAGTTGTTGATGCAGCCGAGGGAGCGCGACACTATCATCGTGCGCAGTGCGCGCGCGCCAGAGGAAACGACCCTGCAGGGTGATTTTATCAAGAGCCAGACACTCGAAGCGGCGTGGACTCACAACTGGACTGACCGCATCGATACCGAGCTGCGCGGCCTGCTGGGGGAGGACACTTACGAGCAGTCCTTCGACGACCGGCAGGACGACATTTACACGGTCTCTTTTCTGGTCGGATACGAATTTCGGCGCTGGGCCAACGTCTATGTCGGCTACAGCTATGACGAAAAGGATTCCAACGCGGAGAACCTCAGCTACACCGACAATGTCTTCAGGATCGGGGTGGAGCTGAGCCTCTAAGGCCTAGTTGGCGGAGAAGGGGTCCGCCGGGAGGCCGTCGGGCGTGCCGTCATCGCGGTAACCCTTGCCCTCGCCCTGACCCCAGCCCTGGGGTAACCAGTTGCTCTGTTGCGGTTCTGTCAGCAGGCGAACATCGGCCCGTGAAGCAGCCGCCAGCGGCTGGCCCTGTGACTTGGGCAGCACACGCCACGCAAATTCGCGCACCACGCCGTTCATCCTGAAATGGTACACCTGTGCCTTGCCTTTCCTGACGGCAGGGATAATTTTATCGTCCTGCAGGTCCACCAGTACCATGCGCCTCATGCCCGTGTTGGCGCCGACCCAGGTCAGGCTGAGATCGCGAGTCGGGTCATCGCTGCGCACTTCGAAGGTCCATTCATCGCCCACTTTGGGTGCCACCGGGTGAAAGTCCGCGTTGTAGGCCACATCCTCTGTGCCCCAGTCCGGGCGATAAAAGATCACGCTGAGGTAAGTGCCCGGCCAGGTCTGGCCCAGCTCGGTCATGTCGTGGGTGTCGTAGGTTGGCAGGGCGTCATTGCGCTGACCCAGCACATTGTAGGAATCCTCCAGTGCGCCGACCTGGGATTTCAGCACCAGCCGGACCGACCACTCACCCTTGCCCAACTCGGCGGCAGACAGCGGGTTGATGCCCAGTGCGGCGGCGGCAAGGGCAACTGCAAACGGTTTTTTCCAGTTCATCACGTTAATTTGCGAACCTCTTGAGCGTTTAGGAAAGATCAGGGCCGATCTGCCGTGATCCTTTGATTATTGATGGCGGCGGAAGCCGGCTGCGCTTTGATCCAGGCCGCTTGATTGGGCACAAAAGTAGCCACAGGACTCGATGTAAGACTGCGGGTAAAATAGGTGTTGCCATTCCAATAACTGACCTCTGGGCTAATGTAGCTGTTGCTTTGGGGCGGAACTGGAGTTGGGTTTGAAGTTGCAAATGCAGTGGAGAAATTAATCGTACCGATGAATGGGACGGTGATCGGAAACAACAGCGCCGAAAAATTGAGTGGGTTAGTGGCATACGGGTTGGCATACAGGGTGTAGCGGTTAGTGCCGCTGGCCTGCGCTGCCAGGGCGGGGGTCGTAAAGGGGGTGGGGGTCGCGGTCCCATTCACCCGATAGGTGCCGTTGACTGTCGTGTAAAGCCAGTAGGCACCACCGGTCTCTACGAGGTCGGTAACGGCCATTCGCGTGTAGCTGTCGCCAGTGCCGGTATAAGTGCGTTTCCACAGTACCCAGGTGGCGGTCGCGGCGTTGGTGCCGTTAAAGTAATTCGCCGTAGTCATATTGGGGTTCGAGAACAGGAACACATTGCCTACGTTAGCTGGAGCGATAGGGCTGATGCCGACAGGAACGCAGGGAATACCCACCATGGCCCATTGGGTCGCCGTCAGGGTAAGCGCCGAGGTGCCTGTACAGGACGCTGCGAAGGCCTGGGGTGCGAGCGCCGCAGTCATTAACAGGGCGGCGAGTGCCAGCCACTGTGAATGCAGCCAGTGCAGTCGCTTAGGGTTCCGTAATATGGCCGCGTTGTGCAGTGCGGTGGTGTTTGACATGGCGTGAATGTCCTGTTTCAGGGGGGCGCTCATCAGGGCGGTCCGGGCGGTGGGGGTGGGCTGCCAAACTGGGCCGAGGCTGTGGCGGAACCGAGCAGGATGAGGGTAGGTGCGAGGTACAGGGCCTTGCTGGACGTGGTGACGAAACGGCGTCGGCTCAGATCGGGCGCTGCCGCGTCGTGTGCCGCGGCCGCTGGCTTGCTGTCAACATCCATGGTGCTACCTTCTCTATTTGCTGCGCTGCGCTCGCTGTTCTTGTGGGACAACGGCCTACAAGGGGTGCAAGACACGAGCCGGTACGATCCAAGTCTAGCCCAGTTTATAGAAACTAGCGTTCCCATAGCTAGCCCTTCACGCTATATTTCCTTCCCTTAGCGCGCACTGTGTCACTGTTTGCTCGCGATTATCCTGACTCGAACGTATGCCCATGAAGACGGCCAGCCAACTGCAGAGGATGCCCGGGGGCAGCAAGCCCGCCCCCCACGCCGGTCAGGCCTTTGCCCGCTACCGTATGTTCGACACGCTTATCAGTAGCCAGATCGCTCTGCCTGAGTTGACCGAGCTGCCGCCAGTGCCGGCGTCGCGAGACATGCCGCCGCGCATTACCGTCACACTGGGCGCATCCGGGTCCCGCGATCACGCCGCTTTCACCCGCTGTCATGACTGGCGTGATCACGCAGGGCGCTTGCTGTGCCGCTGCGCGCGCCGCGCTGATGAATACCGCCTGTGGCTGCCGCAGCAGGCGAGCTTTCACCTTGGTGCGGACGGCGTGATCCACTGCACGCCCGCACCGGGGGTGGGGCAGGCGTTGCTGCGTCATCTGTTGCTGAACCAGGTGCTACCGCGCTGTCTGGCCCACAGCGGAGAGCTGGTGCTGCATGCCAGCGCGGTGACCTTGCCCAATGGCCACACCGTGGCGTTTTTGGGTGACTCAGGCCGGGGCAAATCGACGCTTGCCTACTACTGTTACCAGCAGGGCGCGGATCTTGTCGACGATGACTGTATCGTGCTGCGCCTTGGTGACGGTGGTGTCAGCATTACCGGAGGCGTGCCGACGCTGCGCCTGTATCCGGATTCGCTGCACGCACTGGGCCACGACCCCCTGCACTTTGCGCCTTATGCGGAGTCCACCGACAAGCAGCAAATGTGTTTGCCGCCCGCTGCCACCGGCGCGTCACAGCCGCGCCCACTGCAGGCCCTGTTTCTGCTCGGTGCGCCGCACACAGCGGCGGCCGGCAACCCGGTGCGCATCGACCCCGCTGCGGGCCAGGCAGCGTTAATGGCCATTGTGCGCTGCGCCTTCAACCTGAATCCGGCCGACCCCGGCACGATGACCCGGACATTCCAGCGCGCGGCTGCGGCACTGACACAAGGGCTGCCGGTGTACCACCTGCGCTATCCCAGAGACCATGGCGCACTGGCGCAGGTCCTGCAGGCGGTCCTGAACCCACACGGTTAGACCGCCAGCGTTAGGCTCCCCACGAGTGAGCCGGCGATACCGCGGGCCCGAGTTTACAGTTCGGGGTAGATTTGCGCCGCTAAGGCGTTACACTTGGGCGTGCCACTGTCGTTGCGCTAACCCGCGGCGACACTAGCGTCAACAGCCAACTGCACACATCGGAACTCACCTTGATCGTCATGTTATGCCGCCACTTACGCCGCCACTTACGCCTTAAGTCCCTGCTACTGTTGACGCTGCTGCTCGTGTCATCGCTGCCGTCTGTGGCCGAGGACGCCTCCGGGGACTTCTCCTACACCCTTAACACCGGTGACCACGTGCAGGTGACGGTGTTCGAAGAGCCGGATCTGAGTATCAGTGCGGTATTGGATGACACCGGGGCGATCTCCTTCCCGTTGCTGGGCGAACTGGTGGTGCGCGGGCAGACGCCGCGCGAACTGGAGACGGCGATCACCACGCGCTTGCAGGGACGCTTTCTGATCAATCCGCGGGTTAACGTCGCCATCCTGGAATACCGACCCTTTTTTGTGCGCGGCGAAGTGTCCAGCCCGGGTGGTTTCCCTTTCAAGCCGGGACTCACCGTGGAAAAAGCGGTGTCCATGGCCGGCGGCTTTACCGCGCGCGCGTCCAAGACAGAGTTCTACATCATTTCGGATGACAGTGCCGACGGTAAAGGCGAGGCGCGTAAAGGCGCGACGCTCAGCTCCCGCGTCCGTCCAGGTGATGTCATTAACATTGAGCAGAGCTTCTTCTAGAGCGACGCGCCACCAGAGACACCAGACGACATCATGCAAGTACCTAACCAACTAGACGATTTTTATGCGCCCGACGAGAGCACCTTCGACGTTCGTCGCAGCTTGCGGGTGGTGCGTCACAGCTGGCGCAGCATTGTGGGCCTGTGCGTTGTCGTGAGCCTGCTGACGTCACTGTGGGTGCTGCGAATCGACCCGGTGTACCGGGCCAGCACCACCATCATGATTGAATCGCAGGAGGCGAAAACGGTTTCCATCGAAGAAGTGTACGGCCAGCCAGCGGCCACCTGGGAATACTTGCTGACGCAGTTCGACATTATCAAGAATCGCGACATTGCCATTCTGGTCGCCGACACCCTGGATCTGTGGCACAACCCGTATTTCGCCCCGCCCATTGTGGCGCCGGGTGAAGAAGGCCTGGGCGTGAAGATGCGCGCCTGGCTTGCGGGACTTTTTTCCAATGCATCGGACACACCGGCACCGACCATCGATGCCGACGAGCGGCAAAAAGCGGCGGTGATCGATGGCATCATGGGTCCGCTGTCCGTGGAGCCAGTGCAGTACACGCAACTGGTGGTGGTGAGTTTTGAGGCGACCGATCGTATTCTGGCTGCCGAGGTGGTCAATACCCTGGCCAATGTCTACATTAATAGTCAGATGGACGCCAAGCTGCAGTCTACCCGGGAGGCGGGCGATTGGCTGGGCAGTCGCCTGGAGGACTTGAAAGCCAATCTGGACACCTCACAACAGGCGCTGCAGGAATTTCGGGACAAGGAAAATATTCTCGATGTGGCCGGCGGACAATCGCTGGGTGCCCAGGAATTGAATGAACTCACCACCCGTCTGGGAGAGGCGCGTCGCACCAGAGTAGGCGCAGAAAATATCTATCAGGAACTGGGCGGCAGCGCCAATTACTCGTTAGACCAGTTGATGAGCATGCCCGCTGTATTGCAGCACCCGCTGGTGCAAAATTTGGCGCAGGCACAAACTGAAGCACAGCAGGAAGTGACGAACCTGGCGCGGCGCTATGGACCGGAACACCCCAAGATGATGGCCGCCAACTCGCGCGTGCAGAGCGTGCAGGCCGAGCTCAAGCAGCAGGTACTGCAGGTGGCCACCGGCATTGAGAAGGAATACCGTGTCGCCCAGCGCAATGAACAGAACCTGGTGCAGCAATTGTCGACGGTGAAGCAGGACGTCTCCAGTTTGAATCGCAAAGAGTTCCGCCTGCGCGAGTTGGAGCAGCAAGTGGATACCGACCAGCGTTTGTATGACCTGTTCTTCAACCGAGCGCGGGATACCTCCGAGACCATTGGTTTTAAATCTCCCCACGCCCGGGTCGTGGAAAAAGCGGTACCCCCGATCACGCCCATTAAACCCAATAAAACGAATATCGTGCTGATTGCTTTTCTGCTCAGCGCCCTGCTGGGTGTCAGTCTGGCTATTTTCAGGGATCTGTTGGACAACACGATAAAGTCACAGGACGATGTTTTAGAGCATCTCCGTGCGCCTTTGTTGGGCATTTTGCCCAGTATCAAGCTGCCGCAAGGTCGTGTCGGACCCCACCTTGGCTATCTCGAAGATTCCCGATCCGCCTTTGCCGAAGCGGTGCGCAGTATTCGGACCGGTCTGGTACTCTCGGGGCTGCAAACGCCGCACAAGGTCACTGTGGTCACCTCGACCAATCCCGGCGAGGGTAAGAGCACCATTGCCATCAATCTGGCAGCCGCATTGGCGAAAATGGAAAGTGTGCTGCTGATTGATGCCGACCTCAGAAAGCCCTCTGTGGCGGCTGCATTCCAACTGCCGATGGGCACGCCGGGACTGAGCAACGTGCTGGCGCAAAGCGAGCGACTGGAAGACTGTGTGCGCCAGTGTGGTGCAGGATTCGATGTACTACCGGCCGGCATCCTGCCGACCAATCCACAGGAGTTGCTCTCTACTGCACAGTTCAAGGCCCTGGTGAAACGCCTCGGCGAGCAGTATGAAAGGATCATCATCGACTCGCCCCCCATCAATGCGGTGAGCGATGCCTTGATACTGGCGACGCTGGCAGACTCGTTGGTCTATGTGGTCAGGGCGGACGTGACCTCCGCAAAATTGGCGCTGAAAAATATCACTCGGATCAAACACAGTAATCTGCCGCTGACCGGCGTGGTGCTGAACGGGCTGGATATCAAGAAAGAGGAGACCTACGGTCACGGCGAGTATTACAGCAACTACGAAGAGCATGTGCGGGGCTGATGTTTTCTGGACTGTCTGCGCTCCCAGCCAGTGGACGCCATCCGTTCATAGTGTTGTTTGTGTGACAGGCGAGGTAGGCAGGGTATGAGTAAGCGCATTTTTGTGGCGGGTCACTTGGGCATGGTCGGATCTGCTCTGGTAAGACAGCTGCGAACACATCCCGACAATACTATCGTCACCAGCGCCAGATCAACGCTGGAGCTCACCAGTCAGCAGGCAGTGGCCGACTTCTTCGCGCAGCAAAAAATCGATGAGGTGTATCTGGGGGCCGCCAAGGTCGGCGGCATACACGCCAACGACACCTACCCGGCAGAGTTTATCTACGACAATTTAATGGTGGAGTGCAATGTGATACACCAGGCTTGGCGCTGTGGCGTTAACAAGCTGTTGTTTCTGGGCAGCTCCTGCATCTATCCGAGGCTCGCCAGTCAGCCGATCAAGGAAAGCGAACTGTTGCAAGGCTCACTGGAGCCCACTAATGAGCCCTATGCCCTGGCCAAGATAGCGGGTATCAAGTTGTGCGAATCCTATAACCGGCAATACGCAACGGACTTTCGCTGCGTGATGCCCACTAACCTGTATGGGCCTCAAGACAACTATCATCCGGAAAACAGCCACGTCATCCCGGCCTTGTTGCGTCGGTTTCATGAAGCCAAGCGCAGCGGCGCGTCCACCATAACCATTTGGGGTACGGGTAACGCGTTGCGGGAATTCTTGCACGTCGATGATATGGCCAATGCGTCGATCCACGTGATGAACCTGCCGCTGGCAGATTATCAGGCCATTACCGAGCCGCGCCTATCGCACATCAATGTGGGCTCCGGGGTGGATTGCTCCATCGCCGAACTGGCGCGTACCATTGGCGAGGTGACCGGCTACACCGGCAACATCGTGTACGACAGCAGCAAGCCTGATGGCGCCCCCAGGAAACTGATGGATAATGCGAAGCTCAAGGGTCTGGGGTGGTCGCCTCGCCATAGTCTCAAGGAAGGTCTGGAAAGCGCGTACCAGTGGTATGTGGACAACATCGATTCGGCCAGGTCGTAAGCTAATAAACGACCCCTATCAATTGCACCGCAACGCACTGGCGCCGCTACTACCAGGTGCAACCGATGCCACACTTGAGGCGGCCTGCGCGGCAGCACACGACCTGGGTGTGCAAGCGTTCACCACGTTTCTGATTGCGCAGGGCCTTGGCCCGCTTTGGGATGCACGACTTGAGTCGCATGCAGACCAACAACTCCTCTGTGGCGACTCAAAAAGTAGGCTTCACGCGTGCCGACTGCACAGCACGGGCAACTACCTGTTACAGCGCCACAGCCTGGTGCAGGCAAAGACAATCCTCGATGTCGCCGGCGTCAGGAACGTTGTGACCAAGGGCGGGCATGTGCGGGAAGTGTTCTACGCAGAGCCGGCGCTGCGACCCGCCCAGGACATCGATATACTGATTCACCCCGATGATAGGGTAACCGCCATCCGCGCCTTTCAGGAAAAGGGCTTTGAGTTCCAGGGGGTCATCGAGAATATCGCCCAGGACTGCAGTCTGCTCAAGGGTAACACCGCTATCGACTTGCACTGGGACATCCTGCGCCCCGGTCGTACACGCCAACCGATAGTGGAGGAATTACTGGACGGTCGTGTGGACTACGGGAGCCATTGGGGTATGAGCCATGGCGCCACGTTATTCCTGATGCTGGTGCACCCGGTGTTTCGCAAATATTCCACCACACCCTATGCCTCCCTGGTGCGCCTGGTAGATCTGGCAAAAGTGCTGCAGCAGTGCCCTGAAAGTGCAGTCCAGGCGCGGCACTTGCTGCACACCACCGGGATGACAACGGCGGGGTGGATCACTGCCACCTGGTTACACCTGCTGACGCGAGATCCCCGGGCGCAGTCACTTGCCGCCACACTGCGCCCCGGCAGGCTGAGACAGCGTTACCTGTACAGTTGGCTGGCGACTGATCGCTCCACTCGGCTGTTGCATCATCCGGCGCTGATCCAATGGGGGTTTACGCTATTGGCACATGACCGCCTGACCGACGCCATTCGCGCCCTGCGTCAGGCGTGGCGGTGTAAACGTGCGGCAACGGCAACGCTCGAGACCATCCAGAAACAGGTATCATGCAATCCCGTGGCAGACGTCTGAAAACCACCCACCTGATGGATACCAATAAGCTATTCATGTCGATTACACTGCTAACGCCGGTATGGAACAATGTGGATACGATCAGTCATTGTCTGCGTTCGATCGCAGAGCAAACGGTCGTCTGCCAGCATATCCTGATTGATGGCGGCTCCATCGATGGCACGCTGGATATTATCGAACAGGAGAAGTCACCTGGCGCGCTCGTTATCAGCGAGCCCGACCAGGGCATGTACGACGCGATCAACAAAGGATTGCAACGGGCGAGCGCCGACATCATTGGCATACTGAATGCCGATGATTACTACCCCAGTGAGGATGTTCTGGAAAACGTGACGGCGGCCTTTGCTGATCCAGCCGTCGATGCCATTTACGGTGACGTGATGTATGTGGAGAGGGCCAATACCGACAAGGTGATCCGACGGTGGCACTCCGGGGACTATAAACGCGAGAAGTTATACGCCGGTTGGATGCCACCTCACCCCACCTTCTTTATCCGCAGACAGTTGTATGAAGAGCATGGCGGCTATCGACTGGACCTTGGCACCGCTGCTGATTATGAGCTGATGCTGAGAATGCTCTTGAAGTATCAGGCCAACGCGACCTATGTGCCCGGAGTGCGTGTGCACATGCGCAATGACGGCATGAGCAATGCCAGCCTGAAAAACCGCCTCCGCGCTAACCGGAATGATCGCAAGGCCTGGCGGGTGAACGGCCTCAAGCCTCGCCCCTGGACCCTTCTCGCCAAGCCCTTGGGCAAGATAGGGCAGTGGTTTAGCAAACGCTGAGTCGGGCAACGCGCATGCTAACGCGCATGCTATAGTCGCTCGCACCGTGGGCCACCTGTCAGACCAGACTCATGTCGTTATACACAACACTCAGATTTATTACGTCGCACCCGCTCAACCGGGAGCACAAGCACAGGGCGTTGTTGCGTTATGCCAAATGGCAAATTGGTAGTCGTATCGTGCCGGGCGCCGTCGTCTTCGACTGGATAAATGGTTCAAGGTTTCTGGTGAGGGCGGGAGAAACCGGGCTTACAGGTAATGTTTATACCGGCCTGCATGAATTTAATGAGATGGCGTTTCTACTGCATGTTCTTCGCGAGGACGACGTGTTTGTCGATGTGGGCGCTAACGTCGGTTCTTACTCCATACTCGCGTGCTCTGTCGTTGGCGCCAGAGCGTATGCGTTTGAGCCCATTCCCCAAACACATTCGAGATTGGTCGATAACTTACGTCTTAACCGTATAGAGGACAGAGTTATTTGTCCCAATATTGGTATTGGTGCGAAAGCCGGATCATTCGTTTTTACGGCTGATGGTGATACGGTAAACCACGTTCTGGCCGATGGGGAGTCAAACAGGAACAGTGTGAAGGTGGCAATGGCAACACTGGACTCAATACTGGCGCAGCAGTCACCCGCGCTTATCAAGATCGATGTTGAGGGCTTTGAAATGCCAGTGTTGAAGGGCGCGGAAGCGACGCTATCCAAGGATTCGCTTCATGCGGTAATTATGGAGTTGAATGGGAGTGGAGATCGCTATGGATTCGATGAGAATCACATTTTGGAAATGATGCTCGGTTACGGGTTCAAAACCTACGCATACGACCCGTTCCGGCGAACGCTTATCAGTCTCGAGGGAAAAAACGTCACAGAGGGCAATACCCTGTTTATCAAAACCCAATCCTATGTCGCAGATCGAATCAAGAACGCTCCGCGATTTTCGGTGAATGGGGTCAGCTTTTAAGGCGGATCTCTAAACAGTGGTGCGCGGAAAAAATAACGCACTAAAACCATTTTTATTAAAAAGCATCGGGGTGCAAACAATGCAATCCTAGGCTTTTGCAAAAAGAGCCGAGAAGCTTTCTTGCATCCGCCGCAACGAAAAATTATCCCGCGTATTTTTGTATCCATTGCGCCCCAGTTGCTCCAACAACGCAGGGTGATCAAGAAACATTGCCATGGCGTCTGCAAGATCGTGTGGATCGCCAGGAGATACAATCAAGCCATTGTATTGATGGCGAATGATTTCCGTTAATCCGCCAACTCTCGACACGATCGCGGGTATTCCCAAGGCATTTGCCTCGGCCGCTACCAATCCAAACGCTTCGGTACTTCTGGCGGGTGCCAGGAGCACATCAATGCCTGCATAGATGTCGGTCAGGCTTCGTTTGAAACCGCGCCATACAATGTGCTTGCCAAGCCCGTGCGCTGCAATCATATTTTTCAAATGACCTTCAAAATCAATATCACCCTTACCCGTGATAAGCAAACGAAAGTCATTTCGTCCCTGCCGCTGCAGCAGGCTAAGTGCCTGTATGACGTCTTCATGCCCCTTCCATGGGCCCACTTGCCCGACTATGCCGAACGTCATTGTTTGCGTTGGGTCTCTTGGGGCAGCCACTGCTTGATCGACAATGTCTACGCCGTTGTATATGAGCGCAATTTTATGTGGGTTCACTCCGCACGTGATCAGATCCTCACGGATAGATTCCGACACGGCCACATACGTGGTGATTTTCCTGTCGATCAAGGGCAGCAGCCACTTGAACTGCCGGTCGTGCTCATGGGCGTTATGCGCGTGAAAAAAAACAGGCCGCTTGAGCCAAGGATATAGCAGGGTGATTTGTCGATAGGAGTTGGTATAAATGACGTCATATGAATGGCTGAGTATCGCCTGTCGTGACTTAAACAGCGCATAAGGTAAATGCCATAGTGAACCCAAAGTCCAAAACGGTTTGCTGACAAACAACCAGCCCAGTTTTACGCTTTCATACGATACGTCCATGTCCCGCAGTCGTTGATGGAAGTCGCCATCATTCCAACCGCCGGTCAAACAGTGAATCGTGTTTTGCGCCCGCTTCAATCCGGCCAGCACATCCAGCGTCACTCTTTCAGCTCCGCCGATATAGCTTCCCCCTGTGAGGCAGAGAATATCCATCACCAAACATCTACACGCTTTACTGGATAGTATCTCTTCATACCAAGTAGGTTGAAGCCCGCAGCGAGTCAGGCGTGCAGCTAATTCTTGCCACGCGCCAATGCCAGCTCATACAGCTTTGCCCTAACCTGCCTGACGTAGCTCATTCGAATGTGCGCTGCTATCAATCCCCGCCTGCCATCCAGAAACCCCAGCCGGGCGACAAAGTGGTAAAGGAACCAAAGCGCCGGTTCAAATGGCATTCGAATGGCGATATTTTTCAAGAATCGTCTTCTTTCCTGGACGTTACCGAATAAGCTCGGTGCAATGGTCTTGGTCCCGTAAGCGCCGTTATGCAAGCTGCTGTAGCGAATCCCTGCTTCCCATGAAGAATATTGATTGTGCCGATCAATATAGGCCGTTAGTCCCTTGAAGTCCTCGTGTATCAGCGGTGTTTTAATGACGCCAACCTGGCCCTGGACCATAACGCGCTCATGAACTTCCATATCAAGATCGATAGCGATGCTGCTATACAGTTCCTCAAATGCAGCCCGTCCATGGCGGAACAGTAGTACAGCGGAATGCGAGAAGCCGCCATAACGCAGGCGTTTACCCAGAAAGTGAAAACCTTTGGTAATAAAAAACGCGTCGGCGGGATCGGGTGTCGAGATAGCACTCTCAATTTCGTGCCAGAGCTGCTCTGGAATCACTTCATCGGCGTCGAGTAGAAAAATCCATGCTGTATCGATATCGAGCTCGTTCAATGCCCACTGCCGCTTCTTGGGGTAACCACCGCCATAATGAAATTGCACCACTTCTGCGCCATAAGAGTCTGCGATCTCTGCTGTTGCGTCCTCGCTTTGTGAGTCCAGTAGGATGATACGCTGAGCACAGGTCAGTGACGCCAAACACTTCGGCAAATTGACAGCTTCGTTTTTGACGGCCAGAACAACAGTAATGGGCAATCGATTGGATACACTGGAGTGGGCGCGCATTAGTTAGCGATCTCCCGCTTTCTAAGAATGTAACGCCCCAGACACAGCACATCCATATCAGTGCGATGGAAACAATCAAACGCCTGTTCCGGTGTGTCAACGACCGGCTCGTTTTCATTAAAACTGGTATTCAGCACCAGCCCGATCCCTGTTATGCGTTTAAAGGCTGAAATAAGATTGTAGTATAGAGGGTTGCTGTCGGGATCAACGCTTTGCAGTCGCCCCGTGCCATCGACATGCGTGATGGCCGGCAATCGTGCGCGCCACTCCTGCCGAATCTTCACCACATGCATCATGAACGGGCTGTACACGTCCTGCTCAAAATAGGTGGCGACGTCTTCTCTTAACACGCTGGGCGCAAAGGGGCGAAAAGATTCCCTTCGCTTGATTTTGGTATTGATGGTGTCTTTCATTGTGGGAAGCCCGGGATGGGCCAGTATTGAGCGGTTGCCCAGAGCCCGGGGGCCCCATTCGCTGCGGCCCTGATACCAGCCCAGCACCAACCCGTTGGCAATAAAAGTGGCCGCAGCTTCCACCAGACTCTGTTCATCCGCGCATACCTTGAACAGCAACCCACTGGCCTCGGCGACACGCCGCATATGAGCATCTGAATATTCTGGCCCCCAGAATGCATGTTGCATGTGGAAGCGCTCGGTCTGTCCCAATACCTGATGCCAGGTGTAATAGGCGGCGCCGAGGCACGTTCCATCGTCGGACGCTGCCGCCTGAATATATTGATGGCGAAATGGGGTCTCCCGCAGCATTCGCGCGTTGGCAACACCGTTCAGGGCGCACCCACCGGCCATCGCTAGTTGATCTGATGGCACCAGAGAATGCAGTCGGTGCATACAGTGTATGGCAACCTCTTCGAAGCGGACTTGCGTGGAACGGGCGATATCCTTCTCGCGCTGGCTCACGGTGGCGGCACGCGAGCGCGGTGCGCCAAGGCGCGCCACCAGTCGATCGGTGAACATGCGGCCCATGACCAGGTGTCCGTGCTCGTCCGTGTCGCCGCTAGCCCCGCCCTCGTGCATCCCAAAATAGCGCGACCCCAGTCGAAACCACCTGTCTCTATCCGTTGTGACCAGTGCCGCCATGGCATCGCGATACGTGTCTTCACCGTAGGGTGCCAGGCCCATTACCTTGTACTCTTCCCCGAACTGGTCAAATCCAATGTACTGGCACATGGCGGTATAGAAAAAACCAAGACTGTCTGGCAGGGCGACCCTGTCCAACACCTCAATACGATTGCCTTCACAGCGGGCTGCCATAAGGCTGGCAAAATCACCCGACCCATCGTATGAGAATCCCGCGGTCTGGGTGTCGTAGGGGGACAGATAGTAAGCGCTGGCGATATGTGCAAGGTGATGTTCCACTTCCACAGTCTGGAAATGCACCGCAGCTGGATCTTCCCCGCACACCTGCGCCAGCTGTTCAACGGTACTTAGCGTTTGCTTGTTACGTCGAAAATGTTCCACTACCGCACCGGCGGCTTTGAGTGGCCGTTGGGCAACATAGGCCATCTTGGCGCTAAGGTTTGCGCCGGGGTCTCGCGCCACGGCAACGTGAGTCACATCGCGCAGCCGCAATCCCGCATCACTGAGCAAGCGACGTATGGCATGTTGCGGAAACGCAGAGCTGTGCTTGATGCGCGGCCCCAGACGCTCTTCAGCCACCGCGCCCAACAGCTTGCCATCGACGACCAGGCACGCCGCCGAATCTGCATGGAAGGCGTTGAAGCCTAGAATGACGGTCATTTTTCTAACAGTATCCCGGAGGTTGGTTTAGTCAAGGTGTACACAGTCGGGTTTGGCGCCCTGGCCCAGAGCCCACCTGTAAACGTCGGCCGTCTGGTGCGCAATTCCTGTCCAGTCGAAATGCTGTACATACTCGATGCCCCTTCGGCCCATTGCCTTTCTCGCCACGTCGTCAAGTTGCATCGCTTCCGACAGGGCCCGTCGCAGTGGTTCTACACCGATATCGACCGACCAGCCACAACCATAGGTGTTCAGGTCTGACCAGGGTGTGCCAGTGGTGGTAATCACCGGGAGACCATACGCCAGCGCTTCCGCCACCACGACACCAAAATTTTCGGAAAAAGACGGTAGGACAAAGATATCCGCATTCTTATACATGGCCGCTTTTTCGCTGTCATTCACCTCGCCTGTGAAGTCTATAAGGTGGTCAATGCCCAACTGTTTCGCCTCCTTCATGACCTCCTGCAAATGGCCGGTGGTATCGGGCCCCACTATGTGCAGGCGCCATCCAACAGATTGTAGACTCGACCATGCTCTAACCAGATTAATCAGGCCTTTGACTTTGTGGATGCGCGATAAGAATAAAACCGTGCGGGACCGGGCATTATCCCTGGCGTGTGTGGCTTGCATCTCAAGTTCGGGCAACACGATACCGTTGGGGATGACCGCCACAGGGTTAGCAAAGCCAAGGGTTCGGACATTCCTGTATTCGTCATCTGATGTCGCAACAATGACGCTGGCGCTCTTCAAGTCAGTCCGCTGGTATAGCGCCATGACCAGGCGTTTCTTCCATGCCCTGTGCTGCAATGCCCATGGCCCCAACATACCCCGAGGATGGATGATAAGGGGTAGCGCTCGTTGTCGGGCTGCACGGCAAGCCCAGTGATTCACCGGCAGCCATAAACCATGGCTGTGAATCACTTGAAATCTGTCCGGCTGTGCCAGCCGATGTAGCGCTTGCTTGAGCGGCAAACCGAGCCTCATTGCAAGGCCTGATTCTGAGCTGCACTCGTGCCGCTCTACCAGGGCAGAGCGCGAACGGACATTGGATATTCCCTTGCGGCTCTGCGTCAGCAGCATGACATCCAGGCAAGTCTCGCTTGATAACGCATCCACCAGCGCAGTAACCGTTCTTGATGGTCCACCTTGCGTGGTGTCAAGACTGGCAATGACATGCAGAACTGCCACATGCTCATTCATGGCTTTGTTGAACCGCCAACGATGTGGGCGCAGGTCGCAGCCACGCCAGGTACCGGGGCACGACAAAGCGGCTGAATACCCAGAGCACCAGCAGCGCAGTGACCATGCCACCAAACAGCTTGGAGCTGCTAACCTCAATGCCGAATGCCTGATACATGACTGCGGACGCCAGTCCATAGCCCAAAATGCCACGGGAATAGCGTCCATACATTAACCAGCGATAGGCGAAGCCAATAAAAAGACCCCAGGCAAGAAGGCCGAATACCATTCCGTAAATGCCAAAATCGACATAACTGTCCCCATAAAAACCCAGGCTGATCGAGACACCCTGCCGCATGCCGGCGACCTGTATGCCCGTGTATTTTCGCACCAGTGCGCTTTCGTCGATCACGCTCTTATCGGGGAAGAATAGTCTCGGCATGAGAGGGCGTGAAACCGCATCAAGCAGGATTGATCCGCCAGTATGCGGTAGTCGCGAGGGTACGTACTTCGTTGCCGCGCTGAAAAATCCGATATAGGAGATCCGGCTGGCCATTTTTTTGAAGCCATTCTGTAAATCCCTGGTATCCATACGACCGGTCAGCTCAACTATTTTGGACAATGAATCTATATAGCTCGTTGCGACCTGCTGTGTGGCTTTTCCGGCGTTAACATAGGTTCGATAGTCCTGCTTAATGTGTGACCAGACTGAACCCAGCAGCAATGTAACGACAACCAGTAGTACTGCACCAGCGAGCCGGAAAGGGCCGGGCCTGTAACCTGCTGCCATTATGCCCAACAGGGTATATATCAAGACCAATTTGAAGTTGGAAAAATAGCCTCCAAGACCCTGGGCAAACTCCACTATGAACACCAGCAACCAAAGCGAGCGGCTGGCGTGCGGCTTACTAAAGGTCGCTACAGTGAATATGACGTAAGCCGCCCACTTAAGAGCAACGGCCACCTGTAGCGGTTGTCGCAGCCCGGGCACTGCGTCAGATATCAGTGGCGCCAGAAGAGCGACAGCGACAGCTACCAGATAGATTTTAAAAAAGCGGAGCTGGGGAATATGGCGGATTTGCTGGCGCACGACAAGAGCATTGTTACGACGTAGGGGGCCCGCCGCGACCCGGATCCCAATAGAGATAAATAGTAGCCCTATCATTGCCAGCCAGGTGGCATAGGTGGGGTCCGCTGTAAAATACCCTGACCCTATAGGCTCTCGCGTGAGCGCCCCCAGAAAAATGTGTAGTGATGCCTGTGTCCATTGAAAAACAAAAATTAGCAGTAGAACAGGTGGCTCCAGTGGCCGCCAGAGCAAAAAGGAGCCGATGACCAGGATCAAAATAGAGCAGGATGCAAGCAGGACATTGGGTCCCAGTAGCGCCATTACCAGCAACAGAACCGACACCGGTAACAGCATGGGCGGCAGTCGATTCAACACGAAGATATCCAGTCAAGTGCAGCTTCAATCCCTTGCGCTGCCCGTGCCAGGCTGTAATCACTTGCTTTGCGGGCGATCGCTGCGTTGGTCGGCGGTCGTGCAAGGACGCTGGAAATACAGTCAGCGAGCGCCGCCACATTGCCCATGGGGAAAACACGGCCAGCGCTACCATCTGCTGCAAGATCGGCTGCACAGCCGCAGGCATCCGACACAATTATCGGCAGCCCACACGCCAGCGCTTCATTCGCCACCAGCCCCCAGGTTTCGCCTTCTGACGGCAGGACGAGTAGGTCGGCAGCGGCATAAGCGGCAGGCATTTCGCTCTGGTTGCAGAAGCCCAGTTGCACCAGTTGTACGTCCTGCTCTGCCGCGGCAACCGATAGTTCATGAGCAAGCGTACCGGCTCCCGCGATGAGCACGGTCAACATCGGTAACGTGGATTGCAGTGCCGCCGCCGCGGAAATTAGATCGAGCGGTCGCTTGCAGAGCGTCAATTTACCAACAAAAAGTAGCACCGTGGCGTCGGGCGCGATGTTATGTCGTAGCCGCAGGCGGCGCCGTGCTTCTTCTGTTGCGCGTTCTGCAAACCATGCGTTGTCGACACAATGGGGTGAAAAGAACAGCCTCTCTTGGGGATATCCATAATGCGTCCAATACCGCCTCGACCTATCGCCAACGTAGAGCGCTGCGTCGAAACGACGCAGTGCAAACGGATAGAGCATTCTCTTGATAACACGCTTGGCGGCATTGCGAGGTGTCTGCAAATGGCTGTCGCCACGCACTATGACCGCAAGCCCCAGACGCTTCGCAGCCCAGATACCCTGTAGAAAGCTCTTGAAATGCCAACCCATGACAAACAGTGTCGTGAAGTTGCCTGCAGCTAGCTTTGCACCAATCGAAGGTGTGTCGCAGCCACCAAAGTGTTCCAGACCAGGCTGCCTGGAAACATTGTCAAGAAAGGCATGATCATAGCCTGCCAACAGATCGATGTCCCAATCGAAAGGGACACCAAACCCGGCATTGGATTGATCTTCCCGCGTGGCCGTATGTGCAAAAAAGACGGTCAAGTGGTAGTGCTGAGCCAACTGTCGAAAGAGCGGCGCCTGATACTGGATGGGGTGGGAGGCAAGAATGGCGAGGTGCAAGGTTGATTGCGTCATCTCAGTGATCCTGCGCCATCAAGGAATCGAAGATAGCGGCGAAGCGCTCTGCAATGATGGCAGCGTGGTAGGGCGCGTAGACGGCAGAGTCTGCCGGGCCTATTGCCTCTGGTGCAGTAATCAGTCTGCAAAGGCTGTGGCAAATATCTCGCTCCATTCCCTCCAATTCTGCTTGATTGGAGAACGTAAGGGAGATGCCGCCGCCTGTTGCCGATAGAATCTCATGCGCGCTACTGGATCGATGCAGCAAGGACAGATAGGGTCGACCAGACATCAGGTATGGATAGATTTTTGATGCGGTGTAGTGGGGCTGAGCCGAACCGAGTATCAGGTTTGCATCTGATCGTGAGACAACATCCAATGCCTCGATGTAGGGACGCCGCTCAGGAATCTCACAAACGATATCGGCTACCCCTGCGGCTCTTGCCATAGGCAGGACCTTGTACCCGGTTGTGTCATTGGGGTTGGCTGTGGTGCCAACGAAATTGAGTCTCAATTTTGCGTAAACCGAAGGCTGCTCACGACGAAGAAGTGCCACAGCCCGCAAAAAAACCCGCAAGGTTGGCTCGACCAATGACCAGATCGTCCCTGCATAGCTAATATTGAAATGGCCCGCAGCCAGCACAGTGCGCCTCGGCACCGCGGCCTGTGCTGCAATGACAGCAAAATCATCCGGATCACATCCAATCGGAATGGCTGTCAGGTGTTCGGCTTGCAACCAGGGGTGCCGCTCAAGCAACTGCGCGTTCTGGGTTCGCGAAACCGTTGTGACATGGCTCGCCCCACGCAGTGCCCCGGGTTCAAGTCGTGTCGCCAAACAGTGCGCTATCCAGGCTTTCGCTGTTGCGCGCCGCGGCTGCCGGGCTTCCCAAGCGGTAGCCCAGGGGTCCTGAAAATCCAGTATGACCGGTACCCCAAACCGACGTTTAATGGTCTTGGCAAGTACCATGGGGTAATAGGGCGAGCCTGTAATGAACACAGCATCCACCTGTCGCGTTTCTAACAGTTGGAAAAGGCGGTGTCGAATGGCAAACAGGCCTCGAAGACTGATGTCACCCAGACCGAACGGGCGGGTCAGTCGCGCCGGTAGCGCTGACACTTTAACGACTTCGACTGTCTCAGGTACCAGACTGGCCAGAACCGGGTCTAGCTGCTCTTCGTGACAGGCTTCATCCACACACAGAATGATCGGATACCAGCCGGCTGCTGGCAGGTGCTTCGCCAAATGGCGCGCGCGATGCACACCCGCCAGGGTGCTCGGGGGGAAGTAGGGTGAAAGGATAACCACTGTCTTCATTGCGCTGGGTTGGCAACCCTATTTCGTCGCACAGCCGTTTCTCCCCAACAGGCATTTACAAGCTGCAATAGCCTGTCGCTTTCAAGGTCCCAGTTAAATTGTCGTTGGCCTAGTGCATACGCTGCAGCGCGTATCTCGGCCAGAGATGTGGGATTCTCAAGCAAGCTGTCTATCGAGGTTGCTAGCGATACCGGATCCTCAGTTCGATATAGCCTTAGGGCAGGTGAGGCTGCGGTATCAGCGAGTGCCCGGTGTGCGGGTGTATCAGAGGCAACGATTGGGATTCCGGCAAGCAAGTACCCAAACAGTTTATTCCCAAGTGCCCTCTTGTTGTTCTCGGTGGTGCCCGGCTCGCAGGACAGGCCGATATCGTATACTGAGGCCAGTCTCTCCAATTCCAGGGGGTGACCCAGAGGAAGAAAGTGGAGTCTATCGTCTGCACCGACTTCCTTCGCTAGATTCGTAAGCTGGTGCCGGTAGTCCAAAGAGGAGCCTCCGCGTAAGTAGAGATGCGGCCGGGTCTTCGCGACCCCAATTGCCCGGATCGCGCATTCCAGTCCGCGGTTTGGACCCATTGTCTGGGAAAACCAATACACCGAAGGACCCGGGACCGCGCTGCCTTTAAGCGTTGCGTAGTGGGGGGCGTGCGCGATGGGAAAAACATTCAGGAGCACTTGCGGAAGACCAATACCATACGTATCACGGTAAGCTGTGGCGATAAGCGGAGACGACGCTGTGACATAGCAACACTCCGGTAGATAGCGCCGCTCAGTTAACTCCACCAGTTGTCTTTTGAACAGGGTTTTTGGAGTGTCATCAAATTCCCCAAGATGGAAGTCTTCGGCGTCATAGGCACACAGTGCATGGTTGTGACGCGCGGCGATAGCGGCGGCCGGAAGCGCTGCGATAACATGGGCGATATAAAGGTCTGCTTTCTCGTTCATAGCAGCCTTGATAAGAAGTGGTGTTACGGGGTGTAGCGCCGCATGAACGATGACGGGATGATGAATGTGTAGTCCCCGTGCGGCAATGGTTGAAAACAAACGTCGCGCGATCTCCACCATGCGTTGCAATTTTCCCGAACCCGGTCCGAACGTGGGTTTGGCCACAATTTTCCATGGCCGATCTTGATAGCTCTTATCAGCTTCATGTGCCCATCCCGAGAAATCAGGGGCGATAACAGAAACAGTGTAGCCGGCGGCTGCAAGTGCATCAGCTTCTTTTACAACACGCGGATTCATGGACACGTGAAATGGCGTGACGATACAAATTCTCCGCTTCGACCTATCCATCTGCAGTGTTTTCCATAGAGCTCAATCGATCCAGATGGATATCACTGGTACCGTGGCAAGCCACTAACGCGTGGTGTGGCCAGCAGGGTTGCTGTGCACACCTCGTCTAGCCAAACCGCATCGTATCCAATAGAGTCAAATTCTTTGATTAGTAGCTCGGGCGGGTAACCAAATAACGCCGTATGAAGACTGGCCTCACAAATGATCAATGGCTTAAATCGTGCAATGATTCCTCTTGCGCCCTCCAGTACCAATTTCTCTGCACCTTCCACATCAATTTTAATCGCATCCAGACGTTCCAGTGCTATCGCGTCGGCCCAGGTATCCAGTCTGACAGATGCCACGACACATCCTTCGTCGCCCTGTAGCTCAATATGATTATGGCCATGTTCATCAGCGGGTATGAAAGTCACTGAACCATCGGTATCAGAGACTGCCGCTTCTGCAATATGTATATTGCCCAAACCGCTCAGTGCGATGGTCTTGCGCAGGCATTGAAGAGGGCGAGGGTCAATTTCAAAGGCGTAGACATGACCGCGATCGCCAACCAGTGCAGACGCAAGAACAGAATAAAATCCAACATTTGCACCCACATCAATCATTGTCGCGCCCGGCTGCAGCTTATTCAGGATGGGCTGAATTGCGCCCATATCGAACGACCCGGTGGCAAAGAGTCCTCTGCCAATGCTTGAACGCAGATCAACATACATTTCGCAGCCATTAATGACTGTAGTGCGCACCGGAAAAGGCCAATGGCTGGCTATGGCGCGACCTAGAGCAACTAAACCTGTTTTCTGCGATAGCTTCCATAGATAACGTGGAAAAATATCGACTATTCGAGAGGATTTTCCGGGGTCCATATCTGACATTATTCGCCACCTGCATGCGGGAATATAAGACGCCTTAGCCGGCTTGCGACGGGCGCCGCTTTCAGTAGTTCGAGAGTTGCTGACGGAGAGCTGATGCGTAAAGCGCACAGGTACACGCAACCGAAGATCAAAGAATGTATCAACAGGCGCGCCGCACTGGAAAGTGTATCGCTGTAGGCATAGTCAAGGGCCGTTATAGAGAGTGTCGCGAGCGCGCTGGAAAGGAGCGCCGGAAAAATACTCTGTGACAATGAGGACAGCGAAATGCCTCGCGTAGTCACCAGTGCAATGAGGGAGATCAGTACAATAATGAAAGCGTTTACAGCCAGCGCAGCGAGATAGAGCTTGATGCCGCTGGGGATTAGCCAGAGAGCCAGCGCCAGTCCGATGATTGCGCCCGCGATATCAATCATCAAGCAAAGCCTGGCCGCATTGTTGGCCAGTAGCAGGCTCGATAATGTGGCTGCGATGCCGCCAAGGCCTACGCCAATGATCGCCAGTGGCAGTATCTCGACTACCGCCTGCCACTGCTTGCCATAGATCAGTGCAACCGTGTCCTGGCTATGGACCGACACAAAAATAGCTGCCGGAATTGTTATCCAACAGACACCTTGCAGGACCAATCCCGCAACCCGCTGAAAACGCTCCGAACCGGCTTCCGCCCGCGTGACCACAGGGTACAGCGTCTGCAGTACAACAGGACCAAGGCGTCCAGCGATGAGCGTGGCCAGACCAATTGTGCGCGTGAATACACCCAGTGCCGCAAAGTCGTAGGCCCCGGCCATCACCGTCTGCTCGACGGTCTGTCGTCCACGTATGGCTGCAGCCGCTCCCATACGGTTCATGCCAAAGCGAACCGTGTCGCGGTAACGGGTCCAACTCCATGTCCAGTCTGGCCGCCATTTGTCATTCCTGAACAGATCGATCGCTGCGGGCAGGCCAAACAAAGGAGGTTGGACCACCAGCGCCCACACGCCGCCGCCGCACAACGCAATGACCAAGCCCGTACCTAGCCCCAGTGCGGTGCCGAGTATGAGCAATAGCTGAAATCGCACCCAGTCGTGTTGGGTTTCGAGCATGCGATGTCGCAGCGAGCCGGGTATCTCCACCAGAAACGTGATCGCCAATGCAGCCAGCGGTAGCGCCGCGCGATCATACCGTTGTGTCAAAGATAACGCCCAGGCTAACAGGAGCGTCAGCAGAAAGATTCCAGTGTTTAGCACACAGGCGGCCGTGAAGTGTGCCTGCCAATCCACTCGTGCAGGATCGCGAAACTGCAACGCATGTGATACGAATGTACCGAATGATGCGACGGATAACAGTCCAAGGAAGGATTGCGCCAGAGCCGCGCTACCATAGTCCTCAGGGGCCAACAGGCGCACCATAACCAGCATGGCGCCAAACTGTGCTACATCACGCACGATGGTGAAGCCACCACCGAGTAGTAGTGCTGATTTGGCTGACGTCGTTAATGATTCCTGAATGGGCAAGAGCATTCCCTATAGACAGTCAGGCCGCTGTTAAGAGTGCCATTTCAATGGCAGAAGATGCATGGCAGCGGCTGCAATTCGACTGCTGAACGCAGGCCACGCGAAATACTCAATCCCTTCTGGAATCGCCTTGCGCTTGCCCAATGCCTCCAGAATGCCCCGTTGTATGTCTTGCGGATCGGCCGGATCTACCAGTACCCCGAGCATCCCATCTCTGAGGGCCTCGCGGCTGCCATCGATGCTGCTGCCAACTACCGGAATGCCGCAGGCCATAGCTTCCATAAAGACGAAGCCGAATCCCTCGCCACGGCCGGGCATGGCAAAGACATCAGCCAGGCGCAGCACATCGGCCTTTTCACTCTCCGTGACCATACCGGTAAAGACAACATGCTCCGCCAAGCCTAGCGCTATTGCCTTGCGCTCGAGTCTTGGACGATCGTCGCCGTCCCCTGCGATCACATACTTCAGGGTAGGTTCCAACATGCGTAGTGCAGGCAGCACATCCAGAATTTCGTCTAACCCCTTGTACTGCTCAGCGCCAGAGAGACGCGCCAAGGTCATGACCACCTTCGCGCGCTGCAAATTGTACCGTTGCACCAGGTCGTAGCGCGGCTCACCCATACCGTAGAGTTCCAGTTTGATCGCGTTGGGTAGAATCGTATAGGTGGCGTCTGGCAGTTCCGCCCAGCTGTTCATGCGCTGTTTTGTGATGGCGCTGACGGACCAGATCGCAGTGACGTGAGACAGCCAGCGCCGCGCATGTCGATACGGTTGTTGCCAGACGTCGATGCCATGAACCATGAGCGCCAGAGGAGCCCGGATGAAGGTGTTCAATACCACAGCAAGTGGTAACAAATTGATATGCCCGCAGATCACCAGATCATACTGGCCAAGCGCTGCGAGTAATGCGTTGAGCACGTACTTGACCTTGCCGCCCGCTGCGCCGGACACAAAGCGAACCTTGTTCGGGATGACCTGTGGTAGCAATGGAATGGCGCGGGGTAGTACGACCACGCCATCGACTTCAGGCATCTCTGTCAGGGCCTGCACCAGATTACGGTTGGCAAGGGCAATACCTCCATGCCCACCGTACACATCTGTCGCGAGCACGAGAATTCTCATGTTGATGTCTGGGTGTACCGCGTGTAGACGAATTGGGACCAATCGCGCAGGCCACGCTGCCGATAGTGCGGATTCCCCGCCAGCAGCCATTCGTGTACCGGCACGGTGAAGCCGCTCTTTGGTCTGTCGGCCAACGGTGCAGGCAGAGGCGGATGGGCGGCACATGCCAGGTCTTGCTTGGTTGCAATAACGCCGTCTCTGCGTAGATGGGCGATGGTGCGGACCAGCGCTGTGTCGACCAATGGCACACGCAGCTCGATCGAGTGCGCCATGCCTGCCCAGTCTGCATCACGCAACAGCTGATTTCTCATGTAGCGGGTTGACTCCATGAAGGAGACAATCGCGTGGGGATGGTCGAAACGGGTGTAGATGTCGTCTGCGCTCACTGTGCTGTGGTGTCCTGCAGGACTCAACTCCCATGGCATGTGCAGCGCGCGGCGCAGCAGATAGGCGCCTTCCCATGTGCCGCCATACTCCAGCACGCCGGCATATTTCTCGCTGGTAAAGTGTCGTAAGAGTGGCGCACCAAGCATCCTGGCCCACTTACCCAGGCCAGGAACGGCGACAAAGGGCTGCGCCAGTTTCCTGATTGTTGGAAGCTGTGAGAAAGACGGGTAACCGCCGAAAAATTCGTCACCTCCCAACCCGGAAATAGCCACCTTCAGGCCGCACTGGGCCGCTGCGCGGGCGACGAACCAGGTGTTAAAGCCATCAATGGATGGCTGGTCCATATCGTCAATGAATTGGTCGAAGGCCTCTTCAAAGTCCCGGCGCGTAATCCATACTGTCTGGTGCTGGGTTCCGTAGTGGTCAGCGACTTTCCTGGCCAGTAGGGTTTCGTCACCCGCGGTGCCGCGGTACTCTTCGAAGCCCAGTGTGATCGTGCGCAGTGCACTGCCGGCTTCAGTCGTCAGAGCGGTAAGCGTGGCCGAGTCAATGCCCGCTGACAGGAAAATACCAACGGGCACATCGGCGATCAGGTGGTGACGCACGGTATCGAGTAGGGCGGCTCGCAGGGTCATCGCTGGGTCGCACGCTGTTTGCGTGGTGACAGGAGCTGACCCAGAGTCGTTCAGCATACGGTCGACGGAGTCGAATTGGTGATGTTCTCTTAGACCATTTCGGTGCAGCAAAATCCAGGTGCCCGGCGCAATGGCGCGGATGTCTTTATACAGCGTATGTGGCTCTGGCACACAACCCCAGATGCGGTATCCATACTCACCCTCCGGATCAATGTCTTTGTTGATGGCGCCGCCGGCCAGAAGCGCTTTCACCTGCGAAGCAAACCGCAGTGTCTGGCCATCGTCGGCGATATAAAGTGGCTTTATCCCAAAGGGATCACGGGTCAGGAAGAGGCACTGTTGCAGCGAATCCCAAATGGCGAAGGCATACATGCCGCGCAACAGGGTACACATCCCGCTCCCATAGTGTTGGTATAGCTGCAGCAGCACCTCAGTATCCGAGTGCGTGCGAAAAATCGCGCCCTTCTTTTGCAGTTCAGATCTCAGCTGCCGGTAATTGTAGATCTCGCCATTGAAGACAATGTGGAATCGCCCGTCAGCGCTAACCATGGGCTGACGTGCTGCGCCGGACAGGTCGATTATCGCCAGACGCCTGTGGGCCAGGCCCACGCGCTTATCGTCAGACATCCAGAGCCCAGCGCCATCCGGCCCCCGCTTGATCATGCGCTCGCGTATGCGCAGTAGTTCGTTCGAATCGACCATTGACGCATGGTCGCCGTAGGCGAAAATGCCGGCTATGCCACACATGGCATCTGGTCAGTTGCAGTGTGTGTGCGAGATTGCATCAATCCGATACCGGCGAGTCATTTGGCGTGGTCTGCAGTACGGCGATGGCCGGCAAGGTTTGCTCTTTGCGCAACCGCTCAATCTCCAGCCCCAGTGCCTCATACTCCGTTACCTTGCGCTGTAGGAAGCGCACCGATATTTTCGCCTTGGCATCCAGCCCCCGGGGTGTCAGCACATAGAAATAGGCGAGCTTGTTGGCGCTATTCTTGAAATTGTTCGCCTTCACCAGACCCTTTTCGATCAGGGCCTTCAGGCAGTAGTTGGCCTTGCCCACACTCACGCCCAGTTCGCGAGCCAGCTCTCTTTGAGTGGCCCGGGGTTTCTGTTCGAGGATTTTCAGAAGTTGGTAGTGGGCGTCTTCGTTCATAATCAGGCACGCTACCGCCCTACCCAGTTATGTTATCGGGTATAGGGCGCAAGGCGAGTGCTGCGTTCAACATTTGAACACAGGGTCAATAAAACGCTAAATCAGGGATTGCTGCAAGTGTTACTCGCGGCCGGCCTCCGTGTGCGGCGACAAGGTGCTGGTTGAGAGGGTGGCAGGATGAGCGTATTGCGGTGACTTACCGTCCCACACAATGGTAGTGAAACCCGTGTGCTTCCATCAGGCCGCGCTCATACACGTTACGCAGATCCACAAATACATTTCCGCGCATTAGGGACTTCAATTTTTCCAGATCCAATCCCCTGTACAGATTCCATTCAGTCATTAAGACGATGGCATTCGTGATGTCGCTGCTGTTGATCTTTGGGAACATTATGACGGATATTGTTTACGCATTAGTGGATCCACGGGTGAAGCTGAAATGAC
>JANNXP010000215.1:0-36990 GCA_031409615.1 Haliea sp. | reverse complement strand
CCCACACGAACTTGGTCTGAAAGAGCATCAATACAGGTGCCACAAGGATCGAAAACAGGGTCTCTAGCAACGCACTCAACGCCGCGCGCAAAATACCACCAAACGCGCGCCTCTGCGTTTTGTCGAGCATGATCAGCAGCAACGACATAAGCTTTGGCAGAAACAGCATGGCGAGCGTAAAGAAAAAGACCACTTTCAGCTCGACGGTGAAAGACGTTGGCCATACCGGTCCGAGGTGATTGCCGAAGAAATAATCCGGGATATCCTGACTCTGGACATAGGCTTCCATGCCGGTCACCAGCAGGAATATCAACCACAGTGGCGAAGAGAGATACGACATCACGCCCATGGCAAAGTGCAGGCGGCTCATCGGATGCCAGCCCTTGGCCCCAATCAGTCGCAGATGTTGCAGGTTGCCCTGGCACCACCGCCGATCCCGTTTGGCGAAGTCGATCAACGTCGGCGGCAACTCTTCGTAACTGCCTCGCAACTCGTAGGCCAGCCAGCAACGCCAGCCTGCGCGGCGCAGTAGCGCGGCCTCGACAAAATCATGGCTCAGTATCTCGCCACCGAACGGTTCGTGCCCGGGCAACTGCGGCAGACCGCAGTGCTGTGCAAATGGGGCTATCCGTATGATCGCATTGTGTCCCCAGAAGTTGCTGTCGCCGAGCTGCCAGAAACTGGCCCCGGCGGTGAACAGCGGGCCATAGGCGGTGCTGGCAAACTGCAGGATACGCGCGAACAGCGTCTCGCGGTTGACCGGCAGCGGTGGCACCTGGATCAGGGCGGTATCCGGGTGGGCTTCCATCAGGCGCACCATCTTCACGAGTGTGTCACCGGCCATGAGGCTGTCGGCATCCAGCACTATCATGTAACGATAGTCGCCGCCCCAGCGCTGCACGAAGTCGGCGATATTGCCACTCTTTCTGGCGCTGTTGTCTTTGCGATTGCGGTAAAAAATGCGTCCCTGGGCTCCTAATTCAGTACACAAGCGGTACCACTCGCACTCCTCGCGTACCCAGGTATCGACGTCGCGCGTATCACTGAGTATAAATAAATCAAACGTGTCCGCGTTGCCGGTCTTCTGCAGCGAGCGCCACATGGCGCGGACGCCGGCGAATACACGATCAGGGTCCTCGCTGTAGATGGGCATCAGGATGGCAGTGCGGCCGTCCGTAGGCAGTGTGTTGGTAACATCCGCCAGCACCGCCCGCCGCCGCCTGGCAAAGTAGTCAAAGCGCGTCAGCAGCACCCAGAATCCCAGCGCTGCAGCCCAGAACGAGCCCGCAATCCAGAGTATGAGGATGGCATAAAGGAACAGCAGTAACAGTTTCAGTATGCTGAGGCCCCCGCTCGCATACGCTGAGTGCAACAGGATCATGGCGCCGATAGTCGTAAGCCACACCAGCAACAGGTAGATGCTGCGACGGACCAGGTAAATGCTGCCGCTCAGTCTGGCTGGCCCATTGGCTTTTGGGGGGGGCTGGTTCACCGCCATACTCTGGGCAGATACCGCAACGGATTGATGGAGCGTAGCTCGATAGACTGTAACGGCATGTCTAGCGGCGCATCTCCCCGCACCGGTCGGGGTAGATCACAGGCGACTGCACTACGCAGTTGCTCGCGCAGCTGGGGAGCAACCGGGCCCTCGCAGTCCGCAAACAGGGCATGCATCAGGTCGGTGTGTTTTTCTTCCTGCAGAACCACCAGCATACCGGCGATCTCCCTGGGCTGGTCGAGCGGATCGAGGTTGGCAACCCTCGCCAGGCGGGTATCGATGGCCTCCCGCAGACGTTCCACCGCCTGCTCCACAATATCATCTGCAGCGAATTTTTGGATGTGCAGCTGTAGTCCAGAGAATACATGCGCCACCCAACGTGCGCGTATCTCAGCAGATGCGATCCCGATCTTGCGCAGGTAGCTGTCGAGCACCGGTTGCGCTTCGCTCTGCCACGTCAGGTCTGCATCGGGTGTATTCAATATTTCTCTTTCCAGGACTGATAGGTCCAGGTCTCGCTAATGACCTTGCCGCCAGAGTGCAGCACGCAGCGCAGCTCGGCCAGCGGTTCGTCACCGGGCATGTATTCAAAGAAGACCCGGTAACCGCCAGTGTGTGGATTGCGCTCAACAACAGAAGGCCGCAGAGAGCCCACCGACGCGGACACCTCGGCAGTCACCACGGTCGATTCGGGGAGCAGGTCCAGCGCGCCGCCGGCAAAGTCCACGACAAATAACCGCTCGCCGTTGTTCTTGTCCTTACCAGGACCGATACCCATAAATACGGCGCGCCCCTCCAACGTATCGGGCTCCACATTCCCGAAGCTTAATGTGTATTCAAAGGCGCGCGTGGACCCTTTGGTCACGGCTCCCGCAGGCACCCAGAAGGTCACAATATTGTCGTCGAACTCACTCTCACTGGGGATTTCAACCAGTTCTATCCGGCCCATACCCCAATTCCCGACGGGAGTGATCCAGGCGCTGGGTCGGCGTTCATATTTCGCCTCCAGATCCTGGTACTGGGCGAATTCACGTTCACGTTGCAACAAACCGAAGCCGCGCGGGTTTTTAATTTGGAAATTACTGAAGGCCAGGCGCTGAGGATTGTTCAGCGGGCGCCACAGGTACTCACCATTACCCGCCTCCATCAGCAAACCATCGGAGTCATGGACCGCCGGCCGAAAATCATCCACATGATGCTGCGTGGTTTTCCCGTGATAGAACATGGAGGTCAACGGGGCAACGCCAAGCTTTTCAACGTCGCGACGAAAATACAGTTGCAGCTTCACTGCGATGTCTGTTGTTGCGCCGGGTGTGATCACAAACTGGTAGGCGCCAGACACACTCGGCGAATCCAGCAGGGCAAACAAGGTCATTTGCTGCGCGCCCACGGCCGGCTTCTCCAGCCAGAACTCACGGAACACGGGGAACTCCTCGCCCCGCGGCAGGCCAGTATCAACGGCCAAGCCCCGTGCAGACAAGCCGTACACTTCCCTGCGCCCCACGGCCCGGAAATAGCTGGCACCAAGGAAGGCGGCCACCTCGTCCAAATACTGGTGTGTATTGATCGGATGATGCAGCCGGAACCCGGCAAAGCCGAGGTCCTTGGGGACCTCAAGCGGTATGGGCAAGCGGCCAAAATCGAACATGCCCGGTTCAAAATCGACGCGGTTTTGTGCGCCCTTTTCGATCACATGAATCTGCACCCGATCGCGGAAAATAGAGCCGCGGGAAAAAAACTGTACCTCAAAGGGCAGTCTTTCCACACGCCACAAGCTGTGGTCAGGGCGAAAGCGGATATCCCGATACTGGTCATAGTTCAGATCAGAGAGAAAGGGCGGCAGTTCGGCCTTATTGCCAGTGTAGTCTTGCTTGGCCAGCGCGGCCGCTTTGGCCTTTACCTGCTCAAAGATGGGCAGTACTTTGGCGGCGGCTGGGGCAGCTTTATCAGCGGCATATCCGGGCGTGGCCAGCAGCGTGGCCAGCACGAAGGAAACGCGCCAAAAGAGCTTGCTTGATCGGTGTCGCCAATCCGTTTTCATGTCGCAGTCGTGTCCTGCCCAACTATTTGGCGGCCATAATAGTCGTTGCCATACCCGGTGAAAAGCGCGGTCAAGGGTAGTTTTACGCGTACCGGGGCATAAACGTGTCCCGACTACCAAAATCGGGCATCCGGAGTTTGCTCACAGCCCCCACCAGTGGAACGCCAGCCCCGCCAGAGCGCTGGCCGCAAGGACCTGGATGACACCGCGTTTATAGCGCAACAGGGCGATGGCCGCTGCCACGGCGATGAGTGCAGAGCGCCAGTCGAAGTGACCGCTGAAACCCTCTGGCCACAGCACGTGATAACCAAAAAACAGGGCCAGATTGAGAATCACTCCAACGACGGCGGCGGTGATGGCGGTTAATGGTGCGGTGAACTGCAGTTCACCGTGGGTCGATTCCACCAGGGGACCGCCCGCAAGAATGAAGATAAAGGACGGCAGAAAGGTGAACCAGGTGACCAGACTGGCGGCTACCGCGCCGGCCAGAAATACCTGGTCAGGACCGAACACCTGCTGCACATAGGCACCGACGAAACCCACAAACGCGACCACCATAATCAACGGCCCCGGCGTTGTTTCACCCAGTGCCAGACCGTCGATCATCTGGGTCGGGGTCAACCAGCCGTAATGGCCCACCGCACCCTGGTAAACATAGGGCAGCACCGCATAGGCACCTCCGAATGTGAGCAGCGCAGCCTTGGTAAAGAACCAGGCCATCTGGGTGAGCGTCCCCTCCCAGCCATACAGTGCGATCAGTACGCTCATGGGCAGCAGCCACAGGAGGAAACCAATCGCCAGTAACAGCAGCAGCCGCGGCCACTGAAAATGTGTGTGGTCGGGCCGCGGCGAATCGTCGTCGATCACGGCGGGGCCGTACGATTGTTGCACTGCACCATGGCCGCCCCCCACCCGGAATTTGTCTGGCGCCCAGCGTCCACCAAGGTACCCGATGATGGCCGCTCCCAGAATGATCGCAGGGAACGGCAACTGCAGGGCGAAGATCGCCACGAACGACGCCACCGCGATCGCCCACAGCCAGTTGTTCTTTAGTGCCCGCGAACCGATGCGATGCGCGGCCTGCACCACAATCGCGGTGACTGCAGGCTTAATCCCATAGAACAGGCCCGCCACTATCGGCACGTCGCCGTAGGCAATGTAAACCCACGACAAGGCAATCAGGATAAACAGCGAGGGCAGGACGAACAGCACACCGGCAATAATGCCGCCCCAGGTTCGGTGCAGGAGCCAACCGATATACGTCGCCAGTTGCTGCGCTTCTGGCCCCGGCAGCAACATGCAGTAGTTAAGTGCGTGGAGAAAGCGGCGCTCGGAAATCCAGCGACGGCGCTCCACCAGCTCCTGATGCATGATTGCAATTTGGCCCGCCGGTCCGCCGAAGCTGATAAAGCCCAGCGTGAGCCAGAACCAGAAGGCTTCCCGCTTGGTGACCGGGTCCGGACTCGAACCGGACGCGCCGATGGGTGACTGAGTGGCTTCGTCCATGTATTTTCATTTCCTGACGTAAGACGAATAGTGCCGTTAATCAGCACCGGACCTTAACCATTGCGGCGACGTTGCCCCGCTGCGTTGCCCCGCTGCGTTGCCCCGCTACGTCATCGCCGCTACGTCATCGTCGCGCACAGACCATTCGCATCAACGCGTGCCGGGCTGGACCTGCATGACACGTTCCGCCAGCCGATCGGCCACGAGCTGGGCCGCGACCGGGTCATCAAAGTGCGTGCCGTCGCGCGGGCGCAGCGCCACGCCGTCCACCTCGGTGGGACACGGGTCGGCAGGACACACAATGTCGTCCACGCGGACCAGCGTGACCCGAGCGGGGTCGCGGCGGGCCACCTCAGCCAAGACCTCGTTAAGGTGTCGAATCCGGTGCAGGATATCGTCATCGACTGGACCACTGCGGGAGGCGACGGGATCGGGGATGGTCACCAGCGCGACACGAGCACCGTGCACCGTGAGCCGGTCGAGCATCCGCTGGTAGAGGTCGAGCATGCGGTCGTCCGACTCGGCTGTACCGTAGGGTGCCCACTGGCCATTCAGCACGCGGTCACGATTTTCCCAGGAGGAGAAGACTAACACCAGGTCGGGCCTGACCCGCTCAACCACTTCACGCTGCGTACTCGGGATGGCGGCACCGCAGGCTGCGGTGATTTCGTAAGGCCGACCCTCGACATCTGCAGGGTCACCCTCCAGCACGCCGCAACCGGGAAACGCGCTATTGGCGAATGCCGCTCCCTGAAGACCCAGGGCCGTGCCAAGCGCTGTGCTGAGGCTGGCGGCCACACTGTCACCCAACAGAAGCACCCGGCTCGGTAGAAGACTGGCGGGGGTGCCAGCCTCGGTGGGCCGCGCTGTGGGCACAGTGCTCGACTGTGCTTCGATGACCTTGACATCGGAAAGTTGGCGAGTCTGTAGATAGGCAGGTACCTCCTGATTGCGCGCCACCTTGGGAGCGATCAGACCGATCAGCAGCGCCACTGCCACGAGCGCTAAGGCCAGACCCACCAGCCAGCGCACGGAAAACGTGCGCTTCTCCCGGACCGGGAGCTCCACAAACTGATAGGACAGCTGTGCTATGACCAGGGCGACCGCAGTGCCGCCCACCAGCCGCACCCCGCCGGGGATATCGGTATTCGTATACAGCCACATGAACAACGGCCAGTGCACCAGGTAGGCGCCATACGACACCACCCCGATCCACACCAGCGGCTTCCAGCTGAGCGCCCGCTTCACCGGCCCGTGCGACTCCACCGCCGCCAGAATCACCCCGACCGTGACCAGCGAATAGGCCAGCAGTCCGCCCCGATACCAGAACGTGTTGTGGTAATCGGACGTGGCAATCAGGCCCAACATCAGCAGGATCAACCCGCCACCCGACCAGCGAATTACCCGGTGCGCCCATTCGCCCATGTTGCGCCCGGCACCGGCCCACCAGTACCCGAACAGTGCGCCGACCAGCAGTTCGCCCGCGCGGATATCCGTGCGAAAGTAGAGCTTGTCGGGTGTGGTAGCGGCACCCGAGGCCACAATCCCGGCAACCAGCGACAGGGCGATGCCCAGCAGCAGCACCGCGGGAACGGCGCGGCGCCAGCGCGCCGAGGCGGCCAGCGCGCCCACCATCACCAGCGGGAACAAGAGGTAGAACTGCTCCTCGATCGCCAGCGACCAGAAGTGCAGCAGCGGTGATTGTCCGGAGAACTCACCCGCGTACGTGGTGCCGGACAGCAGGAACCGCCAGTTGGCCACATAGGCGAGCGTGCCCACCGCGTCGCCGAACAGTTTCTGGTTTTGCATGGCATCGCCGAACACCAGGGTGGCCGCTGCGATACCGGCCACGGCGATGAGCGACGCCGGCAGCAGGCGGCGGGCGCGCCGCTGCCAGAACATGCCCAGCGCCACCCGCCCCTTGGAGCGGTGCTCACTCACCAGCAGTGCAGTGATCAGGAAACCGGAGAGGGTAAAGAAGGTGGACACGGCCAGGAAGCCGCCCGGCGCGAGGCCCACATTGGCATGGACCACGAAGATGGCCAACAGCGCAACGGCCCGCAGGCCGTCGAGGCCTGCCTCGTAGGTGATCCGCCGGGCGGTGGCGCCCGTCCCGGAATTGTTATTATCTTGTAGCACCACACCATCCTGAATTGAAGTGGACCCCATAGCGAGGACAGTCAAACGCACGCTCGAAAAGGATCGTCACTGCCGTTGGTACAGCAGTCAGTGGACATCCGAACGGATAATTGCAGTAAACGTGATCCGGCGTCTATCGGTCAAGGTTTGATTGCCGACAGAGCCGGCCAAATCGATCGCGGCTGCCAATTCAACCGGCACTGTCTGGCCCAGTCGCGACCGCCTATGACCACAGCAAAACCGACGCAGCAAGCCCCGCTCTATATTGCCAACGACCGCTTTGGGGGTATGCTAGGAGGATAAGCCAATAATAATCAGAGTGAGAAGATGGCCATATACAAAAAGTCCCTGACGCTTATTCACACTGCCCTCTGCGCGGGTCTGCTAAGCGTTCCCAGCCTGGGGCAGGAGCCCACTACCGGCGATCGCCCCATTCTGGAAGAACTTATCGTAACGGCGCAGAAACGCGAACAGAATCTGCAGGACGTTCCCATCGGCGTGTCCTTGTTGTCCGGCAGTGCAATGCAGGAAGCGCAAATCAAGAATGCTGCGGAATTGGCCACCCTGCTGCCAACGCTCAATGTCCAGGCCAGCTCCGGACCCTCCACCTCGTCATTCAATATTCGCGGCATTGGGACACAAGCGTTTAGTCCCGGCGTCGATCCGAGCGTCTCCACCATGCTCGATGGCGTGGTGATGGGGCGTTCAGGAATGGCATTTCTGGATCTTGTGGATATTGAGCGGGTGGAAGTCCTGCGCGGACCCCAGGGTACACTCTACGGCAAGAATGCGTCGGGTGGTGTCGTACACATTATTACCAAAGATCCGACACCCGAGCTGAGCGGCACTGCCGCGGCCACAGCGATCGAAGACAATGAGTTCCGCCTCGATGGCAGCGTGGCCGGCCCCATCACCGACAACCTCGGCTACCGACTGACCGGCTCCGGGGTAGATGACGGCGGTTATGTAAAGAACTACTACAACGGCGACACCATCAATGATGCACAGAGCTATAACATTCGCGGTAAATTGCTGTGGCAGGCAACCGATCGTCTGGAGTTTATGCTGGCCAGCGACTACAGCAAGAGCGATAGCCACGCTACCGCGCTGAGTGTGCGCGCCATCCTGGAGGGTCCGGATCAACAACGGCTGTTAGATGCACAGTTGCCTGTGGTGCCCTCGAAACACAATCAGGATGTAAACAACGACCAGCCGACCTTCACCCACCTACGCAGTGGTGGCACGTCTCTCACCACCAACTGGGACCTAGATGAGTACGTTATTACCGCCATCACCGCCTACCGGAATTGGGAGAGTGAAAGCATTGTCGATTTCGATAACTCACCCGAAAACCCGCTCGCCCTGAGTTTTCCAGCGCCGCCCAAGACTGACCAGAATCAATTTTCGCAGGAGCTGAGGCTGGCTTCCGCACCGGCGGACTGGGGCTCCTATGTTGTCGGTGCCTTTTACTTCGAGCAGGATCTTGCGACCAGCAATACCGCCACCAGTGACTTCCTGCAAGCCATTGGTATTCCTGTGCCCCCGACCACCCGAACATCAAAAACCGATGTCGACAGCAAGAACGCAGCCGTATTTGGCGAGGTGAACTTCAATCTCTGGCGCGACTGGCAGCTCATACTCGGCGGCCGCTACACCTACGATGACCTGAATTATCACACCATGGCAGATCGCACCGACAATGCCATTTTCGGGCCAGTGGGCGAGTCCGGTGACGCCATCAACGAAAGTGATTTCTCCCCGAAGATTGCCGTGCAGAGAGACGTGGGCGACACGGCCATGGTCTATGCCAGCTATGTCAGCGGCTATAAAGGCCCCGCGTTTGATACCGGGCTGCTAACGGGAGGATCTTCCGTAAAGCCTGAAACCAGTGACTCCTGGGAGACCGGACTGAAGTCGCGCTGGCTGGATAGCCGCCTGATTTTGAATGTTGCGCTGTTCTACGCCGAGTACCATGACTTCCAGGCGGAAACGTCGATTGATGAAGGCCCCCTCGGCACGATAGTGCTGACCAACGCGGGCGAGGTCTCTACCCAGGGAATAGAAATTGAATTCCTCGCCCAACCGATGGATGACTGGACCCTTAGTGGCGGCATAACCTACACCGATGCCACCATCGATGACTATCCCAACGGGAACTGCAGCGGTGGACAAAAATACCGCGGTGAATGTCCCAACAACTTCCAGGACCTGTCCGGTGGCGAATTACCCTATATTCCCAAATGGAAGCTGAATCTCAGCACCGACTACACGATCCAGTTGGAAGACGCTCCGTTCGACGTGGTTCTCGGGGCCAACCTGCGCTCCCAGGATGATGTGCTGTATGAACTCTCGCAGGACGACTATACGAGGCAGGACGCCTACAGCATTGTCGATATCCGTACCGTACTGGCGGGCAAGAACGAGGGCTATCGTGTTACAGCGTTTGTGAAAAACGTGTTCGATACCAACTATGCGTCGCTGATCTATGCCAATCCCGCGCCGCTGCTGGCCAACGGCTATATTCAGTTGGTGCCCAAATACGCCAATCGGACAGTCGGTATAGAAGTCAGGTATGACTTTTAGAGGGCAGCCAGGGCTTTTTAATTCAGGTAGCGCGCACTGACACTGGCCTTGAACGCGGCGGTGTCCAGCCCTTCTCCGGTCGCCTTCTCAATCAATTCGTCCGGCATGTAGAGACAGCCCTGACTGCGTATGTGTCGATCGAGCCAGTGGAACAGCGGCGTAACATCACCGCGGCCCAGGCCGGGGAGTATGTCGGCAGTGTCCCGTTGTGCCGCGTGGAACAGTTGCGCTGCCGCGACCGCGCCAAGGGAGTAGGTGGGAAAGTAGCCAAAAATGCCCTCGGGCCAGTGGACATCCTGCATGACACCGTCCGTGTCATCGGTAGGTCGCACGCCCACCAGTTCTTCCATCAGGTCGTTCCAGGCCAGCGGCAAGTCGCGGATGCTCAGCTCGTCGGCCAGTAACGCCTTTTCCAGCTTGTAGCGCACAATGATATGTAACGGGTAGGTCACCTCATCGGCAAAGACGCGCACCAGGCTCGGTTCGACCCGGCGATAGAGTCGCACGATATTGTCCGGCGCCCAGGCCGGCCCCGCACCGCCCAGTATGCGTTGGAGGGTTGGCACCAGGAAACGGATAAACCCCTCTGAGCGCGCCGCCTGCATCTCCAGCAACAGCGACTGACTCTCGTGCAGGGTCATGCCGCGACAATGACCCACCGGCTGCCCCAACCACTGTGCGGGGCGCCCATCCTCATACAGCGCGTGGCCAGTCTCGTGAATCACCGCCATCAGGCTCTTCGTAAAGTCGGCTTCATCGTAACGGGTAGTAATGCGGATATCGCCATCGGCACCACCGCTGAACGGGTGGTGCGCGGTATCCAGTCGGCCGCGGTCGAAGGGGAAGCCGAACACGCGCATGACGGCATGGCTTAACTCTACCTGCCGCTCCACGGGGAACGGCCCCTGCGGCATGAGGGGCAGGGGCAGCAGCGCCTGCTTTTCCATTACCTGCTGTACAAACCCGGGCAGAAAGTTCTCCAGATCAGCGAAAATCCTGTCGACCTGCACTTCCCGCCGACCGGGATCGAACTGATCGAGCAGCGCCTCATAGGGCGTCACCCCCATGATCGCGGCTTTGAGTTGCGCCTCCTCTCGCTTGAGCTGGAACAGGGTATCGAGTTTGGGTGCCAGACGCTTGAAATCATTATCGGGTCGCGCTTCCCGCCAGGTCATGTGGGAATCTGACTGGGCGATGACAATTTTTTCGACGAGGTCCGCCGGCATGGCATTGGCGTGAACAAACTGGTGGCGAATCTCGCGCAGATTGGCGCGCTGCCAAACATCAAGATCACCCGCCTCTGACTCGGCCTTATCGATAAGGTCAGACAGCGCGGTGCCGGTTTCCATTTCATGCTGCATCACGCTGAGTTCTGCCAGCACCGCAGCGCGGGCGGGAGCAGCGCCGTCGGGCATCATGGTTTGCTGATCCCAGTGCAGGATACCCATGGCGTTGTTGAGCGCCGACACCCTTTTCTTGCGCGCTTCAAGTTCCTGATAGGCCTGCATTGTGCTTTTCCCGGTAAGACATTATCCAGATTGATACGTTACCATGATCGATACGGTTACTGCCTATGAGCCCAACGCTACAGCGCATTGTGGGCGGCAGGTTAACGCCGTCTATGACATAAATAGTGACTATATAAAAACAGTGACTATGTATAAATAGTGACTACATATAGTGCCGATACCTGTTGTGGCGGGGTCTTAGCTTAGCGTGGTCCCAGCATTGCAGATAGCTTGTCCAGAGTTCCCGCAAATAGTTTTGAATCATCTACGTCATGGCACATGGATGCCATGACGTTTATAAGCCGATCATCAAAAATCGAAGCGGCAAATCGCTTCTCGCTGATAGACCGCAGATACGCAGCAAGCCCATCAATATAGCGCTGCACATTGTGCCGCTCGCGTAGATACTGGTAGCCATTTTCTCCGCACTCGAGAATGGTGAGGTTACCGGATGCAATGTCCTCTAACAGGGCAATAAGGTCTTCCTGCTCACGCTCCGGTGACACTTTCATCACTGTGTTGTCGGGCAACTCGTCATACCAACCTACAGCTGAGACGATGGAAGGTATTGCATGACACCAGTACCGCAGCTGGCTGGCAGAGGCTTCGCCCATGGTCGGATTGCGCAGGTTCAGTGCCAGGTGTGCTCGCGACAATGCCTGATCAAGTTCTTCATCGCTGACGAATCCCACCACGGTGATATAGTCCGCAAGGCCCAACTTATCGGCCTGCGCCAACAGTTCATCAGCCTTATTGATATTGCCGTAGAGAGATAGGCGAAAATAGTCTGGCCGACTGATGCGGGCCCAGGCGTCGATAAACTGTGTAATGCGTCGATTCGGGCCGGCGTGCCCGCAAAACACTATCTCAAGGGGCGGATCGAAACGACGCTGATGAGTGTCGCGCTCTGGCGCCTCGTAGGGGAGATCCAGTTTTAGCACCGGCCCCCGGTACTTCCCCTTCACTCTTTCGAATGCGTAGTCAGAGTGCACCACTATGCCCAGTGCATTTGCTGTAAACGTCTCAAACAACGGATAGGACGTCACAAAGCGATCATACTGCTCCTGCGATTCGCCGCACCATTCAAATGACTTGCCGTGATACAGGCCAGCGAATCCTTTACTGGCATAAAAACCGTACTCATTTGCCACCATTTCGGGCAGGTTCCAGTCGGGATAATCGCGCACATAGGCAAGGCCCAGTTCCAGCAGACTAATGTCATGCAGGATCACCACACCGGGATGCTCCATGGCATCGCGCACTATGCCGCAATGCATATAGCTGTTACCGATATTGTAAATATTGATGGGGGCCATCGCGAGGATCTCGCTTTCTGGCGCGAACTCCTCATGGAAGGTTGCGGCGTCCGTAATGAGACAAAGGGCAAACGCTTTATGCAAATAGGGCAGCAACGTCTGCGAATACCTGCCTATTTCAGTTTTTTCGCTATCCAGAGGAGAGAACCATCGAATATTCATCGCTATAGCAAGCTTCCAATCACCTTATCCCATGAAATATCCATACCGGAGACTTTGCTTCTGGCGTTCTCGCCATACGCTCGAGCGAGTGATCTGCTGTTCCAGATGCGATCCAGCTCCTGGCCCAACACCTGTGCATCAGGAGGCAATACGCAACCGGTCTCGTCGTGCGTGATGAACTCGAGCGCTCCACCAGAATCCTCGAGCGTGATCACACCCTTGGAGGACAGCATAGCTTCCGGCGTAATATAGCCATAGTCTTCATCGTGCGTGGGAAATAGCACCATCAGACAGCGCGCATAGAGATCAAACTTCTCTTCCTCGGAGATATGACCCAACCACGTGATCTTTGCGGCCACATTCAACTCTTCTGCGCGTTGCTTCAGCCTGGAGAGGTAATCATTGCTATCCGCGTTTCCAGCAAAAACCACTCTTACGTCGGGAGAGGTAAATGCGAGTGCTTCAATCACCAGTTCCTGGCGCTTTAGGGGAGTCACTCGACTGGGAAAAAAGAAATAGTTGCCGTAGTCTTCGCAATAAAACTTTGCCATTGCCCTGGGTGGCGGGTACAACACCCCCGATTCGATCTTATTATGCTTGTACAGCCGATTGGACACATTCTGCGATATTGTGTAGATCCGCTCACACGCAGAGATCGCGGCAAGATCTTCGCGGAAGATCAAATCCCTGACCAGATGGCCATCCGGCATCGACTTCAGATCATTGTATTTGGAGTCCCACAAATCGTAGGCGGTTCGGTGTTGATGCAGTATCCATAATGCTTTGTCACTGTGCTCTATGAGCCAGACCGGAAATTTCAAGGCAATGACTTTATCAATCCTGACGCCGTTGAAGTCTTCAATATCCAGTAACTTGCAGGCGACGATACTGTCTACCAGAGACTGCTGGGGGTACCACTTGAAGGGAACAGTTACCACGGTCGCGTTGTGGCCACGCTCTTTCAAGGCGCCGACCAGATCATCGGCTAATACTTCGGCTCCGCCGACACACAACGGGATTTGCGTATTGAGTACTGCAATATTCATCGAATAATCGGCTCTACTTTGGAACGTTGTGTTCTTTCAGCGCCTCGACCAACTCGCGCTTCAGATGTATCAGTGACTTGTTGTAGTGCGACATGAGGCGGACTTCCATCTTGGACATACGACTCATGCAACCTGCTATCTCGCCGCCCTGGTACTCAAGTACCGCGTCAACCCGAGATAGCATCCTGAACGCCCGGGGCAGCTGCAAAAAACAGCCAATCAGTGGTATCGACAGCAACTTCTCCGATCGATAGGCTATCCGCAATCCGCCAATATCGTCCAGGTTTCCTGCTGCCTCCGCAGAACGGTACAGATCACCCAGTAGCATTATCTTGGATTTATGACCGAACGTCAGATGATTCATTGCCGCTACGATTTCCGCATTCGACGGCTCGCGCTTGAATACTGCGAGGTAGATAGATCGCACAAACTGCTCACCCGACAAACTAGTCAACTGGGACAGTAAAACAGGCCCGTCTCCACGCACGCCGTCCGTGCTTTCTCGGAAAAGAAAGCCATTCGCAAGCTCACCTTCTGACGACTCCAGTCGTTTCACTAACTCACTGTATTGATCTGATATCGCATGCTGCGCAGCATCGACAGTTCGTCTGCTGCGCACAATATCTGCATTCAGTGTCTCAAGACTCAGATCCAATCGTAACAAATTATTGAAGTTCACCACAAAACCAACTACCCGGCCCAGCAACGGGACCTTGCGTAGACGCGCAAGAAAATACCAGAACCAGAGCCCCTCAACTTTGACCCCGTATTGCACGCCCTCTTCCGACTTTTTAAGTCGCCCAAGTAGCTCTACTCGAGAACAATTGCCAAGCTTCAGGGATTGCAGGCCACTTTCAAGACCCGACGAATCGACTGGCCTTTTGAGGAGGCACAGGTAGCTGATCTCAACGAATTCTTCGCCAAAGTAGTCCAGAAAATCGGTCACATGGTACACCAGCTTTCTGTCATCCAATTTCTTGGATTCATAATCAGGCAGCGTGTAGGGAGGGAGGAGGTCATCCAGATAACTGAGAATCTCCTGACGCGTTTGATCCTTTACCCGGTCGCGAAGCAACGTCAGCAATTGATCGGAATACGCTTTGTTCATTTCAAACGCTTTTCCAGTGTCATCGAGCATGCAATCTAGCCCATGAGGAACTGAGTGGAAATTTCTCTCGCACCCAGGAATCGTTATCGACGATATAAAATTCTACAAATCCGGGATTCTCATTGAGCAACTGAGCTTCATCAACTTTTATTTCCACATTAACAAGCTTCGATTCACCGGACCGAACAATTGTCTTCGCGTTACAGATCCCATTGACGCCGACGATATCCTTATAATCTCTATTTTGAAACTGCCAGCCAATCGCGCACATTCTGTCGCCAGTCTCGGAAAAAACTATTCTGTGCGCGCTTCCATTGTGTACCACTACGGGAATTTCCGCCGCACTATCAGGTACAAGTCCCACGATACCTTTGCTAAACAGATGGACCGTAGACCAATCGAACTGCCCTAAAGACTGCTCAAAATTACTGCCAGCGATTGCCACCGGAACCCGACCTCTTACCTCATTCAGATTTGTCGCTTTAGTATATAAACCACCACACTGTTTTGAAACAAAATAGTACAGCGCCAAGTCTTCCTTGTTGATCTCCTCTACCAGCTCGATGATTCCCGGCTCTTCGAGAATCCCGGAGGAGTATCCCATACGTCCTGCATTCGCCTGAACCTTGTTTTCTTCATAAAACATAAGCTCGTTTTTAAAGAAATCATTGAAGTGCGACATTTGGTCGAAAATGCCTATGACCATGTTCTCGTCTTTTAGCGTTTTCAGTACTCCCTTGAAGGTAGCCCCGTGGCGAGACAAGTAGTCGCACTGAAAATTAGAAACCTGTTTGCGAAACTCTTTGCAGTTCTCAATTGATTTCGACAAACTATAATGGCACATCCCTTTTTCCTTACGCCATTTTTCCAGCCATTTCTCATGCTCTACTCTCCACTTCGGACTTACACCCGACAGTGGAGCGGTGCAGTAATTGAAAAAGGATACTGCACGCTCGACCGGATTACGAACGACTGCGGTATACAGGGCGTCCAGGCCGGGAGGATAGAAGTCTAACTTTCTGTGCCCTCCCACCACAGGCACTGAAGCAATTTCATCAGCGTCAAATTTCTTTGCATCCGAGTGTAGTCCGTACCAAAAAATATTCTCTTCGCCATAGACACTGGCAAGGTACATCCGATGAGAAGTGCCAGCGGCCTTCGGTATATGCAGAAATACAAGCTTAGGGTACATAACTAGAGAATCTCCGATATCTCGCATAGTAATTGTTGGGTCAACTCATTGCCAAAAAAAATGATTCTCTTGCACCAGAACCGACTTATATTTTCCGACAAACTTTACCACACCTTTTTGACCTGATCCCAGAAATCCTATGACAAGTGTGATCCAGGGCGTGGTTTTACCAGGCCTGTGTGCCCCGCGCGATGCAACGAACTCTAAAGGTTGATATACTGAAAAATTGAGTGAACTGAGAATAGAAAAATGCCGTTCGAACAACAACACCAGACGGCCCGGCAAGACACGAAGAGCGATCCCTCGATTACAGCACTGGAGGTCATGCAAAAAGATCTACTCGATGCTCGCCGAGAACTTTTACGCTGGAAAATGCTCGCCAACCAGCATCAGGAACGCCTTAAGGAGATAGAATCGAGTGCCTCATGGCGCTACTCCGCGGCAATCCGACTCCTTCCGCCACTGCGACGACGCTGGAAGGCCTTGCTGCTGGGAGCAATCGTTGCACTGCTCCTCTTACCCCTCAGTCCTGTCATTGTCGTCGCTTTACTGCTTCCCGCCGGTCGCGGACTACTCTGGTCACTCCTCGCCAGGGTCCGGCCTTTACGGGATCTCTTGGCGGACATAGGGGCGAGGCTGCGGCGAACAAACGCCCCTTCCCGCGGCGAAGCCAATCAGGTCTCTCCACTGATCTACCAGCGACCCAGCGACGACAAGGGAAGGTTTACGGAGCCTGCGAGCGATGACCAGAGACGCTGGCATCTGCTGCAGCAGTTGAGTCCGCAGAGAAGGCTGCTCCTGCAGCGGTTCGGCCTGACGCGAGCAGCGCTGATCAGTGATTACGAGATGCCGGAGCTGCTATCGCTGTCCAGATCTGAAATCAGCGTCCTCAACGTCATAATGAGTGAATTCTCTATCCGGGATCAGGCGAAGGTATAGCGGCATGCGCCTAATCGTAGATTTGGGTGAGTCAGCCCCTTGGCTGGATGTCGCGGCAATGTGGCCGTCATGGCTGAACACCGCCTGGCTGGCAGAGAACAATGCCCACATGATCTGCCGCTTAAGCGATCCGGATGACCTCACCGCCTTGCGGACACTGGTGCCTGACCCAGAGCGCCTGCTGGCCTACCCAAGCTACCGCTACCTGGCGAAATACCTCACTCAGGAAGAGACCATCAAAGTGCACCAGACGTTTCTCGAATGTCTGGGCGCAGAAATGTACATGGAATTGGCGCCCGGGGTGGCGGGGTCTGTATGCCCGCAGCCGCTGCTACTGTCCCGTTCACCCCGACAGAACAGAACGCGGGAGACGCGGTTAGCGCTGGTCGCACCCATGCCGCCAACCGCCTCGGGGATCGCCAACTACTGCGCCGAAATCCTCCCTGCGCTGGCCGACGTTTATCGTGTGACCCTGGTGGTGCAGGACCGGGATACCATTGACCCGGTGCTGACCTCCAGCTTCGAGGTTATCAGTCACGCACAATTCCTGAAGCTCGGTGCCAGTTTCGACCGGGTAATGTATCACTTTGGCAATTCGCCTTTTCATTACGAGTACTTCACCCTGATCAAAGCGCATCCCGGTGTTGCCGTCTTGCATGATATTTATCTGGGTGACTGTATTCTCAGCAACTTTAAACAGCTTGGAATGATCGAGCTACGCCAACAGGTCTACGCGTCCCACGGATGGGCCGCCTTGCGGGACTTTGAGGGGCCCGTTAAGCACGCCATAGGATTGTATCCGACCTGTGCGTCACTCTTCAGTGACAGTTACGGGGTTATGGTCCACAGTCAGTTCGCCAGAGAAAACCTGTCGCTGTATTTCGGCGATGATGTCTTGTATCGGCTCTCCCATACTGCCCTGGCACGCCGGGTGAAGGACCTGCCAGATAAAGGGATCTCACGCCACACGCTGAACCTTTCCGACAAGGCCAGAGAGTACGGCAGCTTTGGCCTGTTCAATGCCAACAAGTGTGTGAGCGAGCTGATGGGCGCCTGGGCACTCTCCGATCTGGCCAGGGATCCCACCGTTACACTGTGTTTGGTAGGCGGCTTCAGTGATCGGGAGATTGAGGAGCGCATGAGGGAAGCGATCCTGGCGCTGCCCCTGCCACAGCAGGTTATCCTGACCGGCTTCGTCGACGATGCGACGTACGACGCCTACTTGAGTGCCACTGACATCGCTATTCAGCTACGGCGCAACTCCCGCGGCGAATCTTCCGCTGCGTTGCTGGACTGCATGGCAGCAGGACTCACCACGATTATCAACGCGCATGGCAGCATGGCCGAAATGCCCGACGGCACCGTGATAAAGCTGACGGACGACTTTGGCGTGGATGAATTGGCAGAGGCCCTAAACCTGACGTATCGCTCGACGGGCGCACCTGACGCTATCGGAGCGGCTGCCCGGTCTTATGTACAAGAACATCACTGTCCCGTTAAAACGGCAGCCGCCTATAGCGACCATATAGAATCATGCTATCACTCCTCACCGAAGCGTCTGGTCAATGCGCTGCATGCCAGCCTGTTCATGCCCAGAGTGCACGAGCTGCCACCCAGTACCTTATGGGCCTGCATCGAGGACCTGAACGACTTGATGTCGTGTGCGGGAGGAGTCGGGCCATCCCTATTGGCTGGAGCGCAACTATTCGTGGATATTTCCGCCGTAGTACAGCATGACCTGAAGAGTGGCATTCAACGAGTCGTGCGCAACATCCTCCGCGAATTGCTGCAGAAGGAACACCGGGGCTATCGTGTGGAAGCGGTCTATTACGATTTCGCAACCGAGCAATTTCGCTACGCTCGCAGTTTCGTGAGTCAATTTCTCGGCTTGTCACCGCTGTATCTATCGGATGACCCGGTGGAGACAAGGCCTGGTGATAGTTATCTGGGCCTCGATTTGTGCTACCAGGTAACCGGCCGGGATATCTCCCGTGGCTGGTTGCAGCTTTGGCGCGGGCGCGGGGTGAAGATCTATCACGTCTTATATGACTTGATGCCCATCGTATTACCGCATTGCTTTCCTCCCGATCAGGTCCCGCTTTACAGCAACTGGCTCAGGTGGGTTTCCAAAATAAGCGACGGGGTGATCTCTATTTCACGCTCCGTTGCCGACGATTACCGCGCGTGGCTGGAGCAGGAACAGGTATCCGGGGTCACGCGTCCCAAGATTGGCTACTTTCACCTCGGCGCAGAGATGGAGTCTGACGCTGGCGGTGACATTAAAAACCCGACTGAAATACAACTGCTTGGAGACATTCAAGGCCAGGCTTATCTGTTGATGGTGGGCACCATTGAACCGAGAAAAGGGCATCAGCAGGTCTTGGATGCCTTTGAGTTACTGTGGTCACAAGGCGTGAATTTGAGCCTTGTTGTGGTCGGCTCCGTGGGGTGGGTGGACGGTGAGGTTGCCGCACGCCTGAAAGCGCTGGATGCCAGTTCAGTGCGCTTGCACTGGCTCAATTATGTCAGCGATTCCATGCTGGAAGCGCTCTACGAACACGCCGCAGGTACCATCATGGCCTCGTTCGGCGAGGGCTTCGGATTGCCACTGATAGAAGCGGCTTTCTATGGCTCATCGCTGCTGGCCAGAGACCTGCCGGTATTTCGCGAAGTGTGCGGCAACCATGCCTGGTATTTTCAGGCCCGCGATGGTGACGGGCTGGCGTTGGAACTGCGGCAATGGTTAGAACTGTACAACAGTTCATCACTGCCAAACCCGGTTGGCATAGAGTGGCAGAGCTGGAAACAGAGCGCCTCGCAGCTTTTGAGTAACGTAGTAGATGGCCGCTGGTATGACGGCGAAGACCCGCCTAAAGAGTGAGTGTTAACAGCCACTCTAATCCGGCTTTTTGGCTACTATGACCTGGTTCTTTGGTAGTAGTGCATCCAACCCATTCTTGAATGCAAGGCCATCCGGGGTCGATATTAATTTGTGCCAGAGTGTCGCCCATGTGTGGAGACTTTCGTCGTAGGGCGGTTTGATCGTGTCACGGACCGCCAGCGGTGCGCCGGCGCGTTCTGCATCACTCTTTCTGGACTCTATTGCCCAGTGCATGCCCATCCAAAAAACCCAGAAAAACCCTGTCCCCGAGTAGCTCTGGATTTCCAGCCCGGCATTTTCAACGAGCGCTACAAACGCCTTTTTGCTGAAAATGCGAATATGGTTGGGGTGCTGAAAATACGCCGCTGGCGCAAAGGCCTCCTGCATCTTCTCACCCTGCTCACCAGGCACCGTGAGGCAGTAGAGCGCGCCCGGCTTGCCGGCCCGCGCCAACTCCGACATTACACGTTCCGGATCAGCGACATGCTCCAGTACTTCCTGACAGATAATACGCGTCGCACTCTCATCGGGTACCAGCAGTGGATCGCTGTCGCAGACAATCCCGTTATAGCCCCTCGCAGCTCCCAGGGCGAGCATTTTAGCCTCTACATCTTCGACACAGCTGGCTTCAATATCGGTGAAGGTCACGTGTGCTGCGCGCTTGGCGCAAAACAGTGTTACAGCCCCCTCTCCACACCCTACCTCCAGGACGGAGTCATGCTCAGATACAGTGAAGCCGCGGAAAAGTTCATCGTTGAGAAACCAGCCGCTGTGCTGGGCGTCGAACAAGCCCACCAGATCGGGATCTATCCGTCCGGGGACATCAGGACTGGAAGAACTCGCCCTGTCTTTCCTGAGCTGAGCCAATCCAGCCCAGTCGGCATTGGTGCTTTCGGGAAAATCAGGTCCAGACACACTCACTTACCTTCTCCTAACACGGCAATACGTTTACGATCAATTTGACAAAACATAGTTCATTGCATTCGCAGCGATAGAGCTCCTGACTTTCAAACTTCCTGCCAGAAGTCGTTGTCCATTTCATCGTACCGGTTCCCGAAAGCGGCAATACTGTACTGCACCATAGGGTGGGAGAAGCATTCCGACATTTCGATTTCGGGAAAAATCTCTTCTCCTATTCCATTGCGAATAAACAGGGCATTGAAGCAATGCCGCTCGCAACCCACCAGCCGATAGCCCTTGCGTTTGGCCAGTTTGTTCAATGCAGGAAGGGACGCGCCATAGCTGGGCAAGCCTGGTCGCTTGGGGTTCGCCCAAGATTGATCTGACACGAAGTCCTCCTGGTAGCGCTGCGTCATCGCTTTCTCCGGCCCAAAGATGGGAGTGTATTCAGCGATAATAACTCGAGGCTGAATCACGTCAATCGCTTCGAAAATCCAGTAGTCATTGCCATCAATATCCAACGACAGTAGGTCGATATCGCCCTCGACCCCGTGGGAGCGAATAAGGTCGTTCACGTTGTCGCGTGTAATCCAGCCTTGTACGAGCGTTGGTGGCCACACCCGAGTGTCCGGATGGTTGCGGAACATCGTTTTACCACGAGCGATGTTTTCCGGATCACCATCAAGCATCAGTCCATTCCAGCCGTGATTGATCGCCAGATTTGCGGTATTACACTCCTCGCCACTGCCCGCGCATATTTCCACGAACCTCTTGTTAGTGGTACCTAGCAGCGTAAAAATGTAGAGCAGGATCCCGTCTTCTCCATTCTGGGAATGCACGCGAAACTGCACATCGTCAAAGCTTGGGAGGGAAAGTTTTTGTTCCAGTTGATTTCGCCACAACATCTTCAACATGATCTGTGCGGGTTGCTCTGTGTAATCCATCGATATTGCTCCTCCTGTAGGTACCCGGGAACTACCGGATTTTTCCCGATTCACAAGTTATTAGTCTCTCGCGTACGGAATGGTTCAACTTGCCATTGTCACCTGAAAAAAGCGAGCCACTTCCTTCCCTTCGGCAGCTAGAGCATACCTGAGGTGAAGCCCAACCAATACGGATGATATGCTCACAGTGAAAGAAATTATTCTTTATGATATTTGCTTAGTGCGACAAACGGCTCTGTTTTTGTGTAGTCATGCTCCTTCAGCTCTGCCAGCTTGCGCTTGGCTCGCGCTGCACCCATACGCCGCAGCGGGTCTTCGACATAGCGGAAGTTAAGTTCGGCTAACGCTACGATCAGAATACCAGCAAACAGCAGCAGAAAGGGAACGATGGCTGGCGTGTATTCCTGGCCTGACGCCTGCAAATAGCGGGTGGCCGCCTCGTGCGTGAACCGAAATACCGGCATATGAATCAGGTAAATCCCGTAGGACCGCGCGCCCAGCCACTGCATCATGTCGCTCAGGCCTTGGTATCCGAACAAGTAGCCGTTAGCGTAGGAGGCGAGCCACACCAGCACACCGGCGATCATTGCCACTAAGCCCAAGCTGGTTGACCAGACCAATAACTGTGCGTGCGCGGCTAGCAGCAGATAGAGCAGCAGCAACGTTAGCATCAGAGCCAGGGGCTTGCGCAGAAGAAAGCTCGGCTCTAGCCGACGATACCAGGCGCTGCGGGAGAACATAAAAATCAAGATCCCCCAGGCGAAACCATCGATTCGAAACGTAGCGAGAATTTCAGTCGTTAGGGTACCCCATGAATTACGCTCCAATGGAAATTGCACTGCAATCACCAGTAACAACGCCATGATGCGTGCTCGCCGGCCAGTAATCAGCAGCAGAAAGAGGGGTAACAGCACGTAGAACTGCTCTTCCAGCGATAAACTCCAATAATGATTGTTTGGCTCCAGCCAACCGTATATCCCCGCGAAGTTGGCGGTGAAGGTAACAACTGAAAAGGCGCTTTTCAGGTTTTGCTCAACACTCTGAAAGTAGCCGGTGCTATTGAAAAACGCTGCGCAGAGCAAGCCGACCACCACCCACAGCCACGCAGATGGTAATAGGCGATAGACGCGCCGCAGCCAGAACATCCGGGCGGCAGGCCAAAACTCTCCTCTTGCGCGATAGCGATCGAAATAGTCGCTGTAACTCATAGCGACAACGTAGCCAGATATACAGAAAAATAGATCGACACCCACGCCGAAACTGGCATAGGGAAATAGCGGCAGCAAAAACTGTGCAATGATGGGCGAGAGAATAATCAGATGGCCGAACAGCACAAAACAGATGGAAACGGCTCGTAGTTGTTCGATTTCGCGGTTCTTGGCGTCACTGCGCATGAAATTGTTCTTTACTGGAGCGGTCGCTCGCCTCCAGCTCAGCCAGTTTGCGCTGGGCGCGGTCGGCACCAACACGCCGCAGCGGCTCTTCCACATAGCGAAAGTTAAGCTCTGCCAACACTACGATCAGCACGCCGGCGAACAGTAGTAAGAAGGGCACAATGGCAGGCGTATATTCCTGGCCTGACGCCTGCAGATACCGGGTAGCGGCCTCATGCGTGAACCGAAACGCCGGCATATGAATCAGGTAAATCCCGTAGGACCGCGCGCCCAGCCATTGCATGATGCCACTGAAACCTTGGTAACCGAACAGGTAGCCGTTGGCGTAGGAGGCGAGCCATACCAGCGCCGCTGCAATCATTGCCAACAAGCCCATATTGATCGACCAGACGGACAACTGCGCGGGCACTGCTACCAGCAAATAGCACAGCAGCAAAGTCGCCACCAGCGCCAAGGGCTTACGCCTTAGAAAGCGCGGTTCCAGCCGGCGATACCAGCCGCTATTGGAGAACATATAAACCAGTATGCCCCAGGCAAAACCATCGATTCGAAACAATGCCAGGTATTTCGCGGTGACGTCACCGTATAGATTTCGCGCCAGGGGAAATTGCACTGCTATCACCAGCAACAAGGCTATGATGCGCGCTCGCCGGTCAGTGATCACCAGCAAAAATAGGGGTAACAGAAAGTAGAACTGCTCTTCCAGCGACAGACTCCAATAATGATTATTCGGCCACAGCCAGCCATGAACATCCGCATAGTTGGCGGTGAAGCTGAAAATGGCCACAGCGCTCTTCAGGTTTTGTCCGACATCCATGAAGACACCGGTGCTATTGAAAAAAGCCGCCAGGATCAGGCCAATCACTACCCACAGCCATGCAGATGGCAATAGGCGATAGACGCGCCGCAGCCAGAACATCCTGACTGCCGGCCAAAACTGTTCCCGCGTGCGGTAGAGATCAAAATAGTCGCTGTAGGCCTTGGCGACGACATAGCCAGAAATACAAAAAAACAGATCGACTCCCACCCCGAAAGTCGCGTAATGAAACAGCGGGATCACAGCTTTGAAGACGAATGGTGACATCACACCGACATGCGCAATCAATACAAAGAGGATGGAGACCGCACGCAGCTGTTCGATCTCAATGTTCTTGCGTCTATTGCGCATAGACGCTCGCCTCTGGTGTAAGCAGCATTGAGATGAATCCAAGACGATCCCGGATCGACGAGGCAGCCCGGGTAGCGGCTATTTTATTCGTGCGAAGTATTGTCATGTCGGACCCGCTGACCAGGTATCAAAGTACTACGTAACAGACTATATTGGAACGTAAAGAATTCTGGTTATGTGACGCATGCAGCGATACTCAGGCGCGTTAATTGTCTCCATTCTATTGACCATGGTCGGTTACGCTGTTGCCGTTTTGTGGAGTGGTTACGCAGAAACCTGGCAGGCTGCCAGCAAGCTGGGCCTTGGCATGTGGCTGCTGGTATTGTCTTTATCCCTTATCAATTATGTGATTCGCTATGCGCGGTGGGAGATTTACCTTGCGAGTCTCAATACCCCCCGTATTCCGCGCTGCCAGCACTTCCTGATCTACCTGGCTGGTTTTGCATTGACCACCACACCAGGTAAGGCGGGAGAAGCTATTCGGTCGTATTATCTCAAGCCCTATGGGGTAGGTTATCGGCAAAGTCTCAGCGTGCTATTTGTCGAGCGCCTGATGGATTTACTGGCCGTTATTCTAATCGCGCTATTGGCAACGAGGTACTTTAAAGATTCGACCTACCTTACGGCTGCTTGGGTATCAGGGCTGGTGGTGTTGGCCGTGCTGCCGCTGATTCATTCTGCACCGCTGTGGCGGTGGCTCGAGGTGAGGGCAAAAAGCGTCTCTCCCAAACTCGGCGGTGCAGTGAGTAAGCTCGTGGGAATGATCAATGACTCAGCCGTGTTGTTGAAGAACAGGCTTTTGTATGGTGGCCTGCTGCTGGCAATTGTCGCCTGGGGGCTGGAAGGCTATGGCTTCTATCTGGTGCTACAGGTTCTAGGTCTCAAGGTAAGCCCACTGGTCGCCGTCGGTATCTACTCTATTGCAGTACTCGTTGGCGCAATGTCATTTTTCCCAGGTGGCCTTGGCGGTACCGAGGTGGTCATGGGCTTGTTACTGATGGCGGTCGGGGCGGATACATCGACGGCGGTCGCGGCAACACTAATTTGTCGACTGGCAACACTCTGGTTTGCAGTGGTTTTGGGTCTGGGCGCGTTGACTATTGTTGCCCGCAGTGGTGTACAACGGGCGTTTGCCGCCAGGTAATTCCTTAGCGGGCTTTCAAGGCCAGGAATGGGCGCTCTATCAGCGCATAGGTCACCGCTGAAAGAACGACAAAGACCGTGAACATGCCAAGCGACACGATTACAGCCTGCCAAACCGGTTGCGTGAACCAGGCCTCAGGTTCCGAATAAATGACTGACATCAACAGTGTCATAAGAGGGAAGTGCAGCAGATACAGTGAGTAGGCAAGGATTCCCAGCGTATTCACTGCGCCATTAACGAAAATCATGCGAGTCTTCAAAGGGTAGGAGACGATAACGAAAATGAATATGGCCCACAGTAATCCTTCAATGCCATGCCGAATCGGCCACTCGGTTTCTACGGCGAGGATGCCGATTCCAGCGACGCGCATAAACTGCAAGGACAGGATGATGAGTATCAACAGTAAGAAAATATCGCCCTTCCAAGCCATAAGCCCTCGTTGATCGCCTGCGGCCATGCGGCCCGGCTCTAGCCTCACATATATCCAGGCGCAAAGAATTCCCGCCAAGAAGTTTGGTGAGCGCCCCAGGAGTGTGTTCAGTAGTGCCACCCTCGTCTGTGCATCAAGCACCTCGTCGGGACTGAACAAGATGAAGAGATAGGCGCCAATCAACGCAATAATCATTGTCTGACCGATAAAGCGATAGTAGTCCGTACGAATGGCCGTCATCAGTATCGGCAGCACGAGATAAAACTGCATCTCAATGACAAGGCTCCAAAGCACGGCACCAAATGGCCACAACGTCAGAGGATTGATGTTGTAAAAGAGCAGAGTCTGGAGACCGCTCCAGTACTGTTGGCTGTAGAGCGTACCGATGGCTACCAGTACAAAATACATTGGCATAATCCGCAGTAGCCGATTGCGATAGAACGGAATCATTTTTACCGTGCGGCCACGGAACCATGGCATAGACAGTAAGAAGCCGCTAAGCACAAAAAACAGTGTTACACCGGTGTTTCCAGCATATAAGAACGAAAGTATCGGGTTGGGATCTTCTATTGGCTGATTCCACGTGGCTAAACCGAATGTGGACCAATGGAATAGAATTACGAGCAAAATCGCCCAGCCCCGAATGGACTCGCACTCGGCGAGGTAACGCCTCCCCGCAGTCAATCCGGTGGGTGATTTGAATATCTGGAGGTCAAATTTTCCCACAATCAGGATAACTTCGCCCTATGTGCCCATAGCCTGTCAGGTACGCTTTCTAGCCACTACAAATTGGCTGCGCCCGACATCTTTTAGTTTCTGCGCATCGACCTGCAGTATTGGAGCGAAAAAGTTGACCCCATGCTCGTTGTAGTAAGAGCACTGACGCCAGTAAATGGAGTCCAGATGCTGGGCAATAGCGTCGAGGAAATCGCTTCTGCTAAAGCGGCGAACCGGTATGCCCTTTGTTTTTTCAGAGGAAGCGCTATTGGCGTAGTCATTGAATATCTGTTCGCTGATATATTTTTGAGGATCTCCAGAAAATGAAAAGCCCTTCGTTTCTTCGAGCGTATGCGTTGTAAAAATCAGGACAAAACCGTCAGGTTTAAGAAGAGTCGCTGCTTCTTCCAGCAGTTTTTCGCAGTCAGTGGTAGCAAGATGCTGCAACACCATAGAGATAACAATCAAATCAAACATTTTTCCCGGATTACTGTGGATGTATTCGGTGGTTGTCTGGCATAGCACTTCACACTGCGGCAGCAGATGGTGTTCTCGATGGCACTCAACCCAGCGGGATTCATCAGGCTCCAGGGCAACAATTTCGCCGATAATGTCCTTCGCGATCGCAGTCAGGCGGCCAATACCTGCACCGATATCCAGCAGGGCGCCTTTGCTTTTCACATACAGTAATAGCCTTACCATGTCCCAAAAGTCTTGCTCGGCATCTCCGGTGTTGTCACCGATGCGAGATTCAAAAAGAGCTTCCAGCCTATCCAGTGCCTTGTCATCAAATGTGTAAACATACTCCGCCATCGTTCAATACCTCTGAAAGCCAATTTTCGATAACACACTGGACAAAATCACACTAAGTTCGAATTTTTATCACATTGAAGTGTACACTGTCGTAAAGGATACGCCCACTTTTTGGTCATGACCCGGCGCCTCCGCTTCAGACGTTATCAAATTGCCGTGGATCAATCGCCTGTGACAGAGACCCAACCGACACTTTTTTTTCGCTTATGTGGGCCACTACTCTTTTTCATACTCACAGGTTGCTCCACACTCCAAGTACCCTATTTTAAAGTATTGTTCGTCGATCAGGAGACTGGTCGCGGTATTCCCCTGGTAGAACTTGAAACCACCAGCAGCATTCGCTACGTCAGCGACAGTGCCGGATGGGTGGCCATCAGCCCCAGTGATGTAGAAGGTGACCCCGTCTATTTTCATGTACGCAGCCACGGCTATGAAGCTCCGGAAGATAGTCTCGGCTTCCGTGGTATCAGGGTAACGCTATCCGCGGGTGAACAGCAGATTGTCCCACTGCGCCGTATTAACATCGCCGAGCGACTGTACCGAGTCACTGGTGAGGGCATCTATCACGACTCAAAGCTGATTGGCAAATCCACGGTCCTACCCGACAGCATGCGACCAAAAGGTCGGGTTTTTGGTCAGGACTCTGTAGTAAATGCCATCTATCAAGACAAGTTATTCTGGTTTTGGGGAGACACCACACGAGCAGATTATCCCCTAGGCAACTTTGAAGTCTCTGGAGCAGTTTCCCCGCTCCCCGGCGACCGCATGTCCAGTCCTGACGATGGCATAGATCTCACCTACTTCACGACGGAGGATGGACTTACTCGCCCTATGTGCCCGATTGAGGGCGATGGCCAGGTATGGATTCGTGGGCTGGTCGTACTCGACGGCAATGACCGTGACACGATGCTAGGTGGCTACGTGCGTATGGAAAATCTGGTTACCCGCCGAGAATTGGGTATCGCCAAATGGAATGACGACAAGGAGGTTTTCGAGAAGTATGTCGAGTTTCCTTTGGATACGCCACTTGAACTGCTTGGTCACCCCATACAAATTGTCACCGAGGGGGAAACATGGTTTTACTTTGGTGACGCCTTTTTGAATATCCGGGTGCGGGCAAATCTGCAGGATGTTATTGACCCACAAAGCTATCAGGCATTTACCAGCCTGCGGCCCGGCAGCCGCTGGAATGATGAAGACCCGCCCCTGGATCGGGACCAACACGGTGCTTTAGTCTGGGGCTGGAAAAAGAACACAGATCTCATCACACCAACACGCTGGGCAATTCTACTGAAAAATGGCTTGGTAAAGCCCGAGGACGGTAAATTCGAGCTTGTCGACGTGGAAACTGGAGATAGGATTATTCCCCACTCTGGCAGCATCACGTGGAATGAGCATCGCCAGCGCTGGATACTCATTACCGTGCAAATCGGTGGCCGCAGCCTGCTTGGAGAGGTGTGGTATGCCGAAGCAGCGGATCCAATGGGGCCCTGGTCTGCGGCGCGGAGAATCGTTACACATGACCACTACAGCTTTTACAATGTCAAACAACATCCCTATTTCGCCAGTGGCAACCACCTCTATTTTGAGGGGACCTATACCTGGACCTTTTCAGGCAATGACCAGGCGACCCCGCGCTATGAATACAATCAAATTATGTACCGGCTCAATCTGGATGATGCTCGCCTCCCCCGCATGATGGATACACATCCTGCCAGAAATTCAAACTGAGAACGAGTTCGCTCTATCGCGCCTTAGCTTGGTATATTTCAGTGGGGGTTTATGCCAAAATGCCAGCGCATGCTTGTAGTGTTGCCGTTGATCAACTACCCCATAAGAATTTAAATCCGATTTCATCCAGTTTGGAGATGACCTGCACAGAGGGAAAACCGTTGTGACTGATATCGACGTAAAATCAAGCGCAGTCAATGTTGGTCTTAGAGACCGCACAAAGCGCGGCTGGTGCAATCCGGAAACGGGCGAGCTTGCGATGGGCGTATCCATCAAACCCGGAATGAAGGTCGTCGATGTCGGTTGCGGAGACGGGGGCTACATCACTTTTTGCAGTAGGCGGGGAGCAGACGTTACTTTCATCGATATTGAGGAAAGCAAAGTTAAGGCCACAGAAGCACGTCTGAAGGATATCGCCCAAGGCAAGACCCAGGGTATCGTTTCTGAGTGCAATCCCATACCTCTGCCGAACGAGTATGCAGATCTAGTCATCAGCACAGAAGTGCTGGAGCACGTCCGCGATCCCGCAGCCGTTCTACGAGAAATCGTTAGAATCGGGAATTCACAAGCCCTCTACTTGTTAACCGTTCCAGATGCTCGCGGTGAAAACCTCCTAAAAACCGTCGTTCACCCCTCCTATTTTGAGGAACCCAATCATATTCAAATTTTTACCTCTGATGATTTCGAGGAGTTGGTTTTAAGTTGCGATCTCGAGATAGTTCGGCACGACTACCTCAATGCATTTTGGTCCATTTTCTATCTGCTGAAATGGGCAACGGCCGTGCCTTACGCGCCCGAGGGTATCAATGATGCTATTCATCCGGCCACGATTGCCTGGACGAAGATATGGGATGAAATGTTGACGCACCCCAACGGAGACAAAGTCCGGGACATGTTTAACAACACCCTACCAGGGTGCCAAATGATTCTCGCCAGGAGGAAAGGTGCCAGTCTCGTCTAGGCCCGGCTACATTGCGCCAGGCGTGAGTGATAGACACCCTCTATATCCACACAAGGAACACTGCTGTGAGCTCTGCTGATATAAAATCTAGCGCGAACAGAGTCGGCACAAAAGATCGAGAAACGCGTGGCTGGTGCAATCTCGAGACGGGTGAGTTGGCCCTGGGTGTGTCCGTGAAACCCGGAATGCAGGTGGTCGATATCGGTTGCGGAGACGGGGCCTACATCGCTTTTTGCAGCTCACAAGGGGCCGATGTTACCTTCATAGATATCCAGGAGAGTAAAGTTCTGGCCCTGGAAGCACGCTTGAAAGATACAGCTCGTGGCAAGATTAAAGGAATCGTTTCCCCATGCGATCCTATACCTCTGCCGAACGACTATGCAGATCTAGTCATCAACACAGAAGTTCTCGAACACTTACGCGATCCGGCAGTCGTTCTGCGGGAAATCGTTAGAATTGGCAAGCCTGACGCTCTCTACTTATTAACAGTCCCAGATGCTCGCGGCGAAAATCTTATCAAAACTGTAGCCCCCCCGATCTATTTTGAAGAACCCAATCATATCCAAATTTTTACCTCTGATGATTTTGCGACGCTGGTATCAAATTGTGGTCTCGAAGTAATCCGGCACGAGTATCTGAAATCCTTCTGGGCCATTTTCTACCTGCTGAAATGGGCGACGGCTGTGCCCTTCACAAACGAGGGGATCAACGACAATGTTCATCCTGCGACAATTTATTGGACGACGATATGGGAAGAAATGTTGAACCATCCTAACGGTGACAAAGTCCGTGCAGTATTGGACCAGACTCTACCAAGTTGCCAAATGATTCTCGCGAGGAGAAAAGTTGCCAACCTCGGTTAGAATCGACTTCATCGTACCCGGCTTCAGCAAATGTGGCACGACCACGCTGTGTGCTCTGCTGGATCTTCACCCGGATATCTTCATTCCTTCAATGAAGGAACCCTGGTACTTTTCTAACGACGAGTTCGAAACGTTTCACGCCTATTATGACTGGCTCTATGAAGGGGCGGCCGAGGGGCAATTGAAAGGGGATGGCAGCACCGATTACACCGGCTATTTACGTGAAGACATCGCGATTACGAGGATTCACGACAACAATCCCAGCTGCCGCTTTATCTTTATCGCCAGAAATCCGAAGGCTCGAATTGAATCAAGTTATCGCGAGATGCACCATAGCGGGGTCACTTTTGGGCTGGATGCGCCCTACGCGCTCAGCGAATGCTTACATGTCTACCCGCAGATGATCCAGGATACGCTGTTCTGGGAACGGATTATCAAGTACAGACAGACTTTTGGGGATGAAGCCATCCTCGTGGTTTTTCTGGAAGATCTAAAATCAGACCGCGATAGGATTCTCGACCAGTGTTTTAGCCACCTTGGTCTCGACAGCAAGAAATACCCCAAATCGCAGTCAATAAACCTCAATGCCGGTGAAAAGAAACTGTATGACACCCGAGCGTGCCGTTTCCTGCGTACTAATCGGTACACGGGGTTTAAACTGGCCAAAGTGCCGCCCCTAACCCAGGACCGCATTTTTGCGCGACTTGGGCTCCGGCGTGCCTTCGGTAAGAAGCCGCTGGAATGGGATAAGGATTCCAGCGAAATCTTAAGGCGGGAGATCGTCCCCGACAGCTTACGGTTTCTGGAATTCTATGGAAAAACGCCAAAACTCTGGCAAATGGATGAATTCGTTTAAAAAGCAGTCCTGAGCTGACGCCGCCACACTACTTGCCATAGTGAGATCAGCATCTCAGCAGCGATCATCTTCTTTGTTTGAAATAGTTGATATATGTATAATGCTGAAACTCTGGGGACGAAAATAATTACATGCTCTTTTATTGCTATTCCGAAGTTACCGATTCAACGATCGAGTCACGACTTGGTGACGCCGATTACAGTTACTATTTCGTACTGAAATTCTATATCCCCCTGCTCGAAAAAATCGGTTCCGTTCAAATTGTAAACCGTCTGGATGAAGCATTTGTTGCCGAATGTCGTCAAACGGTAGGTGAAGGGAAAGAGTGCTATCTACTGGCTTTCGCCCCTCCACACAAGATTCCCTATGATCTGCCCTGCCCGGTTATTCCCGTTTTTGCCTGGGAGTACTCCAGCATTCCCAACCGGGAGTTTATCAGCGATCCCAGAGATAGCTGGTGCTATGCCCTGGAGCACTTCGGTCAGGCCTTGACGCACTCGTCCTACGCCAAACAGGTCGTCAAGCATGATATACACCAAGACTTTCCGATTGAGTGTATTCCGGCCCCCCTTTGGGACACCTGCAAGACATTGCGTGAACAATCCAGTAGCAGGAGCGCCATAAAGAATTGTTCTATCACGCTGGGAACCGCTGTTATCGACAGCCGCGACTTCACGATAGAATCGGAAAGCATTGCTCCGGCCAACCGCATTGCACGCCCGGTAAATCCTGCGTCTACCGAACAGGATAGTTGTAACAATATCCATATCGAATTTGGACAAAGTAACCCCGACGTGTGGATGGTTGGTTTTTATCCGGCGGAACCCTGGGGAGCATGGTCAAAAACCAGCAGTCCCTGGATTATGCTTCCGAGTGTTGTTTCAGGATTAGTTCGCATTCGGATTTCAATGAATGCCCATGGAAAAAACGCCGGCCGAACCATCAATATGCAGATTGGCGACCAGTGCATTGCGCTCGAGCCAAAAATTGAAATGTCGGAATTCGAATTCGAATTGGAGATACATCAGCCGAGCAATTTTATCGCCTTCAGTAATCTTGATCTCTCGGCGAAGCGATCACCCACGGACCCGCGTACTATCGCTATTGGCCTCGGTAGTTTATCGATAGAGAGCCTTAGCCAAAAAGCTAGTAGCGAAAACACCGCACCTCAGGCAAATGTGGTCGAGCATGAAATAGTGCTAAGCGGGGTTGTCTATACGAGTATTTTAAATCCGAGAGATGGCCGTAAAAATTGGGAGGATATCGTAACGGCTTTCTGCCTTGCATTTCGTGACCGAAGCGATGTAACCCTCATCCTTAAAATGACCTACAAGGACATGTCAGGATACCTGGAGGATGTGTTTGCCCTGCTGTGCCAACTGCATCCATTCCAGTGCAGAATTGTGGTCGTGCATGGGTATATAAGCTCGCAGGAGTATGCCTCTCTCATTACCTCTACCAGTTTTATCGTCAACGCCTCCCGTAGCGAAGGCCAATGCCTTCCCCTGATGGAGTACATGTCCTGCGGCATTCCCGCAATTGCCCCAGACAACACGGCAATGGCCGACTACATCAATTCTGACAATGCCTTTATTGTAGAGTCCAGCCCGGAACCGCATTATTGGCCACACGATCCACAGCAGATATTTACGACACTTTGGTATAGGCCGAGCTGGGAGTCGCTTCATGCTGCGTATCTCAATAGTTATGCCGTGGCATGTGGCGATCCACAAGAGTATGCCGCAATGTCGAAACACGCTTGGCAAAGCCAGTTTGAATATTGCTCCAGCGAAAAATTAGCCGTTCGCCTGGAAGCTTTTTTGAAACGCATTCGAGAACAATAACGTTTCTATGATAATCATCACCTATTCAGAAACAACCGCCGAAACGATAGAGCAGCGTTTGGGAAAAGCTGAGTACAGTTACTATTTTATTTATAAAAAGTATCTGCCGGCACTGCAGCAGCTGGGTACATTGGTTGCGGTTAGTGATCCCACTGTCGAAGTTGATAAGATATTTCTTGAACACCCAGATGAAGAGTGCATATTTCTGTCATTCTCGCCGCCCCATCGCACCTTGTTTGATCTGCAGTGCCCGACCGTATGTGTATTTGCATGGGAGTTCAGCACCATTCCTACCGAGTCATGGCACGACCAACCGGAATTGAACTGGGCACTATCGTTGCAGAAAATTGGTAATGCCATCACGATTTCGGAATATGCCGCCCAAATTGTTAACAAGGCAATTCCCACGGGATTGAACCTAGCGGTCATTCCTGCTGCTGTCGACACAGCGTCACCAAAGGATTTACGTGCAAAGCCTCAAAATACTGTTCTTCATGTAAAGGCAACGTTGTACGACAGCCGCGCCTACAACCTCACGACGGATATGGTAAACGACGAAGTGCGGGGATCGCGAGATCCGCTGCAAGTAGAGCCTTGGGATGACCGTGATGTTCGCCTGACATTTTCTGAAGACGACTCCGACTCTACCGAGCTGTTGGTAGGCTTCTATAGCTCAGAAGATTGGGGAACCTGGTCGAGAACGAAGGTGCCATGGATTCTCCTTCCGCATAAAGTAACAGGGCCGACCAATATAGAGCTTGAACTTGTAGCTTATGGCACAAATGTCGATCGCGACATTCAACTCAACTTTGGTGACGAACAACGTACCATTAAAATTACCGGGCTTCCGCAATCATATACATTGGAATTCAATCCACAAAAAGATACCGACATACTGAAATTTTCTAATCTTGATTTGACCCATGCTCCGGGAGCACGGGACCATCGCTCACTGGGTATTGGTATAAAGTCGATGACAATTTCCCGACCGGAGAGCTATACATCGAAGACTCCAAGCCGATTTTCAAGTCTGGTCAAACGCATCTCCTCCTTCGCGCGAAATAGACGAACAGCTTCCTCGAACGAAATTGGCAACAAACTCGAACTCAAGGGTGTTATCTATACCAGCGTATTGAACCCGCAGGACGGCCGCAAGAATTGGGAAGACATGGTTACTGCATTTTGCTGGGCCTTCAGGAACGAGCCTAATGCTACGCTGGTTCTAAAAATGACGCATAACAAGTTGGCTACCTTTCTCGGCAAACTTTTGCTGCTTTACTCGCAAATGTCGCCGTTTAAATGCCGCGTGGTAGCCGTGCATGGCTTCCTGACCAGTGAACAGTATCAGGCGCTGATGGAGAACACCCATTTCGTGATCAACAGTTCACACTGTGAAGGTCAGTGCCTGCCACTGATGGAGTTTATGGGGCAAGGGGTGCCCGCTATCGCGCCCAATCACACCGCGATGGCCGATTACGTAACTGCCGAAAATGCGTTCATTGTCAAATCGAGTTTGTATCCAACCTATTGGCCTATCGACGAGCGCAAGGCCATTCGAACGATGTGTTACCGCATTGACTGGAACTCGCTCAAAGAGGCGTTTGAGCAGAGCTACAAAATTGTAACCAGCGACAAAGAGGCTTATCAGTCCTTGCGTTTGAAAAGCATTGAGTCAGTCAGCGATGTTGCAGGGCAAGACGTTGTGCGCGATAAAATGAGTGCATATCTGACATCGACCGCGCGGAGAGCTGCGCCGCGCTCATGAGCTCCACCAGAAGAATTGACGACATCGAGATACTCCGTGCCTTTGCCGTTCTATTCGTAGTCCTTCACCATCTCAACGGAAGTCTCTATGCATTTAGCGAAGGGAGCCTATTAGCCCGAATTTACGCGAGCTTCAATGGCGCAATTGGAGTTGATTTGTTCTTCGCCATTTCCGGATTCGTTATTGCCCGCTCAATGCTGCCTAGTTTCTCTGAACGCCTCACAAAGCCGGCGTTCAGGAATATTGCTTTCTCCTTCTGGCTTAGGAGGATTTTTCGCTTACTACCGTCTGCATGGTTTTGGCTTGGTGTCATTCTGGTACTTCAAGTTTTTTTCAATGAGTCTGGCGTTTTTGGTTCTCTACGAGCCAATATCGAGGCAACTGTCGCTGCTGTGCTACAGGTCGCCAATATTCGATTTGCCCTTGGTTATGGTCAATTTGAGCTGGGGGCGAGCTTTGTCTATTGGTCTCTATCACTGGAAGAGCAATTCTATTTAGTCTTTCCCTTTTTGGCATTACTGCCACGAAGAAAACTGATTGTGGCACTTATTGTCATTATCGCGTGCCAGCTGTTTCAAGCCCGTTATCTTTGGCTCATGATGTTTCGTACTGATGCACTATGCTTCGGCATTCTAATTGCAATGATGCAGAACACTAATTTCTACAATACAATAAAGCATACCTGTGAGGTTTACCCCAAAGTATTTTCAGTTTTGCTGATTGTTCTAGTTGCACTCTTACCGCTAGTTGCCAGTGGGCAATTTGCACTCCCCTATTACTATATAAGTTTTGTATCCTTGCTATGCTTTTTCATCGTACTTATCGCGTCCCTAAATCAAAACATATTTCGAAGTCTACGGTCATTGCATAGATACTTTATTTGGGTTGGAAGTCGGTCCTATGCCATTTATCTAATACACATTCCAGTATTCTATGTAGTGAGAGAGATATTTTTTAGGCTCCATATCTCAATCCTGAGTCATCTATACATAGCGATTACACTGTCTTTTCTCTCAATAGCGCTTCTTGCCGAGCTTAACTTCAGATGTTTGGAAGAACCTGTCAGGCGCTGGGGTGCCAAAGTTGTCCAGCATAGATTTGGCGATAGTGCTCTTTCGAAATAGAAAGCATGCTTGACGAATATGTGGGGAGGTCGATTGCAATATTCAAACATGATAGAGCGGGTCAAGAAAGAGATATTCCAGCCGGAGCAATCGAACCTCCTGGCGCTTGATGGACTTCGCGGTCTCGCATCCCTCATGGTCGTGTTTTACCATTGCGCGATATTTCTCGGCTTTTTTTCCAGGCCTATAAATGAGCCCAATCCAGACGCATGGATTATGACCTTCGCTAATGGTTTCTGGAGCGGCATTGATATTTTTTTCGTGTTAAGCGGATTTTTGATTGGTAGGCAGCTGATCCAGGATCTTCACACAAGACAGCGGCTCTATTATTCGGCGTTCTTTATCCGGCGCTCATTTCGAATCTTTCCGGCGTACTATTTCATCTTGCTTGTTAGCTTGTTCCTTATAGCCCCATTG
>JANNXP010000214.1:0-4861 GCA_031409615.1 Haliea sp. | reverse complement strand
GGTGCCCAGAGACGGAATCGAACCGCCGACACGGGGATTTTCAATCCCCTGCTCTACCGACTGAGCTATCTGGGCAAGCTTGCGGAACCGCAAGTGGCGCGTATTAAACCCGTATGGGCTGCGTGAGTCAAGCCGCGACGCCGTGGCCGCACGAGGCTACTTTGAAGGAGGAACGTAGCCCTCGGCTCGATCGAAATCATCTCCTGAAAAGTACTTGTCCATCTCCCCTTGCAGGTACTTTCTCGCCGCCGGATCGACTAGGCTGAGGTGTTTCTCATTGATCAACATGGTCTGATGGCTCTGCCAGTCCTGCCAGGCTTGTTTGGATACGTTCTCAAATACTTCCTGGCCTTTGGGGCCTGGGTATGGCGGTGCGTCGAGCCCTGCCATCTCCTTCTGATACTTCTTGCAGAAAACCATGCGGGACATTCTCGTTACTCCCTATGTGCGTCCGTGTGTGGGACCGTTTGTGTTTAAGAGCCGGCCAGTTTTTCCAGCAGCGCGGCGACCGGCGCCGCCAGGCCGATTTGCGGGGGTTGGCGCAGGTTATACCAGAGCTGCCGGGTGGCTTCCATCACCGCGTGCGGGGTGATGTTGAGTTCTACCACCACCGGCGTGATATCGAGGTGGTAGTGGCTGAAGGTATGGCGAAAGCCCGGCTGGATTTCTACTCGGGCAGGCTCAAAGCCCCACAGGTCCAGGCAGCGTTGGCGGCCGGCTTCGGGAGTGGCGATCTCGGGAAAGCACCACAGGCCGCCCCAGATGCCGCTGGGCGGGCGCTTCTCCAGCCAAATCTCGCCTTCACTGCTGCGCGCAATAAGAAAGTGGGTGGATTTCACCGGCAGCACCTTGCGCGGTTTCTTGCCGGGATAATTGCGTTGATCGCCGTGGGCCAGTGCCTGGCAGTCGGTGGCCAGCGGGCAGCTCCCGCAGGCGGGTTTAGAGCGCGTGCAGAGGGTCGCGCCCAAATCCATCATCGCCTGGGTGTAATCTGCGCAGCGTTTTGTTGGCGTGTATTGCTCGGCAATGTCCCACAGTCGCTGGTGTACGGCGGATTGTCCTGGCCAGCCCTCTACCCGGTGATAGCGCGCCAGCACTCGTTTTACATTGCCATCAAGAATACTCGCCCGCTGTCCGAAGGCGATGCTCACGATAGCGCCGGCAGTAGAGCGGCCCACGCCAGGCAATTCGCACAGTCCGGCCAGGGTGTCGGGGAATTGTCCGTGCAGTTCCTGGGCTACCCGCTTGGCCGCTTGGTGCAGGTTGCGCGCCCGGGCGTAATAACCGAGCCCGGTCCACCGGTGTAGCACCGCATCCTCGGGCGCATGTGCCAGTGCCTGCACATCTGGGAAGGCCGTCATAAAGCGCTCGAAATAGGGAATGACGGTTTTCACCTGGGTCTGCTGCAGCATGATTTCCGACACCCATACTCGATAGGGGTTGGTATCGCGCTGCCAGGGCAGGTCCTTGCGACCGTGCGCATCGAACCAGTCGAGGACGCGCTGATGGAAGGGTGCGGGGCTGGGCATGGAGCACATATTTCGGAGCGGACAACAGGGCCACAGGGTAATGCCTCACCTGCCATAGTGCCAGTGAATTGAGCGTCGCGTTCCCTTATAATGGCCGCCCTTTGGGGGGCACCATTTCCCCGTATTCAAACCCCGTGGAGAGTCCGATGGCTGCGCGCAAGGCCACAGTAACCCGAGATACGCTGGAGACCCAGATCACCGTTGCGGTGAACCTGGACGGTACCGGCAAAACCAACTTTGATACCGGCATTCCCTTTCTGGAGCACATGCTGGACCAGGTCGCGCGGCACGGTATGGTGGACCTGGATATCAAAGCCAAGGGCGACCTGCACATCGATGACCACCACACGGTGGAGGATATCGGCATCACCCTGGGCCAGGCCGTTGCCAAAGCAGCGGGTGACAAGAAGGGCATTGTTCGTTACGGGCATGCCTATGTGCCGCTGGATGAGGCCTTGTCGCGGGTGGTAATCGATTTCTCCGGTCGACCCGGCCTGGAGTTTCATGTGCCGTTTACCCGCTCGGCCGTGGGCGGCTTTGATGTAGACCTGTTCCTGGAGTTTTTCCAGGGCTTCGTCAATCATGCTCTGGTGACCCTGCACGTGGACAACTTGCGCGGCGACAACAGCCACCACCAGGTCGAGACGGTATTCAAGGCCTTTGGGCGCGCCCTGCGCATGGCCCTGACAGCCGATCCACGCATGGCGGGTATCATGCCTTCCACCAAGGGTGTGTTGTAAACGGGCGCCCCGAAGGGAACCCCGCCATTAGTGCCCGGTTATGAGCACCCGATTATGAGCACCCGATTGTGAGTACCCGATTGTGAGTACCCGACTGTGAGTATTAGTGTCGCCGTCATCGATTACGGCATGGGTAATTTACATTCCGTGGCCAGCGCGCTGCAGCACGTTGGTGCTGACAAGGTAGTGGTGACCCATGACGCCGACCTGATCCGCCAGGCTGATCGCGTGGTATTTCCCGGTGTGGGCGCTATTCGCGATTGCATGGCGGAAATTCGCCGCCTCAAGTGCGATGAACTGCTGACGCACGCGCTCACCGAGGCGCAGGTGCCAGTGCTGGCGATCTGTGTTGGCCTGCAGGCCCTGATGACGCGTTCACAAGAAAACGATGGCGTGGATTGTCTCGATGTCATTCCTGGCGAGGTGCGTTACTTTGGCAAACCGCTTAAGGATGCTGCCGGGCAGCGACTGAAAGTGCCACACATGGGTTGGAACGAAGTGCGCCAGACAATGGATCACCCGCTGTGGGCGGGTATTCCCGATAGGAGCCGCTTTTATTTCGTACACAGTTATTACGTGCATGCGCAGGATCGCAGCCTGTTGGCAGGCAGCGTGGAATACGGTGTTAGCGCCGATGCGGCACTGGCGCGCGACAATCTGTTCGCGGTGCAATTTCACCCGGAGAAAAGCGCCGCCGCCGGGCTCAGGTTACTGAAAAATTTTCTACAGTGGAACGGACAATGTTGATCATCCCCGCCATCGATTTGAAAGACGGGCAGTGCGTGCGCCTGCGCCAGGGCCTGATGGAGGACAGCACGGTCTTCTCCGATGATCCGGTGGCGATGGCGGCACGCTGGGTGCAGGCCGGTTGCCGGCGCCTGCATTTGGTCGATCTGAACGGGGCATTCGCCGGTGAGCCGGTTAACGGCGCGGTGGTGACTGCCATTGCCGCAGCGTATCCACAGCTGCCGATACAGATCGGCGGTGGTATCCGCAACTTGCAAACCATTGAGTACTATATTAAGGCCGGTGTCAGCTACGTGATCATCGGCACCAAGGCCGTCAAGGAGCCGGCGTTTGTGGCCGAGGCCTGCGCTGCATTTCCGGGCAAGGTGATTGTGGGATTGGATGCCAAAGACGGACTGGTAGCCACAGATGGCTGGGCCGAGGTCTCCACAGTACACGCCACCGACTTGGCGCGCCGTTTCGAAGCCGACGGCGTGGCAGCGATTGTCTACACCGATATCGCCCGCGACGGCATGATGCAGGGCGTGAATATTCCGGCGACGGTGGCGATGGCACAGGCCTCGCGCATCCCGGTGATTGCCTCTGGCGGCATTACCAATATGGACGACATTCGCGGCCTGCTCGCGGTGGCACATACCGGTATCTGCGGCGCCATCACCGGCCGTGCTATTTACGAAGGCACGCTGGACGTGGCCGAAGCGCAGCGCCTGTGTGATGAGGCAGCGGTCTAACAATGGGCCTCGCCAAACGTATTATTCCCTGCCTCGACGTGGACAACGGTCGCGTGGTGAAGGGCGTCAATTTTGTCGACATACGCGATGCCGGTGATCCCGTGGAGATCGCGATGCGCTACAACGAACAGGGTGCCGACGAGGTGTGCTTTCTCGACATCACTGCCAGCCACGAAGGCCGCGATACCACCGTGCATACCGTGGCGCAGATTGCCGAGCACGTGTTCATTCCGCTCACCGTCGGCGGCGGCATTCGCTCGGTGGACGATATTCGCACCATGCTCAATGCCGGTGCCGACAAGGTGAGTATCAATACCGCTGCCATCCACAACCCGGAACTGGTGCGTGAATCCGCCCTGCGGTTTGGCTCGCAGTGCATCGTGGTGGCCATCGATGCCAAGCGAGTGGACGATGTGGACGGTCAACCGCGCTGGGAGATATTTACCCACGGCGGGCGCAAGCCCACTGGCATCGACGCCGTATTTTGGGCGGTCAGAATGGCAGAGCTGGGCGCGGGGGAAATCCTGCTGACCAGCATGGACAGGGACGGCACCCGCAATGGTTTTGAATTGGGTGTGACCCGGGCTATTACCGATGCGGTGGAGATTCCAGTGATCGCGTCTGGCGGTGTGGGTACGCTGGACCATTTGGTTGATGGGATCACACTGGGCGGCGCCGATGCGGTGCTGGCAGCCAGTATTTTCCATTTCGGCGAGTACACCGTGCCCCAGGCCAAGGCCTACATGGCCGCGCGGGGCATTGAAGTACGCCGCTGATTCGCTGCTACGTTTACGACTCGCCCGCGACTTCGGCCACCGGCTTTTTATCACGCATCCCCAGTATATTCAGGCCTTTTAACAGCGCCAGGGCTTCATACAATTGGTTGTCGTCGGCCAGCAACTCGCTCGCCACCATGGCAGTTTTCTTATCTTTGCCAGCGCCGTTGGCGTTGCCCAGGTGTCCAGACAGGTCCGCTTCGGTGATCTGTTGTGGGTCGTTGTAGGCGGTGATGGTGGCGCGCTCGACCACAATGTCCGGCACTATGCCCTCGGCCTGGATAGAGCGGCCATTGGGGGTGAAGTACAGCGCAGTGGTGAGCTTGATCGCGCGGGAG
>JANNXP010000213.1:0-3977 GCA_031409615.1 Haliea sp. | reverse complement strand
ATAGACTGTTTTGGTGTGGCCGGTGACTTGCGTTTCTCTTCACCCATCTGGTGAGTCCTTTTGTGATGAAACAACCGCGCAAACCCGCAGCCAGTAGGGTTCTAGCCTAGCAGGAATAGGTTTAACTGCCGTTTACAGGTTTATGGAGAAATGGTCCGACAGCGCACGGACAATTGGCCCCGACTGGCGTACTTCTCATTGGGCAGCGGTGAACTTTTGGCCACTGACAATGACTTTTTCCCCAAAGCGAAATTGATCCGCAAGGCTGCAGACGTGGCCGATGAAGGCGCGGCACACCTCTGGCAGCGTTTCCTGAAAACCTGGGCGTGGCGGCGTGCGCAAATTGACCAAGGTCGCATTGAGGTGGTGCTTGAGGCGCATGAAGACGAATTGCCAGACGAAGACGCACTCGCAATTGAAGTTCTGAATATCAATTACAACGACTTTGCAGCACTGGCTGGCTGGGGGGAAGACCAATGAGCCTCACATTCATCAGTGCCGGTGCTGGCAGCGGTAAAACGCATAGGTTGATGCAGACACTCAGCACTGTGTTGAGTTCGGGTGAAGTCCGCCCGTCAGGCGTGATTGCCACCACATTTACAAAGAAGGCTGCGACAGAGTTACGGGAGCGTGTGCGCCAGCACCTGCTTGCCGACGAAAAGTTTGTTCTGGCCAACGCGATGGCGCAGGCCCGCATTGGTACCGTTAACTCGGTGTGCGGTGCATTGCTGGAGCGCTTTGCGTTTGAAGCCGGAATGGCTGCGCAGCAACAGGTGCTTGACGAAGTCCAAACGAGTCAATTGATCCGTGAAGCCATTGACGCCGCTTGTACTGGATCGGAAGTGTCAAACTTGTCCGACCTTGCATCCCGACTCGGAATTGAGGACTGGACCGAGGACCTGAAGGGCTTACTGGCCCAGGTACGAAGCAACGACATTGCACAGGCGCAACTTGCTGCATTCGCAAAGGCAAATGCGGACGACTTGTTATCGTACTTTCCACAACCCAACCGTACGACGTTGACGCAGGATCTGCTTGTAGCAATTTCTGTAGCAATGCCGGAACTGCAGCGCGCGCGCGCGACATCTACGGTCAACAAGACCCAAGAATATTGTCTCCAGCTGGAAGGTTTCGAGCGCCATTTACGCAATGGAACTGCACTGTGGAGTCAGTGGGTATCTCTCTCTAAGGCCGCCCCAGAGAAAGGTTTGTTGCACTTGAGTGAGCCGATCAAAATGCTCGCTTTGGCATACGATTCGCACCCCGATTTGCACGCCGACATCAGTAACTATTTGGTGTGTATGTTTGATGTTTGTTCCAACGCGCTGGAGCACTACCGCCAGCGCAAGTTGGGAATGGGGGTAGTGGACTTTACGGATCAGGAGTCCCTGCTGCTGCGCTTGTTGGACCACCCCACAGTAGCCTCGGTCCTGCGCGAAGAGCTGGATCTTTTACTGGTGGACGAGTTCCAGGATACAAGCCCCATCCAGTTGGCGCTATTTTTAAAGCTGTCCCGCCTGGCCAGGCATACCTATTGGGTGGGCGACCTCAAACAAGCCATCTACGGTTTCAGGGGCAGCGACACCGCGTTGATGCAGTCCATTCTGCAGGCGTTGCCAGAGCTTGGTGGTACCAAGCAAATATTGAGCAAATCCTGGCGCTCCCGTCCCGCGCTGGTGAACTTGGTCAACGAAGTGTTTACACAAACCTTCTCCGGAACCCTGTCGGCTGAAGAAGTGGCTCTCGCACCACAGCGTCCAGAGCAGTTGAACGATCCCGCACTGGTGACCTGGGTGATGGAGGGGGCGAACGTTGACGAAATTGCTCTGTCGCTGGTAGCCGGTGTGCAACAACTTTTGAATGCAAATAAGTGTATCCCTGAGAAAGACACCGAGGTTCTGCGCCCGCTGCGCGCGCGCGATATCGCAATCTTGTGCCGTTCCAATGAAGCCGTGACTCGCACTGCCGCCTGCCTGCGCCAAGGCGGGGTTTCTGTGGCAACGTCTCAGCTTGGGTTGCTTGCCACACCCGAGGTCACGCTAGCCTTGGCATGCCTACGGCGCCTCAATGACGCGTCCGATACGGTAGCAACTGCCGAAATCATTGCGATGGTCGACAGCGCAGAGCCAGAAGTTTGGCTTGCAGACCGCTTGCGGTATTTGAATGCAGGCAACAAACGCAATTTTTGGCGAGAGGAGGGAGCGGATGCGCACCCTGCTGTATTTCGCATAGCCCAACTTCGCGTGGAACTTCCGCTACTGGCTCCGCTGGAGGCAATGCGCCGGGTCATGACCGCATGCCAGTTGCCCCAAGTGGTTATCGGTTGGCGACAGGATGCTGCCGTTGCCCAGACCCGGCTGGCAAATCTCGAAGCTTTGCTAGCGATGGCGTGTCAATATGAAGACACCTGTCGCGGCACACGTCAGGCTGCCACCATTTCCGGTTTGTTGCTGTGGCTCGGTGCGCAATCCGAGGCTGAAGCCGATGCATTGGCCATGCCTGCAGTAGATGCCGTGCGTATTCTCACCCACCATGCCGCCAAGGGCTTGGAATGGCATGTGGTGATACTGACCGACCTTGAAAACAAGGTGCGCAGCCGTCTCTGGGGCATCTCCACCCAATCCACCCACGCCGTCAATGCTATGGATCCATTGCAAAACCGCTTCGTGCGCTATTGGCCGTGGCCCTTTGGCAAACAGTCTTCCGGAATCCCGGTCAAAGACCGCATTGACGAATCTGATGTCGCGAAAACCTTCGAAGCTGCGGCTATCGCTGAGGCGCAACGTCTGTTGTATGTGAGCATGACCCGTCCGCGCGAGACACTGATCTTTGCCACCAAGGAGAAAGCAAGAAGTCTGCCCTGGCTGGATACGCTTGGTGCAGATTGGCTCACTAACATCCAGCCTGAAGCGACAGAGCTTGTCTTGCCCAGCGGAACGACCGTGCCCGTGGTAACCATCGACCTGCAGCCCGGTGATGGTGCTGTAGCAGAAAAAATGGCACAGCCCTTGTACTGGTGGAACCAGATTGAACCGGTCGAGCGGAAACCTAAGAACTTCAACCCGTCATCAGCGCCACCAGAAAGTGTCGTCATCCACGAACAAGTCTCGATCGGCGAACGGCTCACGGTAGCACCCGGAGTGGATTGGAGCGTATTGGGAACTGCTGTTCACGCGTGCCTTGCTGCAAGCCTTACCGACCCGTCATCAGACTTCTCGGAAAGCGATGCCAGTCGCCTGCTCAGTGCTTTCGGAGTGAAAACCAGCATTGATGCAGTTGCGCTAACGCGGCAAGTGCATGCCATTCGAAATTGGATCAACAGGCGTTGGCCGGGCTGCAAGCCACTGGCGGAAGCGTCCGTGACCGCAAAGCTAGAAAACGGACAACAGATCATTGGTCGTATCGACCTTTTGCTGATGACCAATAAAGGCATCGTTGTCCTAGACCACAAATCGACACCATCCGGCCCGTCGCAATGGGCAGAACTGGCGCAAGCCTATGCAGGACAGTTGTTTGCCTACGCCGCAGGTGTTGAGCAGGCGACCCAGGAGAAAGTCGTGGAAACCTGGCTGGTGCTACCGGTGGCTGGGGCAGCCTTGTCCGTTGCACGCACTTGATCGGGACGTTAGATAGACAACTAATCAACAATATGCGACCACCAAGTGCAGCGTGCCCCCTGTGCTAGAGTGATCGTGGCCTCCTTTTTTTTCAAGGCGACTGATCCGCTGTAGCGACAAACATGAAACTTGGTCGCGCATCTGGCAAATTGAAGTTTTAAAGAACGGTGATTCTGGCTGTGTTTGGGGGTGTATTCATGGCGGACAGGACAGGCGCATCGCTCGAATGTTATCGCCTTTGTTGGGCTGCGATCCTGAAAGTAAGCAACAACACGCTCAGGGGTTTTGCTCAGCAGCGCCATATGATCGTTGGCCGCCGCGCGTAATTTTGCTTTTGTACGCACCGGAACACGCTTGCCC
>JANNXP010000212.1:0-5016 GCA_031409615.1 Haliea sp. | reverse complement strand
TTCGGTGATCTGTTGTGGGTCGTTGTAGGCGGTGATGGTGGCGCGCTCGACCACAATGTCCGGCACTATGCCCTCGGCCTGGATAGAGCGGCCATTGGGGGTGAAGTACAGCGCAGTGGTGAGCTTGATCGCGCGGGAGTCAGACAGTGGCAGGACGGTTTGCACCGAGCCCTTGCCGAAGCTCCGGGTGCCCATGATCACTGCGCGGCCGCGATCCTGCAGTGCGCCTGCGACAATCTCCGAGGCGCTGGCCGAGCCCTGGTTGATCAGCACGACCAGTGGCACGCCATTCGTGGCGTCGAGTGGGTCGGCGTCATAGCGCTGGTCTGCGTTATCCACGCGTCCCTCGGTGTACACCACGTTGCCGCCGTCCAGAAACAGACCAGCCACATCGACGCTGGCACGCAGGATGCCGCCGGGATTATTGCGCAGATCCAGTACCAGGCCCTTGAGTGTCTCCTCGGCCATGAGTTTTTCCAGCACCTTGCGCACGTCCGCGCCGGTGCTGTTCTGAAACTGGGCTATACGGATGTACCCGTAACCCGGTGCCAGCCAGCTGTGGCGTACGCTGGCGACCTTGATGGTGTTGCGTACCAGGGTGACATCGAAGGGTTGGCTCTCGCCGGGTCGGCCGATTGAAAGTTCGATCTTACTGCCCTTGGGGCCGCGCATTATCTCGATGGCTTCATTGAGCGTCATGCCCTTCACCGGCACATTGCCCAGTTTGAGAATCATATCGCCGCTCTGCAGGCCTGCTTCTGCTGCGGGCGAGCCATCGATGGGCGAGATGATTTTGACATAGCCATCTTCCATCCCCACCTCGAGCCCCAGCCCGGTAAACTCGCCGGAGGTGGTGTCCTGCAAATTCTGGAAGGCATCTTCAGTCAGGTAACTCGAGTGCGGGTCGAGGCCCATCAACATGCCCTGTATAGCGTATTCCAGCAGCGTGCTGTCGTCGATTTGCTCGACGTAGCCGAGACGAATCTGGTTGTACACCTCCGCAAATGTGCGCAATTCATCCAGGGGTAGCTTGCCCTGCTCCTCCACGGCCGCCAGAGGTGCGCAGATAATGAGTGAGAGGGCGGCGGCAATGCTCGCCAGCGTAGTACGGAGCGTGAAAAAAAAGCGCATGGGTTTTGTCTGAAGACCGGTAACCTTAAGAACCCCAGTCTACCCTATTCTGCGTCAGGAGTACCAAGCGGGGCGACGCAACGCCTGGCTCAGCGCTTACACCATTTCGCAGGATTGATGGGTTTGCCCTTGTGGCGAATTTCAAAATACAGCGCGGTCTGGTCCCCTCCACCCGTATTGCCCACCGTGCTGACGGGCGTGCCCGCGGTGACCCACTCGCCCACTTCGCGCAACAGGCTCTCGTTGTGGGCGTAAAGGCTCATGTAGCCGTCACCGTGATCGATGATCAATAATAGCCCGGAACCGCGCAGCCAGTCGGCATAAACCACGCGGCCATGATGAATGGCTTTGACAGTAGTGCCTTCCGCGGCCGGTATGGTGATCCCCTGCCAGCGCATTTTGCCTTCGTTGCGCGCTTGGTCGAACTGATTGCTGGGTTTGCCCGCAACCGGCCATGGCATTTGCCCTTTAGCGCTTTGAAAGGTCGCGGTGTTGTCCGGTAATTGCAGGTCAATCAGCGCCTTTTCGATGGCACGCAACAGTTCTTCCAGCTGCTTGCGATCCTGCTCTTTTTGTTTGAGCTTGGCACTCTTGCTGCTGATGCTGTCGTTCAGGTCCGCCAGAGCCAGTTGTCGACTGGCCTGGGCTGCGGTGAGCTCGGCCTGCTGCTGTTGCAGAATCTGGCCGCGGCTGTCCAATTCCGCCACGGTAGTATCGATCCGTTGCTGCAGCTCCTGCAGGTCCCTAAGAGTCTTACGGTACTGTTCTAGCAGGGTATTGCGCGCCTGGAAAAAATAGCGGTAGTAGGCCAGTGATCGAGCCACCGTATGCGGATTTTCCTGGTTCAACAGGACGCTGATCTGCCCCTGTCGGCCCATTTGCCAAGCAGTCTTCAACTCCAGGGAGATGCGCGCCTTTTGTTGGTCGCGGGCCTGTTCCTGCTTGGTGCGCTGCTGCTCCATTGCCGCCAGCTCCTTGGAGCTGGCGGCCAAAGCCCGTTGATTCTCGGTGACATCGCGCTGCAGGGTTCCCAGTTCCACTTCTGCCAGTCGCAGCTGCTCCTGCACCGCGTCATGGCGGTTGCTGTCAGCGGAAATCTCCGATGTAATGTGCTTTATCTCGACTTCCAGCTGCTGCAACTGCTCACGGGTTTTTTCCTCGTCAGACTGTGCCAGGCTCTGCTGAGACAGGCATGCCGCTAGCAGCGCCGACAACAGCACCGACAGCAATACGCGCCAGGCGCAGGGCTTTGCCATGGCCGGTCCGTACGTGTCAGGCATTGCCAGTTACCGGGAGCTGTGGTTCCTGGTGCGTCAAGCGGGTGCTGTGGTCAGATCGTGGCCGGTCATCTCGACTGGCTGTGGCAGATCCATCAGGCGCAAAATAGTCGGAGCGATATCCGCCAGTATGCCTCCTGTGGGTTGCAGCCCCAGTTGTTTTGGACCGACATAGACCAGCGGCACGAGCTCTGTGGTGTGCTGGGTATGGTGTTGGCCCGATGTGTAATCAAGCATCTGTTCACAGTTACCGTGATCGGCAGTGATCAGCGCCTGGCCGCCTACCTCCTGCAGAGCCCGCTCCACTCTGCCCAGGCATTCGTCCAGGGCTTCCACCGCCTTCACGGCCGCCGCGAAGACGCCGGTGTGTCCCACCATATCGCCGTTGGCGTAGTTGCAGACAATCAGGTCGTAGTGACCGGAGGTTATTGCTTCGACCAATTTGTCGGTCAGTTCCCGCGCACTCATTTCTGGCTTGAGGTCATAAGTGGCGACGTCCGGCGAGGCGATAAGCATGCGCTCTTCGCCGGGGAATAGCGCCTCGCGACCACCGCTGAAAAAGAAGGTCACGTGGGCGTACTTTTCCGTTTCCGCAATGCGCAACTGAGTCATGTGGCGTTGGGCCAGATAGTCACCCAGCACGTTGACGAGTTTTTCTGGCCCGAAGGCGTAGTTGGCGTCGATATCTTGTGCATATTCAGTAAGCGTCACGAATGCAGACAACTGTGGCACCACCTTGCGCTGAAAATGGTCAAATTCCTTGTCGACAAATGCACGGGTCAGTTGCCGCGCGCGATCAGAGCGGAAATTCAGGAACAGTACGGTGTCGTTATGGCCGACCACCGCTGCCTGTTGCTGGTCGTTACGGATTACCGTGGGCAGCACGAATTCGTCGCTTTCATCCCTCTGGTAGGCGGCGCGCAGGGCGTCGGCGGTGGTGTTGGTGCAGTGCTGTGCGACACCTTCGGTGAGCAGCCGGTAGGCGCGCTCGATGCGATCCCAGCGGTTGTCTCTGTCCATGGCGTAGTAGCGACCGCAAATAGTCGCCGTGCGGCCGCAGCCGAGTTCCGCGAACAGGGCATCGGCCTTGTCCAGAGAAGGGCCAGCGCTGCGCGGCGGTGTATCGCGGCCATCGAGGAAGGCGTGCAGATACACTTGCCGTGCCCCGCGGGCGGCGGCCAGGCGAATGGCGGCGAAGATTTGCTCCTCATGGCTGTGGACGCCCCCGGTGGAAAGCAAACCGAAAATGTGGACTGCCCCGCCAGCCGCTGTGGCCCGGTCGATAGCGCTGGTCAAAACCGTATTACGGTTGAAGCTGCCATCTCGAATTGCCTGGTCGATGCGCGAGATGTTCTGGTAGATCACTCGCCCCGAGCCCAGGCTCATATGGCCCACCTCGGAATTACCCATCTGCCCGCTCGGTAGGCCCACGTCCTCCCCGGAGGCAGAGATGAGGGTGCGGGGAGATGCAGCCCACAGTCGATCCCACACGGGCGTAGTGGCGCTGGCGATGGCGTTGTCTTGTGTTTCCTCACGGTAGCCCCAGCCATCCAATACGATCAGGACAGTGGCTTTCTTGTTACTCGCGCGCATGCATGTTTCCGACCGGGCAGGGTATTTACAGGGGTGTTAAAGCGCGCCATTTTAACCTGTTCCCGATAGCAGTGCATTGCCTGTGTGCTCGGCGGGCATGGTCGCAGCTCGCCTCGCGGGGCTGCCCGCCCGGGGCTGGTTGCGTTCCGGCAGACCTTGTATACTTGCCCGCGTTCGAATCGGCAGGGCATGCGCTAAACGCGCAAGCAATATGCGCACTCCTGGTGCGACTGCCGCAACTCCCTTCCAACAGGTCACACTAGCAAACCCATGGCACTATTTTTAGAATTTCTCGCGCAGCAGTGGATACTGGCGTCCGCGCTACTGGTGGTCATTGCGCTGTTGATCGTGCACGAGGCCCGCAAGTCCGGCCCGTCTCTTTCGCCCCAGCAGGCGATTAACGTGGTCAACTCCGCGGACGGCGTCTTTGTTGATCTGCGCGAGGCCGCCGAGTTCCGCAAGGGACACATCGTCAGCGCTATCAATATACCCTCGGCCAAGTTGCTGGAGCGCATGGTCGAATTGGAAAAACACAAAGACAAGCCCATTGTGTTGGTATGCAAAATGGGCCAGCAGTCGAGTGCGGCGGGCAAGCAGCTCAAGGACGCAAACTACGGGCAAGTCTACAAAATGACCGGCGGCATGATGGAGTGGGGTAACCTGCAGCTGCCCACGGTCACCTGATTCGATACCTACTATGACCACGGGCGTCACTCTCTATACCACGCGGTTTTGTCCCTACTGTATCCGGGCCCGGGACCTATTGGACCACAAAGGGGTCGCGTACCGGGACATCGCGGTGGACAATGACGATCAGTTGCGCCGCGAGATGATGACTCGCAGCGGTCGCGACACAGTGCCGCAAATCTGGATTGGTGAGCGCCACATCGGCGGCTGTGACGACCTGCTGTTGCTGGAGCGACAGGGTCAGCTGGATGAATTACTGGTGCGCGCGCGCGCCGCACCCTGATATTTGGATACCTAATCGGAGGATGGCTTAATGGCCGAGGAACAA
>JANNXP010000211.1:0-6861 GCA_031409615.1 Haliea sp. | reverse complement strand
TTCGCCCAGCGTCGGATGCGGGTGAATTGTCTTTCCGATATCCACCGCATCGGCGCCCATCTCAATCGCCAATGCAATCTCGCCGATCATGTCGCCGGCATGCGTGCCGACCATGCCGCCGCCGAGGATTTTGCCGTGGCCATGGGCTTCGGGGCTGTCGTCGAACAGCAGTTTGGTCACGCCTTCGTCGCGGCCGTTGGCTATTGCGCGGCCTGATGCTGTCCACGGGAACAGGCCTTTTTTACCTTGATGCCTTTGGCTTTGGCTTCGTCTTCCGTCTGGCCCACCCATGCGACTTCTGGGGCGGTATAGGCCACGCTGGGGATGACGCGGGCGTTGAAGGCGGCGCTGGCAAGCTCTTTGTTGCCTTGAGACGTTAGCATTAGATGTCGGCAAGACGGATCCATAAGCAACGGCGCACAGCAAACGGAAAACAATGCACATCACTGCATCACATATAGCGGAATGGGCCAATACAAAGGTCAAGGAAGCCCAAACAAATTTACCGCGTCTGATTCGGCGACTTTGCTTTGAGGCTGCGACGACACGGCAGCTTTCATTTCCTGCGGGGGATTCAACTTATGTGCCTGGGTGGGACGGGGTTCTTTCCCGTGAGGGAGGTGATGCATGGGCACCCGGAGGCACTTCGTACTGGGAAATAGGGTGTGACCAAGTGCCAGCCACAAAAGCGAACGGCGACTACCAAAAGCGTTTGGAACAAACCGCTGCGCAAGAACGTGCATCAGCTACTTTTGTTTTTGTAACGCCGCGCCGGTGGACGAAAAAAGCTGAGTGGATTTCAGCACAGCGTGCCAAGAAAGAGTGGGCAGACGTTCGAGCCTACGATGCCGATGATCTAGAGCAGTGGCTAGAGCAAACCCCGGCCGTGGCGCTGCAATTTGCAGAAGAGCTTGGGTTCGTTGGCGATGGTATTGAAAGCCTTTCCCGATACTGGCAGTTGTGGTCTCAACAATGCAGTCCAGTCATCACGCCAGAATCCTTTTTTCTCGACAGAACCGTTACCAGTGAGCAGCTGATTGAAAAAATCCGGAACGGGTTGAATCAGCAAAACCCCTCTCCGCCACTCACGGTTCGCGCGGACAGCGTCGAGGAAGCCGCGGCGTTTGCCGTGGCTGCACTTATTGGTTTCGATGAATTGGCAAATCATGCGCTAGTTGTCACCACGCCCGAGGGATGGCGATTTATTGAAGCAAATCGGCAAGTAAAAATTGTCATTGCCACACGATCTGATGTGGCGGCTAACCCGTCGCTGCGCACAGGTTTGGTGGTCATCGTTCCTAATGCAGCTGGCGACACCACTGGCCCGCCGCAAGGTGCGGAAGTGCTTTTGGAGCGAGCGAGCATTTATAAATTTGAAAAAGCCTTGGTAGCTATTGGCATGGAGGAGTCAGATGCCACGCGATACGCGCTCAGCACCGGGCGCTCCTGGACAGTGTTCCGTCGTCAACGCGCTACGAACTTGGCTATTCGGAGACCCGCGTGGTTAGGTGCACGACAGTCAGCGAGTCTGTCACTGCTCTGCTTGCTGGGTGCTTGGAGGGACGACAAGGAGGCCGATCGGCAAGTGGTTGCACAACTAGCTGATCGTCCCTATGCAGATGTTGAGCGGGAGTTGCAGCAACTAGCGCAACTGGACGATGCCCCCGTGCTCCATATTGGTGCGGTATGGAAAGCGAAGTCACCGCTCGAGTTACTGAATCTCTTCGGTGGTCGCATTACCCGGAATGAACTGGATCGTTTTTTCTCAATTGCGCGGGAGATGCTCGTAGCGCCAGACCCAAAACTGGAGTTACCCGACGAGCAGCGTTTCGCCGCTGCCATATATGGAAAGGTTCACCCCTATTCCAGCTTGTTACTTAAATCTGTCTGCGATGCACTGATGAAGCTCGCTGTGCGTGGCTCCGAACAGTCAGGGCTCCACGCCTTAGGCATTGAAGCACGGGTGGGTCAGCTTGTGCATGAATTGCTGGACGATGCCGATGCGCAGCGGTGGCTTTCTCTTGCAAACCATTTACCCATGCTAGCCGAAGCTGCCCCCTCAGATTTTTTGGCTGCAGTCGAGAAAAGTCTACGGCTATCCGGCAAGCCCGTCACCCGCCTGCTTTTGGAATCAACCACGTCCGGAATCGGCGGGCAATGCTGGCACGCGGGATTGCTGTGGGCGCTGGAAACTTTGGCATGGGCACCTCCTCAATTGGCACGGGTCGCGCTGGTGCTCGCCCAATTGACCCGCTTCCCAATTCAGGGCAACTGGGGCAATACACCAGGGCGAAGTTTGTTCGCTCTTTTCCGCGCTTGGCTGCCTAAAACTGCCGCAAGAGTAGGTGATCGGATCAAGGTTCTAGACTTACTAATACAGCGAGAGGCAGACGCGGCGTTTGATATTCTGGACGGACTTACAGCACCAGGCCCGCAAACAGCCTTTGACGCTGCGCGCCCTAAATGGCGTGACGACGATGCGGGCGCAGGACATGGTGTTACGTACGCTGAAATGAACGAAATGCATGCGGCGGCCAAGGAACGATTGATTCAGCTGAGTACCGGCAATCCAACCCGCATAGCCACCCTGTTGCAAAACACCAGCAAGAAGGAGCACGCGGAAGTGTTTAAGGTTTTGGCCCTGATGGAACCGTTTACATTGCCGGCGGCCAACGACGAAGATCGAGAGGTTCTTCGCGCAGCACTTCGAAAGACGATTCATTGGCATCGCAACTACGACGATGCCCCGCCGGAAGAACTCCAAACCTGGTTGCAGGCTGTAGAGAGTTGCCATGAACGGCTGGCTCCCGTTGACCTCGTGCGGAGTCACTGCTGGTTGTTCAACAGCCATTGGGTAGAACTGCCGAGCCGGGAGCGCGAAGACCCTGTTGACGCAAGACAAGCGGCATTGTCTGAGGCAAGAACCGCTACGTTGACGGAAATTCGAAAGCGGCTCGGCATGGTAGGAGTTGAAAACCTAATTAGAGAATGCGCGGAACCCGGCACCGTGGGTAGAACCTTGGCAGAAATGGATTGCGCAGGGAATAACTGGCCGGAATGGTTTGTCACGAAGGGAGAGAACTTCGAACAAGGCAATCACATGACATGGTGCATCAACAGCTTCTTGCGTACGACTCCATCACCGCGCTCGGTTGAACTGCTTCGAGAGGTGATGACGCTAGCTCATCAGCAAGATTGGGATGTGGACAAACGCGTCCACTTCCTCATTCTGGCAAGACCAGAGCAGGAAACCTGGCAATTGGTTTCTGCCTGTGGCACTGAAATCGAAACGGCTTACTGGGCCAGCGTGCGGCCGGATCATTACCTTCATGATGAAAGCGTCGATATCTTGTTCGTCCTACGCCGCCTACTAGATGCGAAGCGGCCCAGGACTGCGCTGCAATGCTGCCAATACGCGCTGAAACACATTAGTGCGAATTTACTGTATTCCGCGTTGCAACAATTCCTTTCAGGTGAGGAGCCAGACGGTCCGCTACTCGCATCATGGCATTTAGGAGAGATGCTGGAGTCGCTGGAAAATTCGAATTCGATAGAAAAGATGGAGCTCATTCAGCTTGAATTTGGTTTATTCCCCGCACTTGGCTATGGGCAAGAATCCAAGGCCGCTGCTTTGTATGTAGGAGTGATGACAGAACCAGCCCTTTTCACAGAACTGCTCTGCTACATCTACAAGCCAGAGCATGGAGAGCGAGATGAGCCAGCAACTAACGCCAATAAGGCCGCTGCAGAAACCTCCTGGAAAATTCTGCATGCCTGTACGCTGCAGCCCGGAACACAGACAGATGGCAGTATTGACTCCGACGCTTTCACTCTGTTTATAGACTCGGCCAGAGATCTGTGCCGTCTGAAAGACCGGCTAATAATGTGCGAGCAAACATTGGGACAAATTCTGGCGCATGCCCCTGCAGACGAAGATGGAACATGGCCCTTCCTGCCGGCACGCAATGTATTGGACCGCCCCGAGTTGGAGGAAATGCGATCGGGTTTTGTCATCGGTACCCGCAACGCGCGAGGCGGAACAAGCCGATCGCCTTTTGACGGCGGTGATCAGGAGCGCGATCTGTCAACTCACTACCGCAAGCAGGCTGAATGCATTCAGTACACCCATCCCAATATAGCAGCGACGCTGGATAAAATCGCAGAGAGTTATGAGCATGAAGGCAGGCGAGAGGATTTGGATGCAAGTCTGCGGAAAGAAGGTTACTGACGAATCGTTCCAGTCCCTATCACCCTACAGCGCCTAACTCGCAGGCCTGCTGAGTTCAAACTTAGCGTAACGCACCGATCATTGCCACTTCTTCACATTGATGAGCCCAACCACTTGTGAGCCTTGAAGAGACGACTCCACAAATAGAAAAGCCGCGCAGCTGTTACGAAATATGCGCAGCCAGCTACTGAATCAGTAGCGTTTGGCCCGTTTACTTCCTCGCTGGCGGCAAATCCGTGCAACTCCCATGCGCCACTTCAGCCGCCATACCAATGCTTTCGCCCAGCGTCGGATGCGGGTGAATCGTCTTGCCGATATCGACGGCATCGGCGCCCATCTCAATCGCCAATGCAATCTCGCCGATCATGTCGCCAGCATGCGTGCCGACCATGCCGCCGCCGAGGATTTTGCCGTGGCCGTGCGCTTCGGGTGAGTCATCAAACAGCAGCTTGGTCACGCCTTCGTCGCGGCCGTTGGCAATGGCGCGGCCTGATGCTGACCAAGGGAACAGGCCTTTTTTGACCTTGATGCCTTTGGCCCTGGCTTCGTCTTCTGTCAGGCCGACCCATGCGACTTCGGGGTCTGTGTAGGCGACGCTTGGGATGACTCTGGCATTGAATGCTGCGCTGGCGAGTTCTTTGTTGCCTTGGATTTCACCGGCAATTACTTCAGCAGCCACATGTCCTTCGTGCACGGCCTTGTGCGCGAGCATTGGCTGGCCGATGATGTCGCCGATGGCGAAGATGTGCGGCACGTTAGTGCGCATTTGAATGTCTACGTTGATGAAGCCGCGGTCTGTGACGGCAACGCCTGCTTTTTCAGCTGCGAGTTTTTTACCGTTGGGCGTACGGCCTACGGCTTGAAGTACCAGGTCGTAGGTTTGCGGCTGCGGTGCACCTGGGCTACCGTCAGCGTTTTCAAAACTGACTTCAATCCCGTCTGCTGTGGCCTTGGCACCCACCGTTTTGGTTTTTAGCATGATGTTGTCAAAACGCGGCGCATTCATTTTTTGCCAGATTTTGACCAGGTCGCGGTCGGCGCCTTGCATCAGGCCGTCCAGCATTTCAACCACGTCAAGCCGCGCGCCCAGCGTGCTGTAGACCGTGCCCATTTCCAGGCCAATGATGCCGCCGCCCAGAATCAACATGCGTTTGGGGACTTCTTTCAGGCCCAGTGCGCCGGTGGAATCGACCACGCGCGGGTCATCGGGCATGAAGGGCAGGCGCACCGCTTGGCTACCAGCCGCAATGATGCAGTTCTTGAATTGAATGGTCTGCTTTTTTCCAGTCTTTTCCTGGCCCTGTGCACCACCCGTTTCTTCAACCTGCAAATGGTGGGGCCCGACAAACTGTCCCACGCCGCGCACTGTAGTCACCTTGCGCATTTTGGCCATAGCAGCCAAGCCGCCCGTCAGCTTGCCAATGACTTTGTCTTTATGGCTGCGCAGCATGTCGATATTGACTTTGGGCGGGCCAAACTCAATGCCCAATGCCCCCAAGTGGCTGACTTCGTCCATTACCGCTGCAACGTGCAGCAGTGCTTTCGACGGAATGCAGCCGACGTTCAGGCACACGCCGCCCAGCGTGGCGTAGCGCTCCACGATCACAACCTTGAGCCCGAGATCGGCCGCGCGAAACGCTGCGCTGTAGCCGCCAGGGCCAGCGCCCAGAACAAGCAAATCGCACGTCAAGTCAACCGCACCAACAAACTGAGTCGCTACACTATCAGTAGCAATAACATCAATAGATTCGGTGACCAAGGGCGAATTATTCATCAAAATTGGCTCTGAAGCCGCTTTTGGAGGCTCTGCGGGGGATGCCTCGACACCAACGACTTCGAGCATGCAAATGAGCGAGCCCTCAGCCACACTGTCACCCAGTTTGACCTTGAGTTCTTTGACCACGCCAGCGTGGCTGCACGGAATTTCCATCGAGGCTTTGTCGCTCTCAACGGTGAGCAAAGACTGCTCGACCTTCACGGTGTCGCCGACTTTTACCAGCAGCTCAATCACCGATACCGACTCAAAGTCACCGATGTCGGGCACTTTCACTTCAATCAAGGCCATTTTTGGTCTCCAAATTCACTGTTGACACGCGCTGCAAGACTCGATCAAGCGCGCGGCGGCTTCAAGCGGATCGTGTGGCAAACGACGGGCGGCGCGGAGTTTTTGTCAAACTCGCAACCCGCCACGATGCCAATTTCAGCGATTTCCTTGGCGGTCTTGGTTTTTTCAAACACCGCTTGCATGGCACCAAGGGCAAAGCTGCGCCCGGAGCCGACACCCCAGAACTCTTTGAACTCAAACACTTCTCGGTAGCTGTAAAGGCCAAAAAGCCCAGCAGAATTGGCCAACAACACCGAGAACTGCATTGACTCGTAGGGGTCTGCGTCTTCTTCTTTGGTTTGCAAAAAGAATTGGTCTTTGAGGATGGGGTGCAGTTTCAAAAACGTGTCATACACATCGTCTTTGCTGTGCAGCTTCATCTCGCCCTTGGGCAAAGCCATGAGTGCCTTGCGCAAAGCAGGAAAGTGCGCCACGGTGCCCGCAGTGCCAACCAAGCAAGGCCCGCCGACAGCGGGCACGGTGAAAATTTTTTCGTTGGCCTCAAAACGGTGGCTGAGGCGGGTGTCGC
>JANNXP010000210.1:0-26500 GCA_031409615.1 Haliea sp. | reverse complement strand
GAACTCAGAAGTGAAACGATGCATCGCCGATGGTAGTGTGGGGTCTCCCCATGTGAGAGTAGGTCATCGCCAGGCTTTAATCCCAAATCCCGTAGTACCAACGTACTACGGGATTTTTTTATGCCAGATACTTGTTTGCATCAACCTCATCAAGCTGGTTTGCAGGCAGATACGCCTTGGCGTATCGCAGGTAGACTTTGTCACGCACAAACAATTCAAAGCAGTCCCTGTCGATATGATTATCCAGAACCATTTTATACATGATATCCAGAGCTGCGCTTACCGGTTTGGCCTTCTTGTAGGGGCGGTCTGCAGCGGTAAGCGCCTCGAAGATATCGGCAATCGCGAGGATACGTTCTGGAATGCTGAGTTTTTCTCCGGGCAGTTTGCGCGGATAGCCTGATCCCTTCATCGTCTCATGATGGGTGGATGCATACCGAGGTACATTTTTGAGTTCGTCAGGAAATGGCAGGCTCTCCAGCATTTTAATGGTACTGATCATATGCTCGTTAATTTTGAACCTGTCTTCATCGGTGAGGGTGCCACGCGAAACGGAGAGATTGTAAAGTTCTCCGAGATTGTACAGGTGTTCAGGAATATCCATGTTTATGCCGAATTCCTGTGGATAGGTCGCAGCTTGTGTTCTGGCGATTATGTGCTCTGGCTTGTTGCTTAAAAGCTGCTCAGTAACTGGTAGTGTTGGTATAGATCCCCGGACACGCAACTCCTCGAGTGGGGACAAACCGAGTCGGTCATCAAAGTGCCGTCGCCAGGTTTTCTTCGCGATATCCTGCAGTCGACGGAGTTTCTCCTGATCGAGGAATTCACCACCGACATTACAACTGGCGACAAATGCGTACTGCTCCGTCAATTCATGCTGTCTCTGCAGCAAATGTAGGCTCAGCTGCGCCTGCTGCTCCGGTCTCTCCAGACGTTGTTTCCAGTAGTCGATTTCCGCATCGCGCCACAGCACTTCAAAGCGTGTACGCACTTCATGGATGCGGTTGTAAATTGCTTCCAGCTTACTCCCCTTATCAACGATGTGTTCGGGCGTGGTGATCTTGCCGCAGTCGTGCAGCCATGCGGCGATACGATATTCCCGCCATTGGTCGTCTGTTTGTAGGCGGAAGTTCTGGAATGCGGGTAGCTCACTGGCGGACGCGTGCTCTGCGAGCATGAGCGCCAGTTCCGGCACGCGCTTACAGTGGCCTCCGGTATAGGCAGATTTGTCATCAATGGCCTGCGCAATCAATTCAATAAAGGCGTCCATCAGGGCGCGTTGAGCAAGTTCATGCGCCTGAATGGCAGCAACCATACTGACCATGGAACCAGACAATTCATCCAACTCCTTCACATGCGAGCTCACCCGCAACACCTTGGCGTATTCACGCCTCTGCACTTTGTCATTTTCCAGCGCCAACTGCCTGATCGGGCGCACAATGGGATCAGCAAATAGCCAGGAGAGAGGCAATACCAGGAATAGAAAGGCAGCAGTAATGGCAATTGACAGTTTGACCTGTTTAAGGAATGGGGCGGTGACGGTATCGCGCGACGAGAGAATGCCCACAAAGAGTGGGTTCGCGCCATTATCCGTGGGAGCGGCATAGGCGAGAAAGGTCTCGCCAGCGAATTCGGTTTCCACCAGCTGACCGTGGGCAGTCGGGTTGGCCGCTAGCTGAATAAGGGTGCCACTAGGGACGACGGTGGAAGCGGTAGTACCGGGATCTTTACCAGCGGTAAGCCACTTCTGTGACAGATAGTGCAGCTGCTCCTCTGTGACCGCTGCGATGGCTCTGTCTATCAGTTGGCGCAATTGCGGCTGATCTCCATGAACGAGTATGTGCAATTTATCTGGCAGCGCGTCCTCTGCGGACTTAACGTTGTTGTGAAATTGCAGGCCTGTCAGAAAATAGCTGCGGGCGATATAACGCATGATTATGTCGTTATCCATGGCCGCGGTCGCCTTTCCTGCGAGCACCCACTCCAGTGCCTGTAACGTGGATTCGGTTTCGATAATATCGATCAGCGGGTAGCGAGCGCGAATGATGGGAATGATCGACCAGCCTGCGGGTATGGCCAGTTGTTTGGTATTCAGCTGCGCCAAATCAGTTATAGGATCAGCGCTTTCCCCGCTGGCCACTGAAAAGGGCAGTTGTGCATAGCTACTTCCGGGCAAGCCCAGATTTCTAGTGTTCTCGGTGAGAATGACCGACTGCAGTAGGTCGATTTCGTCATTTTCATAGAGGCGTACCAGTTCAGGCCAGCTATACCCATTGATGAACCGGACTTTGAGTCCGGTCATCTGTGCTATTAGTTTGACCATATCAATTGAGTAGCCGCTGGGCTGTCCGGCCTGAGTGAAGTCTATTGGTGGCCAGTCCGACTCATTGGATACGCGCAGCACGGGCTGTGTGGCGACAAACTTCCTTTCGTCATCGGTGAGAGCCAACGCGGGTACGGAGACCTCGGGCTGGGTATTTTGTTGTGTGAGGCTGGAGGCTATCACCTGGCCATCGCCAGTGAAAAGATAGACATCTCCACGCTTGGAAATTTTGTGCTCACGCAGAAACTCAGAAATTGTGGCCATCGTCATATCAATGGCCACAACGGTCTTCGCATCATTGAAGCGCTTCGACAAGGTTCGCCCCGGGGTCCCGAGTTGAGCAAAGATATAGGGCTCGGTAGATTGAACCTCACCGGATGCGATAGCGCTGGTATACCAGGGCCGCGAACGCACATCGTAATCTGTGGGCTCGGCGCGGGACAGCCGCACCTGCAGCTTTTCATCCAGGTAGCGATACTGGCGCTGTGCACCGTTCGCCCCCTGCTGGAGCGTAACAACCAGCCAGCGATCTGTGGGAAGTGCGTGCAATATCTTTCGCGCGGTATCACTGGTATTGAGATTGATTACCTCAAAGAAGCTGCCATCAGCGCTGCCCAGATAGATCCCGTAGTACAGCGGATTTTTCAATAGCACTTGGGTAAATATCTCCAGACGCGCTGCCTCGTTTGCGCTGTCGATAAGTGCGGGATTATCCGCCAGTAGATCGATTACATTGGCGTTTATCTGGCTGACACTTCGCAGTTCCCCGGCAATGGCGGAAGAAGCTGAAGCGTAAAGGTCGGAGGCAACTTCTCTGGCCATGGATTGGCCGAAGTAGTACTGCAGACCGATGGCCAGGCCGGCGGTAAGGATGGTCGCGAACACAAACGCAGTAACAACAGTGAGTCGTATGGTGGTGCGCAGATTTCCAAATAGCGACTTCATTACTGGCTGCTATCTCGCTTCGTACCCTTCTTCGCGCAAGGATAACATGCGCGGATACTTATCAGGGAGCCTCTGCCCGAGAGGTTTGCCCAACCGAAGATTCTCTAAGAGAAAATGCAGCGTGTGCGTAGGCGCCGAATGACTGTCGCGTGGCAAACATGACAGCCAAAAAAAAAGCTACAGGGATTTCTCCGTGTAGCTTCTTGTAGATCCTCAATTGCTAGGGTGCACAGGGGTACACTTTACTATCTGTGACTGTGGGTGTGGTCAGAGTAACGGTTAAGGATCCGTCTTCCGGGCTAGTCGCAGAGCCCAGGCTTAAGCTCCATACGAAGGCGCCGCTGCGATCGTAGTTAAAAACATCGGTGGATCCGGGACTGGTCAATTTGCATTTTCCCTGAGTGCTCAAGGATACCGTCGCACCGGCCGGAGGTGGGTTGTTGTAGGTATCGGCGATGTACAAGATCAGTTCTCTGTCAAGTGGCAACCCTGCGCCCCCCCCCACTACCTGCCGGTTGTCCACCAGAAGGAATTCGAAATCAGGTGAATCTCCCAGCGTAACCACCACCGAGTCCCTCACGTTTACGAGTGTCCGGCTACACCATACGCCATTGCCTTCCACTGGACACAGCAAGCCATTGTAGACGGCCGGATCATCATTGAGGTCGTAGACCTCGTTGGAGTTGAAGTCGAGGAAGATTTCCTCCTCGCCCGAAATACAGAGCAAGGAGCCCGTGGGCGCTGCCTCGCATTGCGCCAATGCGGGGGTATAGACACCGTCTTCGTTATTGTCCAAAAAGGCTTCAGGTACATTCTGGAACAGGGCTTGTTCATCCTGGTCCATCAAGCCGTTACCATTTCTGTCGATAAAGGACTCTTCGCCGATCGCATGCACCAAAATAGCGGAGCGGCCGCCGCGAATGTTTCCAAGATCTTTGGGACAGGGTATGGCGTTGGACCCATTGTGAAATTCGGAGCAACGAGTCCCCTGGTTGTCGTCTACACTCACGATATAATCGTTATCGGTGAGAATGGGGAGTCGAGGGTCCTGACTGCGCCATTCCACACTGCAGGTGCCCGCGGTGGTTGCACATGAACCCACGATCGAGCCGTACTCTGTAGTGAAAACGGCGCCGGTGCCATCGACCACCGGGTTGTTAAACTTGTCGGACATGGCGACAGTCAATGTGCGGCATAGCCCGTCTATCGTCCATGCGCCATCGACAACCCAACTACTTTCACCGCCGCATTCGCCAATGGACAGACTGATGGAGTTTTGATCCGGTAGACCAGTAGTAACGGTAAGGAGATCGGAAACGGTCGAAACAGGGTTGCCGCTGCCGTCGTCGACAGAGGCCAGAACGCGTACTACTGTAGCAACCTCTCCCGATTGAACGGTGACAGTCACTTCCCCATTTCCATCGCTGAGAGTAGATGTCTTGGACAGGGCCAGTCCGCCAACGTAAGTGGTCAGCGAAAAGTTAACAGTAACGCCTGGGAGCGCTACACCGGCACCATCTACTACCTTGAATACGACATCGGAGGTTTCATCACGATTCTGGCCCCCGGTACCGCGTAACACAATCAGCAGTGGTTCGGCGCTGACGAATTTCACTGCATTGGTCTCGCGTGCGCCGATAGAAATGGTGCCAAAGGCCTGGGTGCCTGCCCCTACCAGGCTGGCAGTGATTCTGTCTGTTCCTTCACAACCTGTGGCGGTGTACAAGGTAGAAGCCTGCCCATTCACGGTTTTCGGAATGGCGGGGACGATAGTGGCCTGACCGGCAGCTATACAGCCGCTGCTGAAGCGGATTTCTTCGGCGGTGGAAACACGGTTGCCAGCTGAATCAAGTACAACAATAGAGAACTGGGCATTGCCCCCTGCAGCCAGGGTGGATTCGGGTTCGATGAAGATTTCGTTTTCAACAAATATACCGTCTGCATCGAAGTAGCCCAGGCGCAAACCACTTTCTCCGACCTGGAAATTGAAGCTGCCGGTGACATCTTCACCATTGACTGTTGCTGTCGCAGTGACAGTGCCGGAATCATTTTCAGCGCCGGCCCCCAGTTGAAACGTTGCAACACCGCTGCCATCAGTCAGCGCGTTTCCCGGCTGGAGCGTGCCGATACTTGTTTCAGCGGAGACCAATATATTGGCACCACCGTTTCTGACGGATACCTTCAATGTACCGGGTGCTGAGGCTGTAACGGAATTGGTCGAATTACCCTGAGGATCCGTCAAGGTAAAAGACAGCGACGAAGGAGGGTTATTCTCATCATCGTCATCACCGTCATAAAAACTACTGCCACCGCCACCACCACCACATGCTGTGAGAGTGAACAGAACTGCAAATAAAACAGCCATACGGCTAATAAAAGTGGCGCCCCGATTGATCATTTGTATCCCCTGTGGCCCGCTATACAGCAAGTCTTATAGTGTGATTTGGTCCGCTCTGATTCTGCGGCGTTTGCCTAGAGAGTCAACCTCTGAATTATCCACTTATTGCAGCTTAGCACGGCAGGTTCAAAAAACTCGATAAATAACAGGGTGATAGATGAGTTTTGTGATTTTTTACACAAGCTTTTTTAGTGGCTGTGACGGCCAGCTTCGCAGACGCGGGTTGAATTCCAAAAAAATAGCATTCCAACTGGTTATATCAGGCGCTGAACGCCGATACTGGCTGTGGAGTTGATGCTGCCGAGTAGGCCTACGCGCTGGATGAGCCCATAAAGCGGCCTGCTGTGGTGCGCAGCATCCGGCACCTGCTACCATCTGGTCGATGGATGTATTCCCCAAACTTCAGGTTCACCTTTCTGTGTCGATTGTGCTCCACAACAACTCCCTGGAGTTACTGTGGCGTGCCCTACAGAGTCTTCAGAGTTCAGCGCAACTGGCCCGCGAGGCTGAATGTCTCAATCGGGTGTCGGTGTATCTGGTGGACAATGCCTCTGACGCCGAGTATCGGGCGCTGCTAGTGCGGGACGTGGCCTGCTGGCCGCAGAGTGAGTTTTTTAGCGTGCAGTTTTGTCCACAGTCCAGCAATCGGGGGTTCGGCTGCGGCCACAATACGATACTGCCACTACTGGCGAGTGATTTTCATCTGGTGCTCAATCCTGATGTGGAGTTAGCGGAAGATGCTTTGCGCCTGGGTCTTGCGACACTGCTGCAAAGCGCTGACATCACCCTATTGAGTCCCATGGTATTTGGGAGCAGCGGGGAGCAGGAATTCTTGTGCAAACGCTATCCGTCGGTGCTGGTATTGCTCCTGCGGGGTTTCGCCCCAGGGCTGGTGCGCCGTTTGTTTGACCGGCGGCTGGCGGCCTACGAAATGCGAGATCTGTGCGGTGGGGATAAACAGGCAAACGTGGCGATTGCCAGTGGCTGTTTTATGCTGCTGCGCACCAGTGCCCTGCGCGCGGCCGGTGGATTCGACGAGGAGTTTTTTCTATATTTTGAAGATTTTGATTTGTCGCTGCGCTTGAGGGAGCAAGGTCGCCTGGTCTTCGATCCGGGTATGCGCATTGTGCACCACGGGGGGTACGCCGCGAGCAAGGGTCGGCTGCACCTGAAGTATTTTATCAACTCCGGGATCATGTTTTTTAATCGCCACGGTTGGCGCTGGATATAGCCAGGCGTGAAAAGCTGTTAGAATTTTGTGCGGATTTTTGCGGTATCAGGTGAGAGCAACAATGAATGAATTGAGACGCATGGCCTACCTCGATGCGCTGGGTATAGACAGCTATGTGTCGCGCACGCAAATGCCAGGAGCGGCGGTGACCAGGCGTTTGGCGATTATTCCGGCGATTGCCAGGGCAGTGCGTACAGCGACCAACGACGTGCCCAGTGTGCAGGTGACACCTGCGCCGCGCGAGGCAGACGGCGCGCGCCCGGTATCCGACAACCAGGTGGGCAATCAGGCCACACCGCAGCTGCCTGAGAAGTCGTCACAGCCAGGCCCCGCAGCGCCGCGCTTCAGTTTGGTCGCGATTGTTGCCGGCGATTGGCTATGGCTGGAGGAGTTGGACGGCATGCCACTGACGACGCAGCAGGTGCAGCTGGTGCAAGCCATGGCTCAGGCTCTGGTTCAGAAGCGCGAACCGGGGGCAGCAATAGCAACAGAGACGGCTGCGGGCCACACTGATGCGACGCGACCCCAGGTGGCGCAGTTCGATTGGCCGATTCACACCAACCAGCAGTTGGATCTTGGGGCGGACGCGGCGCGCGCCAGTGTGGCAGGGTTTGTGGTCCGCAGGCTCGAGCAACACGGGTGTCGTGGTCTGGTTCTATTGGGGCAGTCCTGCGCAGTGCGGGTACCACTGCAGGAAGTGAAATTGCTTACTGTGAGTACCGCCAGCACGGCACAGATTCTGGCACAGCCCGCGCTCAAGCGGACAGTATGGCGCGATCTGCTGCCCCTGGTTGACGCACAGTGAGTGTTACAAACGCCTGGTTTCTATCTGTCACCCTACAGGCCTGCTTTGGTCGTGCCGCGCGCGATTAGGCCCGCCCGCCCGGCGGATGCCGAATGGCTGGCGGCTATCGATGCAGACGTGAGCTTCAATCCCTGGACTGAGCAACAGTTTGCTCTGGTTTGCAGCGCGACAGCAGGCTACAGGGAGACTGCACTAGTGGTTGAAGAGGATGATTGTCTGCACGGTTTTGTGGTGTTTTCCTTGGTGCTCGACGAGGGTTCTATCCACAATATAGCGGTACACCCGGTACATCATCGAAAGGGTCTGGGTCGCCTGCTGTTGGAAGCGGCCACGGCTCAATTGATTCACGCCGGCGCTATGCGCTGCCTGCTGGAAGTTCGTCGATCAAACAAGGCCGCGCGGCGCCTGTACCAGGGCAACGGATTTGCACTGGATGGCATACGCACGAACTATTACCCCACCGAGGGCGGCCGCGAGGACGCCCTGTTGATGTCCCGAGAGTTATAAGGAATAGCAGATGAACGTACTCGAAACCGAGTGGTGGACCCTGGCGATTCCCCCGGAGTGGTGGGCGGATTCCGAAGAGGACAGCATATTGGTCGGTGATCAGGATGACGTGGGCTGCATCGAAATCAGCACCCTGCACAAGGAAGAGGGCGTGTTTGAATTCGAAATGGTGCAATCGATTGCGCAATCCGAATCGGAACAGCCGCTGGATTGGAAATCGGTCACGCTCGGTGAATTTGCGGGTGTCGGCAGCAGCTATGTGCAGGAGGAGACGGCGGTGCGCGAATGGTACGTGTGCAATGGCGCCCTGTTGTTGTTTATCACCTACAGCTGCGCCGAGGAAAATCGCGGCATGGACGACGCCTCGGTGGATGAATTACTCGATACCTTGATGGTGCTCGAAGACCATCCCTAGGACACAGAGCCGGTCACCCGTGCACGCTTGGCGCCTTTCACCGGCGCGGCTTGCAGGGCCGCCTCCCGCTTTTTAATCTGATCATCGAGCAGATTTTTGACCGCGATAAGCAGGCCGGTGAAGATAAAGGCTCCGGGCGGCAGAATCGCCAGTAGGAAGGGTTGATATCCTGCAAACAGCACGATCTCCCAATTGGCAGCGCCCGAGCCAAACAGTAAATCCATATTGGCGAACAGTGCGCCAGTGCCGGTCAGTTCACGCAGACCGCCCAGGAGCACCAACACAGCGGCAAAGCCCAAACCCATGAACAATCCATCGTAGAGCGAGGCCCCCAAAGGATTTCTGGCGGCAAAGCCATCGGCCCGTCCCAACACTACGCAGTTGGTGGTAATCAGGGGCAGGAAAATACCCAAAATCTGAAACAGTTCGTAGTTGAAGGCCTGCATCAGCAGTTCCACGCAGGTAACCGCAGAGGCAATAATCATGACAAAGGTCGGGAGGCGTATGGAGTCTGGGACGACATTGCGGATCACCGACACGCACGCGTTGGATAACACCAGCACCAGGGTGGTGGCCAGCCCCAGACCAATGGCAGTGACCACACTGGCGGATACCGCCAGCAGGGGGCACAGCCCGAGTAGCTGCACCAGTGCCGGGTTATTTTTCCACAGCCCGTTCAGGGACAGCTCGCGGTAATCCACTGCGGCCATTATCTATTGCCTCCAGCTGGGGCAGGATCATCAGCGCCGAACAGAGTCGCTCTATTGGCCTGGGCGAAGTGTAGCGCTCTAAGGGTTGCAGCGACAACGGCACGGGGGGTGATGGTGGCGCCAGTGAACTGGTCGAACACACCCTTGTCCCGCTTTACAGCCCAGCCATCCAGTGCGGGATTGGTGAGGGAGCGCCCGTCGAAACCCAGGACCCAGTCGGAGTTCTCGCGCTCTATCTTATCGCCCAGCCCCGGTGTTTCCTGGTGCCCGAGGATGCGCACCCCGGCGACAGTGCCATTGCGGTTGATGCCTACAATCAGTTCAATGTCTCCCGAGTAGCCATCAGGCGCGACCACGGGGATGATAACCGCCACCACTGTTCCTTCCTGGCGAGCTCTATAAATGCGTTTGTAGTCGCGCAGGCCCAGCCCTGCGTCCTGCGGGCCGACTGCGATGGTGTCATCGAGCATGGAATTATCGTGGCGACTCCTGGGGACGATGTCCAGCAGGGCTTTCTCTTCTCCCTGGCGCTGTTGCAGGGCGATCGTGTCCTTGGTGAGCAGGTGGGTGCCGGCAATCAGTGCCGTGGTAGACAAGGCAAAGAGCCCGAGCAGCACGCTATTACGGGTGATCGCTTGGCCCAACACCCTATTTCTCTCCGTGCTTGCTACTGTGGCCGTAGGTGCGCGGCTGCGTGTAGTAATCAATGAACGGCGCCGCAAAATTCATGATGAGTACCGCAAATGCCACGGCGTCGGGGTAGTTGCCGCGCACCCTAATGAGATAGACCAGCGCCCCGATCAGGGCGCCATAGATCAAGCGGCCGCGCCGGGATACAGCGGATGTCACGGGGTCAGTGACAATAAAGAAAGCGCCGAACATGGTGGCACCGCTAAGCAGGTGAAACAAAGGTGAACCGCCGCTGGCGGAACTGCCGCCATCATAAAATAGCGCCGCCAGCAGGCTGAGGCTGGCCAACATGGCGATGGGGGCATGCCAGGTAAATATGCGCTGATACAGCAACCACGCTCCGCCGACCAAAAAGGCGAGATTGACCCATTCCCAGCCGATGCCGGCCCAGCGTCCGAACTGCGGATTCTGTTGCCACAGATCCTCCATCAACAGGCTCTTGTTTTGTTTTAACACGTCCAGCGGTGTCGCCATGGTGACACCGTCATACAGGGACGGAGAAAAACAGGCCTGCAAGGCGTCCAGCAGTCCCGGCAACTCGCCCACACCGCGTGGTGGCGCCCAGGCCGTCATTTGTGCGGGGAAGGAAATAAGCAGAACGACATAGCCGACCATGGCCGGATTGAAGGGGTTGTGGCCGAGTCCGCCATACACGTGCTTGGCCAACACAATGGCACTGGCGATTCCAATGGCGATCAACCACCAGGGGGAGTAGGGCGGTAGGGCGATACACAGTAAAAATGCCGTCACCAGGGCACTGTAGTCTGACAGGTAAAAGCCCAGCTGGCGCCGCCTCAGCGCGAGCGCTAATGCCTCGCAGGCCAGCGCCACGACACTGCCCCACGCGATATTCACCAGGGTGCCAAAGCCAAAGAAATGGGTGAGGACAATAATCCCTGGAACCGTCGCCAGCAGCACACTCTGCATGACGCGCTGCGTGCTCATCGGTCCGAAGGCGTGGGGTGAGGTACGGCGAAGCAACGCCATATCAGGCGTCCTCTAGCGTGTTCAGTCGCTGTTGCACGGCGCTGATTTTCTCGGTCAGTCGCGCCACGGTGGATTCCAGTGCCTGGATAACTTTCTCCTCATCGCCATTGGTCTTGCTGCGGACTAGCGAATCCTGCGATTTCTGCAGGCGCTGCTGTAGTTTTTCCAGATCGGCGCGCGCTTTATCTGCTGGGCTCAGTGCCGCTTCCAGCGCGCGCGCGGCCATCGCTTTTTCGATCGCTGCCCGGGTGGCGTCACCCGCCGCTGGCGCTGCGGATGCGCCGTGATGGGATTGCTGGTACGAGAGCAGGGCGCGCTCCGCCGCTGCCAGCTTCGCTCGAGTGGTGTCGACTCCAGCTTGCAGGGCCGCTACCAGGTCGCTGTCCTGCCCCTGCGCTTCATCCCGTTTGGCCGTCGCAGTCGCCAGACGCGTGTGCGTGGTTACAACCGCTTTCTCGAGCATATCCAGTTCGCTTGCCGTCCCCGCACCCGCCTGTTGCGCCATCTTCTTGGCTTTAGCTCGCGCAATGGCGGCCTGAATGGGATCAGCTTCGCCCTCTGCTCCTGCTGTCTGAACACGCTGCTCAGCAGCCTGCTTGCGCGCGACTCGCTTGGCCTCTTTCTCCGCCGCCGCCAGCGTCAGACGTTGCTGGTGTGCCTCGAAACGCAGCCTCGATTGCCCGGCTATTTCATGCTCGCGACGCAATTGCAGGATGTCGGACTTGGAGGCGCGATAGTACTGTACCAGCGGTATATGGCTGGGGCAGACATAGGCGCAGGCGCCACATTCGATGCAGTCGAACAGGTTGTGGTGTTCCAGCTTGTCGAACTCTTTGCCCTGGGCGAACCAGAACAGCTGCTGCGGCAACAGACTTACCGGGCAGGCCTCGGCGCACAGGCCGCAGCGAATACAGGACTGCGCGGGTGGTGGCAGGGGGAGCTCGGATGCTGTGGGTGCGAGCAGGCAGTTAGTGGTTTTCACTACGGGTATGTCTGCAGCGGACACCGTGAAGCCCATCATCGGTCCACCGATGATAAGGCGGTTGTTCTGCTCGGCCTGATAGCCGGCCTTTTCCAGCAGGTAGCGCATCGGCGTACCGATCAAAACCTCGAAGTTTTGCGGCTCGCGCACACTGTCTCCGGTGACAGTGATAACTCTCGAAATCAGCGGTCGTCCCTGTACCACAGCCTCGAATATAGCCACCGTGCTAGCGATATTCTGGCACACCACTCCCACCTGGGCGGGCAGTCCCCCGCTGGGTACCTGCTTGCCTGTGAGTATCTCGATCAGCTGCTTCTCCCCGCCCGAGGGGTATTTGGCGGGAAACGCGACGATTTCAATGCCCGTACCCTGCGCCGCAGCGCGCAGGGCCGCGATCCCTTCGGGCTTGTTGTCTTCGACGCCGATGAGCGTTTCTTTCGGGCCAATAATATGGCGCAGAATTTTGGCACCCTCGATGATGTGATCAGCGCGCTCGCGCATCAGGATCTCATCAGCAGTGATATAGGGTTCACACTCGGCGCCGTTGATGATCAGGGTTGCAATGGGCGTATCGGGTTTGAGCGATAGTTTGACCGCGCTGGGAAATCCGACGCCACCCATGCCCGCGATTCCCGTGTTGCGGATCAGCTCGAGCAGATCGATGTTATCCAGCGCGGCATAGTCTGGCGTGCCTCTGCAGTGCAGCCACTCATCCCGGCCGTCTGTAGTGATCACGATACACGGCGCAGGAAGACCGGAGGGGTGTGCGATCAGGCGATCTTCAATGGCGTGAATCGTACCCGAGGTCGGTGCGTGCACGGGCACGCTGACCAGACCATGCGGTGCAGCGACCATCTGGCCTTTGAGCACGCGCTCGCCCACAGTGACCACCGGGATGGCCGGCGCACCAAGATGCTGAGACAGGGGCAGTATCAGCTGCGGCGGAATACCCGCAGCGGTAATCGGGCTGCGCAGCGACTGGTGTTTGTTCTGCGCAGGGTGGATGCCGCCGTGGAAGCCAAAGACTTTTCTCATGCCGCCCGATCCCGGGGGACACCGGCCTGCCCACTGTCAGTGGCAAGGATATCCACTCGCCGGTTCACCGGGTCGGGCCACTGCCAGTGCCAGGTCTGCAGGGATTCTTCCTGGCTGATCATATCAATACAGTCAACCGGGCAGGGCTCGACACACAGATCGCAGCCCGTGCAGAGATCGGCGATAACGGTGTGCATCTGTTTGGCAGCGCCGAGAATGGCATCTACCGGGCAGGCCAGTATGCACTTGGTACAACCGATACACTCTGCCTCGCGAATGAAGGCGACCATGGGCACGTTAGTGGCCTCGCCATGTGCCGCGTCCAGTGGTATGGGTTCGACATCCAGTAAGGCGGCTAGAGCCTGGATGCCCGCTGCACCACCCGGCGGGCACTTGTTGATTGCCGCACCGTTGGCAATGGCCTCCGCATAGGGTCGACAACCGGGATAGCCGCACTGACCACATTGGGTCTGGGGCAGGAGATTGTTGATCTTATCCGCAACGGGGTTACCCTCGGTCTTGAATTGCTCCGCGGCATACCCTAGCAGCGCGCCACACATAGTCGCCAGTCCCGCCAGGGCGAGCAGGGCGCTAAACAGCGGATACTGTGCCATGAGCTCAATCACTTGCGCTTATACCAGTCCGGCAAATCCCATGAAGGCCAGCGAAATAAAGCCGGCCGTGATCATACCGAGGGCCGCGCCCTTGAAGGGCGTGGGTGCATCGGCTACCGCCAGTCGTTCGCGCATGGCCGCAAACAGCACCAGCACCAGAGAGAAGCCCGCCCCGCCGCCAAAGCCGTACATGAGCGACTGCAGAAAGCTGTGGTCTTTGCTGATGTTCAGTAGTGCCAGACCCAACACGGCACAGTTGACGGTAATAAGCGGTAGGTAAACACCCAACACACGATAGAGCAGAGGGCTGGTTTTTTTCACCACCATTTCCGTAAATTGCACGACCACGGCAATAACCAGAATGAAAGCAATCGTTTTCAGATAGCCCAGTCCCAGGGGGAGCAGCAGGAAGTGGTAGACCAGATTGCTGCACGCCGAAGCCAGTGTCAGAACGAAGGTTGTCGCCATCGCCATGCCCATGGCGGACTCGAGCTTGTTGGACACACCCAAGAACGGGCACAGTCCGAGGAACTGCACGAGTACGAAGTTGTTTACCAGAATCGCGCTGATCAACAGTATGGAATAGTCTGTCAGCATGCTCGGATTCTCACTGCGCCCCGCCCTTGTCAACAGGTGCGCAGGCTCGGTTCAGGGTAACCAGTCTAGCCGTTACAGCCGAGGGAGGGCAGAATTTAATAGGCACAATTGTGCATCTGAGCCTGCGGCCTATTTGACCTGCATCCCTGGCTGTGCGCCGGCGTGTGGCTCCAACAGGAACAGCTCCTTGTCGCCGGGGCCAGCGGCCAGCACCATGCCCTGGGAAACGCCGAAACGCATTTTTCGCGCTGCCAGATTGGCCACCAGCACTGTCATTTTGCCGACCAGATCCTCGGGTTGATAGGCCGTTTTGATGCCGGCGAACACGTGTCGCTGGCTGCCGTAGTCACCCAGGTTGAGGGTCAGGCGCAGCAGTTTATCGGCCCCTTCCACAGGCTCGGCCGCCACAATCTCAGCAATTCTCAGGTCAATTTTGGCGAAGTCCTCGTACTCGATAGTGGCACCGGGCGCCGGTGCCCCGTTCACGCGGACAGGAGGTGCAGTTGCAGGTTCTGCCTGCGCTGCCTGTTCGTCGGTGCTGGCTGCCAGCATGGCCGCCACCTGTTTGCTGTCGACCCGCGTGATCAGTGGCTCGAACCTGGCCAGTTGGTGTCCCGTCAGTGGAGCTGCCAGCGCGGTCCAGTCAAGTGAGCAGCGCAGAAACGTCGCCGCTTTTTCCGCCATGGCTGGCAGCACCGGCGCAAGATAGGTCATCAGTACGCGAAACAGATTGATGCCGACGCTGCATACCGCGTGTACGTCCTGTTCGGTTCCTGCCTGTTTGGCCAGTGCCCAGGGTTTCTTTTCGTCAATGTATTGATTGGCCCGATCGGCCAGGGCCATGATCTCGCGCATAGCCTTGTTGAATTCTCGTTGTTCGTACAATGCGGCGATGCGGGTGCCCTGATCGATGAACTCTTGCACCAGTGCGTGCTCTGCGCACTGCTCGGACATACGATTGTCAAAACTGTTATGCAGAAAGCCGGCACACCGGCTGGCAATATTGACGACCTTGCCCACGACATCGGAATTGACCCGTTGTACGAAGTCCTCCAGATTGAGGTCGATATCGTCCACGGACGCATTGAGCTTGGCGGCGAAATAGTAGCGCAGGTATTCCGCGTCCAGGTATTCCAGGTAGGTACTGGCCTTTATAAAGGTGCCCCGGCTCTTGGACATTTTGGTGCCGTTGACCGTCAGGAAACCGTGGGCGTGGATGGCAGTCGGCGCGCGCAATCGGGCAGAGTGCAGCATGGCAGGCCAGAACAGGCCATGGAAGTTGATGATGTCCTTGCCGATGAAGTGGTACAGCTCTGTGTCGCCGCCGAGCTGCCAGTATTCGTCGAAGGCGTGCCCGGTACGATCGCAATAATTCTGAAAGCTGGCGATGTAGCCAATCGGCGCATCCAGCCAGACGTAAAAGTACTTGCCCGGCTCGCCGGGTATTTCGAATCCGAAGTAGGGTGCGTCGCGACTGATATCCCACTCCTGCAGCCCGACTTCTATCCACTCCCGCAGTTTGTTCGTGACCTGCACTTGCAGTGTGTCTGAGGCCAGCCACTGCTTGAGCATGGCCTCGAACTCGGGGAGCTTGAAGAAGAAATGTACGGACTCCTTCTCAATGGGTTTGGCACCGGAAATCGCCGACACTGGATTGAGTAAATCCATCGGGCTATAGGTGGCGCCGCAGGCCTCACAATTGTCACCGTACTGATCCGCTGCTTTACAGCGGGGGCAGGTACCCTTGATGAAACGATCCGCCAGGAACAGTTGCTTCTCGGGATCGAAGGCCTGGACAATAGCCCGCGTGGCGATGTGGTTATGATCCTTAAGGGTTTGGTAGATGGTCTCGCACCAGAAGCGATTTTCCTCGCTGTGGGTAGTGTGGAAATTGTCAAAGCCGATGAGGAAGCCGGCGCTGTCGCGCTCGTGCTCCTCCTTGACCATGGCAATCTGCTGCTCGGCGCTAATGCCACGTTTTTCTGCCGTGAGCATGATGGCAGTGCCATGTGCGTCATCGGCACACACATAAATACAATGGTGACCCCGGGATTTCTGGAAGCGCACCCAGATATCAGTCTGCACCTGTTCCAGCAGATGTCCCAGATGCAGTGATCCATTGGCATAGGGCAATGCGCTGGTGACCAGGATCTTGCGTGGTGCCGCCATGGTGATTTTCTGTTTCGGAAAAAGGGCCGACACTATAGCGTTTTTACTCAGGGTTTTCACCCGGCGTTGCTACCATCGCTGCGAGCCATTGCGGCATTGTTGAACGCATAGCATGTGCCTATACTAGCGAGCCGGAAAAATGTCGGCCCATGGTCTCGGACTCGGGACCCAGTGTAAGCCCACGCGTTGTACAGGTACCCATGAACCAGATTAAACACATTGTTGCGATCGCCTCCGGCAAAGGCGGTGTGGGCAAATCCACCACGGCCGTTAATCTGGCCCTGGCTCTCAAGGCGCTGGGCGCGCGCGTCGGACTGTTGGATGCGGACATCTACGGACCCAGTCAGCAGCTGATGCTGGGTATCCCGGTTGGCCAGCGGCCTGAGCAGCAGGGTGGACAGTATCTGCTGCCGGTGGAGGCATATGGCCTTAAGACCATGTCGATGGGATACCTGGTGGATGACCGCACGCCGATGGTGTGGCGTGGACCCATGGCCGGTGGTGCACTGGCGCAAATGCTGGAACAAACCTTGTGGGGCGAACTGGACTACCTGGTGATCGATATGCCGCCGGGTACCGGCGATATTCAGCTGACCCTGTCGCAGAAGGCCAAGGTATCGGGTGCGGTGATCGTCACTACCCCGCAGGATATTGCGCTGCTGGATGCGCGCAAAGGGATTGAGATGTTCCGCAAAGTGGATGTCCCTGTGTTGGGGATCATAGAGAACATGTCGGTGCACATCTGTAGCCAGTGCGGGCACCGCGAGCACATTTTTGGCGAACATGGCGGCGATCGTATTGCCAAGGATTACGGCGTGCCACTGCTGGCCAGTTTACCGCTGACCCTGTCGATACGGCAGCAGACCGATGCCGGACGTCCTACGGTGATTGCCGCACCGGAATCAGCAGAGGCCAAACTCTATGTCGAGGCCGCGGCGGCAGTGCAGAAGGCACTGGCGGGGCAGAGCGATAGCGGCGTGCGCCAATTTCCCGAGATAAAAATTTCTGATGACTGAGGCGAACTGAGTCCAACAACAGGTGGCGAACAGGTGACTACAGCGTGAGTATCAAAGCAGACAGATGGATTCGCAAAATGGCCACCGAGCACGGCATGATCGAGCCCTTCGAGGCCGGCCAGGTACGCGCCAACGGTGGCGCACGACTGATTTCCTATGGTACGTCCAGTTACGGCTACGATGTGCGATGTGCCCGCGAGTTCAAGGTGTTCACCAATATCAATTCGGCGACGGTCGATCCCAAGAATTTTGATGAAGGCAGTTTCGTCGATGTGGTCGGTGATGTCTGTGTCATCCCGCCAAACTCCTTTGCTTTGGCCAGTACCGTGGAATATTTCCGCATCCCGCGCAATGTGTTGACCATTTGCCTGGGCAAGTCCACCTATGCCCGCTGTGGCATCATTGTGAACGTCACGCCGCTGGAGCCGGAGTGGGAGGGACATGTCACCCTGGAATTCTCCAACACCACCACGCTGCCGGCGAAAATCTATGCCAATGAAGGTGTGGCGCAGATGCTGTTCTTCGAGTCTGATGAGGTGTGCGAGGTGAGTTACAAAGACCGCGGCGGCAAGTACCAGGGCCAACGGGGCGTTACGCTGCCCAAGGCTTGATAGCGGGTTCGGGCGTCGGGTATGCATGGGTTGGCGGGCCGTTCCGGCAAGCGGGTTCGGGCGTCGGGTATGCAATTCGCCGGCTTCCCCGATACTCGCCAACGAATTGCACACCCGACACCCAAACCCTCGCGCCGTGCTAGCACTCGAACCAATGGTTCATACGAACACACGGATAGATGTTCCATACAGGTAGCCTGAGTAAGGATCCGGTCGGGAAGGCCTTTTCGCATGCGAGTATCGGGGAAGCAGGCGAAAAGGCCTTCCCGGCCGGAGCCGATGGCAGCAATGAACAGGCGATGTCACTGTTTGGCCGGAGCCGATGGCGGTAATGAACAGAGGATGTCTGTGTCGCCAATGTGATTCCTGGGTTGAGTCCCGAGAAAACAAGCTGCTGCAACAATACCGCTAGCGCAGATCGCACGAGTACTGGATGCCAGTTGCGGGAATCGCTTTGCCGTCTAGGGTTGCTCCCTCGTCGGTCAGTGCGAGGCGACCGTGCAAATGCCAGCGCACGGCAAGGGGGTAAATACTGTGCTCCTGCGCAGAGACTCTCGCTGCCAACGTGTCGGCGGTATCGCCAGGCACGACCGGCACACGGGCCTGGAGAACCGGTGGTCCGCCATCCAGTTGCTGCGTGACGAAATGTACTGTCGCCCCCGCGTCCTTATCGCCGGCATCCAGTGCGCGTTGGTGGGTGTGCAGCCCTGGATACTTCGGTAACAGCGATGGATGGATGTTCAGTAGGCGACCGATAAACGGTTCAATCAATACGGGCGTCAGGATACGCATGAAACCCGCCAGCACCACCAGGTCCACTGCGTGAGCATGAAGTTCGTGCACCAACTCCCTATCAAATTCTTCACGCGTACTGTAGTCGCGATGATCGATACAGCGCGTGGTGAGACCGGCATGTGCTGCGCGTTGCAGCCCGGCTGCTCCCGGATTATTGCTGATGACGAGGCTGATCTGCGCGGCTAATGTACCGCTGGCGCAGGCGTCGATAAACGCCTGCAGGTTGGAGCCGCGCCCGGAGATCAGAATGGCCAGTCGCGGCAGCGCCGGTGCGCTCATGACAGCAGTTCTACCCGGTTATCTCCGGCGGCAATGCGCCCGATCTTCCAGGCACGGTGTCCCGCCGCCGTCAGCATCGACAGGGACTTCTCGACATCCTGTGGTGCCACACACAGCACCATGCCAACCCCGCAGTTAAAGGTGCGATACATCTCGGTCGTCTCGATGTTGCCGTTAGCCTGCAGCCACTGAAAAATCTCGGGCCACTGCCAGCTGCCAGTGTCGATAAGGGCGTTGCAGTTCTTGGGCAGAACCCGGGGGATATTTTCCAGCAGACCGCCGCCGGTGATATGGGACAGGGCTTTTACCCGCACTTCCTGGAACAATTCCAGCATCGCTTTCACGTAAATGGTGGTGGGCGTCAGCAGGGCCTGTCCGAGCGTCGTGGCGCCCATCGGTTGTTGCAGGTCAGAGGCGTTCACCTCGAGAATTTTGCGGATCAGTGAATAACCATTGGAGTGCGGCCCGCTGCTGGCAATACCCAGCAACACATCACCGGTGCTCACGCTGCTGCCATCGATAATCTCTGATTTCTCCACGACGCCGACACAGAATCCCGCCAGGTCGTAATCCTCGCCGTGGTACATGCCGGGCATTTCGGCCGTCTCGCCGCCGACCAGGGCGCAGCCGGCTAGCTCGCAGCCTTTGCCGATGCCGGTGACCACCGCCGCGGCGGTATCTACGTTGAGCGCGCCGGTCGCGTAGTAATCAAGGAAAAACAGGGGTTCTGCGCCGGCCACAATCAGATCATTCACGCACATGGCTACCAGGTCAATACCGATCGTATCGTGAATACCCATATCCATGGCCAGGCGCAGTTTAGTGCCCACGCCATCGGTGCCTGATACCAGTACTGGCTGCCGGTAACCGGCGGGGATCTCACACAGGGCGCCGAACCCCCCCAGGCCGCCCATGACTTCGGGACGCGCGGTGCGAGCCGAGACTTTTTTAATACGCTCGACCAGTGCATTGCCGGCGTCAATGTTAACGCCCGCGTCCTTGTAGCTCAGGGTGGTCTTCCCTTGGTTGTCGCTCATGGTATGGCATCCGGTAGCAGTTTGGTCGGGGGTGTCGCCCCGCATTTTATCGTGCATGCTGCGCCAGCGCACCCATTGTGTTGGCACCATTGTGTTGGCAGCATCGTATTGCGACTATGCCCGGTGCGGGTCAGTGCTGCTACAATGCGCGCTTGCTGTTGACCGTTGGAGAATGCTGTGGGAAAAACGCGCGTGGCATTGATGTGGGCACTGCTGGTTCTGGTCGCGGGGAGTGCGCGGGCGGAGGTCGTTGCGGACCTGCACTCGGCGAGTGTGCCCGTGGCCAACCAGAGTTCCGAGACACTGACGGCAGCGTCCCGCGAAGCACTGGCTGAGGTGCTGGTGAAAGTGTCGGGTTCCAGAGAGTTGCTGCAAAAGCCGGTCATTGTGGCGGCGCTGGACGATGCCCGCAACCGTGTGCAGCAGTACTCCTATGAGCGCGGTGCAACATCCTCAGCGGGGCTTTCCCTGCGCCTTGAATTTGATGGCTCTTACGTGACCAATTTGGTGAAGCGGGCGGGCGCGCCCCTGTGGACGGCGAATCGGCCGACAGTGTTGGCCTGGGTCGTAGTGGAGGATGAGCAGGGCAGGCATTTCATCAATAGGGACAGCGCACCGCAGCAGGCGCAAATGCTGGTGGAGGCTTTTTCCCGGCGCGGCGTGCCAGTGCAACTCCCGGTGTTTGACTTGGCGGATACAGCGGCGGTGAGTCTCGATGATGCCTGGCGCCTGGATGCCACTGTCATTCAGGCGGCTTCGGTCCGTTACAATGCAGGCGATATTGTCGTGGGCCGCCTGGCGAGCCCGAGCGAGGGTCAGTCCCTTGGGGAATGGAGTTATTTGCATCAGGATGAGCATATTAACCGTTCTGTCACGGTGTCGGACCTGCCGATGTTTTTGCGCGAAGGGGTAGACGTCGTCGCGGGTGGATTGGCTGCTCGTTATGCAGTGGCGCCCACGGGTGGGGGTGCGAGCGGCGTCCGCATATCGGTCAGCGGCGTGTCGAGCTATGCAGACTACGCGGCCATCGTGAAATGGCTGGGGGGTCTGGAACTGGTCGATTATGCCAACATTGAGAAGATACAGGGCGACCGCATTGATCTGCGCCTGCAGGCGCAGGCTGATGCCACGCAACTGGCCGCCACGATCGAGCTCAACAGCCGATTGGTGCCGGTGCCGCTGGCTGTGACCGAGTCTGCGCCTGCTATGGATGCACCGGGGCCTGCGCCTGACAGTGCGACTGACAGTGCGACTGAGCCAGTGTCTGCGCCTGCGCCTGAGATTCAGCCAAGTGCGCAGCTGAACTACCAGTGGCGGAAGTAGATGCCACGGCGCAGGCGGTAGCGGGGCAGCCACAGCAGCTGTCGCTGGCAGTGCATCTGCGCGACGATGCCACCTTCGAGAATTTTCTGGCGCTGGAGAAAGTACAGCCGCTGGTGCGGGCCCTGCAAAACCAACTGGAGCCCGGCGGCGAAGCCATCATCTACCTGTACGGATCAGCTGGAAGCGGAAAGTCTCATCTGTTGCAGGCCAGTTGCCATGTGGTAGCGGCAGAAACACTTTACTTGCCGCTGGCCGAGTTGCGCCAGTACCCTGCCGGTGACGTATTGCAGGGCGTGGAGCGCGTGGATCGGGTCTGTATCGACGACATTCATGCGGTGCTCGGCGATGCCGACTGGGAGCTGGCCCTGTTCAACCTTTACAACAACGCGCGCCAGCGGGGCTGCCATTTGGTGGTAGCCGGCAACGCCGCTCCGCGTGCCCTGACAGTGAATCTGGCGGATCTGCGCTCGCGCTTGTCCTGGGGCATTGTCTACCAGTTGGCGCAGGGTGATGACGCCGACAAAGCCGCTATTTTGCAATTTCGCGCCACCCGCAGAGGGTTAACACTGTCGCCTGGCGTCGCCAGCTATATTGTCAGTCGTGCGCCCCGTGCGATGGGGCAGTTATTGGAGGTGCTGGATGTGCTGGACAAGGCGTCGCTCGCCCAGCAGCGAGCCCTGTCTATCCCTTTTGTGAAAGAGGCACTGGGCTGGTGATTCACGCTTAACTGCCGGCTTGGTCACTCCAGTTGAAAGTGGTCTGCGTCCATCTGGCAGGGAAACTCGCGACGATAGGCGTGCAATGCCACGCCGTCCAGAACAACCTGGGCGGCGCCGTTTGCGCTCAGGGCATCCAGCAAAATCGTACCGTCGCCGGCAACCGCCAGACTGTCCCCGCTGTAGCTAAGGCCCCTGGCGTCTGCTCCAATACGATTAACACCCACCACGCAGGCGAGGTTCTCAATGGCCCTGGCGATGAGCAATTGGCGCCAGTGGTAGCGGCGCTGCTGCGGCCAGTTGGCGACGTAGAGCAGTAGGTCGTAATCCTCACGGTTGCGGCTGAACACGGGGAAGCGCAGGTCGTAGCAGACCTGCAGATTGATGCGCCAGTCGCGCCACGCAACAACAACTCGCTCCTGGCCGCTCTGGTAGCGCTGATCCTCGCCCGCCATGCGAAACAGGTGACGTTTGTCATAGTGCTGTACGCCCGTGGGGGTGACAAACAGCATGCGATTGTAGACGCCGTTACCCTCGCGCACCGCGATGCTGCCAGTCACGGCGCAGTCGCGTTCCCGGGCGACGTTCATCATCCATCGCTCGGTAGCTCCGCCAGGCTCCTCGGCATTGCCCAAGGCGTTCATCGAAAAACCGGTGGTGAACATTTCAGGCAGCACGATGAGGTCGGTGGGCCCGTCGAGCTGATCGATAAGCGCCCCGATCTGGCGCCGGTTGTCTTCAGGTTGTTCCCAGGCCAGTTCACATTGGACAAGGGTGACCGCTAGATTGCGCATAGGCGTGCAGCCGCTTCAATCAGTACATCGTCATTCTTGGCGAAACAAAAACGCAGATAGTGCTGAGTGGGCGGTTCCTCGTAAAAAAGTGAAATAGGGATAGAGGCGATACCGTGCTGGCGGGTCAAGTCCACGGCCAATGCGGCGTCGGGCACTGCGCTGATCGCGCTGTAGTCGAGCAATTGAAAATAGGTGCCGGCACTGGGTGTAACCTTGAATCTGGAGTTTTTCAGTGCATCGCAGAACAGGTCCCGTTTGCGCTGGTAGAAGGCAGGCAGCGTGGCAGGATAATCGGGCTCATCCGCCATAAAGTCGGCCAGCGCGTATTGCACCGGTGTTACCGCCACAAAACAGACAAACTGGTGCACCTTGCGCAAGTCCGTGGTGAGGGCCGCTGGCGCAACACAGTAGCCGGTCTTCCAGCCGGTGACACTGAACGTCTTGCCGAAGGAGAACAGTACAAAACTGCGCCTGCGCAGTGCGTCAAATTGCAGCGCACTCTGATGCTGCTGCCCGTCGAATACCAGGTGCTCGTAGACCTCGTCGCTGATGACTAGCAGATTGTGCTGTTCTGCCAGCGCTTGCAACTGCAACAGATCCTCCACCGCTAGCGTTGCTCCACTGGGATTGTGCGGCGAATTGACCATGATCAGGCGCGTGCGCGCTGTGATCGCCGCTGCCACTCGCTGCCAGTCAATGCCGAAGTTATGCAGCGCCAGTGGTATATGGATAGCGCGGCCACCGGCCAGCACAATGGCCGGCTCATAGCTGTCGTAACAGGGGTCAAACACGATGACTTCATCGCCGGGACGAATGCAGGCCATGACGGCACAGAAGATGCCCTCGGTCGCACCGGGCAGCACAGTGATTTCGCTGTCGGCATCGCAGCTGATGCCCCGGTGTCGCAACAACTGCGCGGCGATTTGTTCGCGCAGAGAGGGCAACCCCGCCATGGGCGCGTATTGATTGTGTCCGGCCCTGACGTGTCTGGCCATCGCTTCCAGCAGGGCCTGTGGGGCATCGAAATCAGGGAAGCCCTGGGACAGGTTGAGGGCATTGCACTCATTTGCGAGAGCCGACATACGGGTGAAGATTGTGGTGCCTAAAGTGGGCAGTTTGCTGGCTATCATGTTTCAGTTTTCTTTCTGGCCGAGGTTGGCGTGCAATACAGCGCCATTAATCACCGGATTGTGGTGGGCCCAGCGGATCAACTCGGCGATCTCATCGGGTTCGATGAGGCGATTGAAACTGTTCATGCCAGCCACTGCCGCCTCCACTTCCGGGTCATTGCCCAGATGGGTGCGCAGCATTTCTGTAGCGGTGAAGCCGGGGCAGATCATGGCCGTGTGAATGCCGCTGCCCATCAGGTCCTGGCAGGTGGCGCGCATCATGCCCAGCTGGGCGTGTTTGCTGACCACGTAGCTGAAGGCGCCCGGCACCGCCTTTTCCGCCAGGGTTGAGCCGACATACAGCACGCTCGAGGTCCTCGGTAGCAGGGGCAGCAGGCGCTGATTGAGGCTGTTCACCGCGATGACATTGATCGCCAGGACCTGGCGCAGGCTGTCGCTGGCACAGTGGTTAGCGCTGTCCTTGCACATCTGGCTGGCATTGTGCACCAGCGCCACTTCACCGCAGCCCGCCAGGGCCTTTGCCAGGGCGTCAACGGCACTGGCGGTAGCGGTTTCGCTGGTCAGGTCACAGGCGATACTGGTGACATCCTGGACCGGGCACACCCGGCGCGCCAGGTTGTACACCGCGAAGCCCTCATTGAGGAAGGCGGTGGCAGTGGCGTTGCCGATACCCGCGCTGGCACCGGTGATGATGGCTACTTTCATGTCCTGAGTCCTTAATGCCCATAATGCCGCACGATCGGGCAGCGTACATTCCACACTGCAAGAGGCTCCGTGATTTCGTCGGTGACGTCAAGGTACGCCTCCGTTAGACTGTCCCCATGGAACACTTGACCACACTGTATATCGATAAGGAAAGCCACAAGTTTTCGGCGGCCCATTACACCATCTTCTCTGCCACTGAACGGGAACGTTTGCACGGCCACAACTACTCGGTCTCGGCAAAAATTGTGGCCCCAATGGGCACCAATGGCTTCTCGGCGGATTACAACCTGTACAAGGGGCGCCTGGCCCGACTCTGCGCTGCTCTGGATGAGTATATGCTGCTGGCCGGTGAGTCTCCGCACCAGCAGATAGCTGAGTCCGGCGCTTGTTATCGTGTAACGCACAGTGGCCAGGAGATGCTGTTTCTGCAGTGCGACACCCTCGTATTGCCCATTCGCAACGCCACCGTTGAGGAGTTCTCGCGCTATCTGTTACAGCGACTGCTGGAAGACAGCGCCGGGGATGACCTGCGCGAAATTGAACTCTGTGTCGCCTCGGGGCCGGGGCAAAAGGGCTGTGCCAACTGGCGCAGGGCCTGACCGGGACTCTCGTCAACAGCCTACCCAATCGGGTCGGTTTTGCCGCTCGCGTTTTCACCGACCTATGCTAGGATTCAGTGCGTATGCGAGTACGTACCTAGAAGCAAACATAAGTAAGCATAAGCGATTACAAGCAACTACACATCAAACGGAGAAGCCGTCATGGGCATGAGCAAGAAGCTGGGCGCAGAGTTTATCGGTACCTTTTGGCTGGTGCTGGGCGGTTGCGGCAGCGCCGTCCTCGCCGCGGCGTTTCCCGATGTGGGTATCGGCTTGCTGGGCGTCTCGCTGGCCTTCGGCCTCACCGTGCTGACGATGGCGTTCGCGATCGGCCATATTTCTGGCTGTCACCTCAACCCGGCGGTATCTATTGGTTTGATGGTGGGCGGACGTTTCCCCGCCGCAGAGCTGGTACCCTATGTTGTAGCGCAGGTGCTCGGGGGTCTGGCGGGCGGCGCAATACTGTATGTGATCGCCTCCGGCCAGGCGGGCTTTGATGTGACGGCGGGTTTTGCCTCCAACGGATTTGGTGAGCACTCTCCCGGTGGTTACAGCCTGCAGTCAGCCCTGGTCACCGAGGTTGTGATGACCTTCATGTTCCTGATTATCATTCTGGGTGCCACCGATAAACGCGCGCCTGCAGGATTGGCTCCGATTGCCATCGGTCTGGCGCTGACCCTCATCCACCTGATCAGCATTCCGGTAACCAACACTTCGGTTAACCCGGCGCGCAGCACCGGTGTGGCGCTGTTCCAGGGTAGCTGGGCGATTTCCCAGCTGTGGCTGTTCTGGCTTGCACCCATCGTCGGTGCGGCGCTGGCTGGTCTGGTCTACAACTGGCTGGGCAAGGAGGACTAGCGGTCTAAGCCTCACAGGTTGTTTACTGGAACGTCTGTCCGGTTGGCTCGCGGCTGAGCATTCGGACTGGCGGGATCGGGCGTCGGGTATGCTTGGGCTGGCAGATCGTTCTTGCTAGCGGGATTGGGTGTCGGGTGTGCAATTAGCCGGCTTCCCCCATGGGGGGCACCCCATACTAGCCCACGAAATTGACAACCCACACCCAAACCCACGGTCCGGGGGATTGGTT